>JAIQFJ010000140.1 GCA_020073325.1 Terriglobia bacterium | reverse complement strand
TGGGCGTGAACCGGGGCGGCGAGAATCCGTTCGAGCTGAAGCGAATCGGCGTGGAGCCCGACCAGGACGAATACCGGTTTGCGCGCATCGTGGCCGGTTATCGGATCGGTGACGGCGCGAATTCGAAAGATTGAGGCATTTCAAATCACGCATTTGAAGGATCGACGGAACTCTTGCGCGCAGCCCTGCACGTAGGTTGAAGGCAAAGGAATCACTCCTTAGCGAGGTATTCAAACGACGATGCGGGATTTAATTTGCCGAACCATGCTGTATCCGTGGGGGCTATGTGTTTTAGGCGTCGCGGTCGCGTCCGCTCAGACTGCCGTGGACCTGCGCACGCAGACCAAGAACGTGGACTTTTCCACGGCGATCAGCACCAAGCCGTTCCAGACGGGGACCACGATTCCGGCGACATGCGCGCCCGGCCAGATGTTTTTTCTGAGTACCGCGGCGGCGGGCTCCAACCTGTACGGCTGCACGGCTTCGAACATCTGGACGCTCGAAAGCGGAGGAAGCGGCGGCGGAGGAGGCGGCGCGGCGGTGGCGGGTCAACTGGGCGATTTTCAGACGACGCGGACGAGCGCGAACACGTTAACGATCGGCCCGGGGTGCACTTCGGCGACGCCGTGCCATAGCCGGTTTGGGGCGCAGGCGTATACGTACAACACCGGCGCCACCGTGACGATCTCCGGCGGCACGGGCGCGGCCTACATTTACATTTCGAATGCGGGCGTGCTGACGGTGGGACACAACGTCACGGCGAGTTGTTCGACCGGATGCACGGCGCAGAGCGGAGTGAGCGGGTTCCCGGCGGATGCGATCCCGCTGTTCACCTGGACGGCAACCAGCGGCGCATGGGATGCGAGCGGCGGGACGGATCAACGGGCCTTCCTCAGCAGCCAGGTTCTGGCGTCGACCACGGGAATTCAAATCACGCAGACGAGTGGGCAGAACTCGATTGGAGTGGATACCACAGTCGTGGGATTGCGGGTGGCGGTGCCGTCGACATCGTCCGCGTCGTGCGTGACGGGGACCTGGGCGTCGGACACGAACTTCTATTACGTTTGCGTGAGCGCGAACACGTGGAAAAGAGCCACGTTGTCGAGTTTCTAGAGGCTATAATGCGAAATATGAATTTCAGTCCGTCTGTTGCGACTGCAATTGCACTGACGGCAAGCTGTTTCGGCGCCACGACAGTCACGGTCACCAAGCAGGATGTCACGGCGACGCAGGCGATCGTCCGGGTCCGGACGGATCAGACCGGATTCTGCACGTATCGGGTGAGCGAGGGGGCGGGATTTAATGCGCCGGTAAACGACGTAAATGCGAGCCTGTTCAGCGGGTCGGATTCCGATTCGCGGCCGGGGTCGATTGTGCGGCAGATCGAATCGAACCGGTTTTCTCAATTCACGGGTGGAAGCGATCACGTTTTTGTGGCGGGGACGCGGACGTCCGGCGTGGCGGCGGACGGCAAGAGATACTCGCGCGCGCTGCAGGCGAATACTCTGCACTGGGTGGGGGTAGCGTGCGGTACGGATGCCGAGGTTTCGACGACCTTCGTCACATTGAATCCGCCGCTGGGGCAAAACGGTCCGGAATCGCCGGTGTTCGATTCCGGCGCGTTCGGAAATGTCGGCGTGCCGACGATGAATTGGGCGGACCGGACGGCGACGTATATCGATCCGGCGACGGGGCTTCAGCTTCGCCGGATGACGGATCCCTCGGATGTGGGGTTCTATTCGGCGAATCTTGCTTTTAATTACGCGCTGAATCCGAGCGGGCACTGGACGAGTCCGACCAACGCACTCTCGGCGGGTTCGGCGAGTCTGGCCACGTGCGACACGTCCGCGTCCTGCACTTCGAGCGATGCGCTCGTGTTGATCGGGGTGATTCCCACGTCGGCGACGAATTTCGGCTCCAACGGGGGATGGGACCCGAGGACGTCTTACCTGGACTTCCTGGTGAAGGCGTGGGGCAGCGGGACGGACTCAAGCGCGGCGAATCGCACTGTGTCGGCGTGCTGGACCGTAGACAGCCAGACTTGCTTTACGTCGGCGCAGAGCATTGTCCTGCCGCAATCGGGTGCGGCTTTTGCGGGAACCGCTCCTCAAACCTGGGGCGTGCAGGCGCCGTGGAACTCGACCGGCGCGACCAAGCTGACCAACATCGTGGTGTCGAGCGGGACGGCGACGGTCAACTTTCAGAGCGCGCACGGGCTGAGCGCGGGCGGGCAGATTTGCGTGAACGGCATCCGCAACGCGGTGACGACGGCGCAGGGCGGCAACGGGCTGAATGGATGCCACACGATCGCAAGCGCGACCAGCACGAGCCTGACATTTGCGAGCAACGCGTTTCCGGCGACGTACACGGATGGGGAACTGCTGGTGTCTCCGGGCTTTCCGCAGGCGCAGTGGGCCTCGTGGGGGACGGCGCCGACGCACCAGAAAGTGGGGCAGAAGTCGGGGAATGTCACGGCGACGGCGGGGGCGGCGGTGCTGAATTCGGGCAATTCGTTCGATCCCGAGTGGGCCGCGGGGACGAAGATCTTCATCGCCGGTTCGTCGCCGACCTGTGCCAGCAATCTATGCACGATCTCGGCGATGACGGACTCGAAGAATCTGACGCTCGTCGAAAACCTGACACTCAGCAACGCGGCATACACCAATGCGAATTTCGGAATCCTGCTGAAAAAGGCGACGGATACCGGCTCGGTCTCGATTTCGGCGTCGTACGACTTTGTCTTCTCGGCGAATTTCGACAGCGGACTGGACGGATCGGGCGATATCTGCAACTCGAACTACGTGACGGTGAGCGTGGACGCGGCGGGCAATCCGATGAGTCCGGTGCAGGGATTTCTGTGCCAGGCGAACGCGAGCCCGATTTCACAGGCGGCGAAGCCGATCTATCTGTTCATCCCGGCGACGGGAGAAACGCGGCTGATCGCGCGGGATTTCCAGCCGTCGGTGAACGATTATCGCGCGTGGGTGGGATGGCATCCGTCGAGCGGCAACTGCTGGTTCACGTCTTTCAGCCTGCAGAGCGTTTTCAGGGCGTGTTACGGCGGAGACTACCGGTCGCTGACGCCTGGATTCCCGCAGGCTACCAGTGAGGCGGGAACGCCGGAGCAACTGACGTTCACGGACATTTTTGGGGGAGCCGGAAATGACATGACGTCGCAGCTTTCCAGTTGCGCGGCGAATGGGAAGTGCGACAGTCCGGGAATCAACAGCGCTATGTTTCCGCTGACGCCGGCGCCTCCGCAGACGGGCGCGGCCATCAAGGGAAGTTACATGGTGATGTGCGCGGTGGTGAAAGGCGGATCGCAGGACGGGCCCGGGTACATTTCGATGTGGGACATCTCCGCGGTGCCGGCGGTGCTCCAGTGGGCGACGTACACCTTCGACCGGTATCCGGTGGGATATGCGGGCGTTCACGCGTGCATCAATTTCGGCAACGGGCAGTTCAACGCGGACTTCCTGAACGGAAGCGGCGGTCAGGTGGGCGGAACGATGAAGGGTCCGTGGCAGGCGACGCCGGCGATGTACGACAAGGGCAGCGGCTACACATCAAACACGTCGGTGTTGCTGACGTACGGCTTCGAGTGCCCGGCGGGGCTGGATCCGCGATGGCAGGCGCTGGGGGCGCGGCCGCTGGCGCAGGGCGGTGTGGCGCGTTGTCTTCGATTTAAGATTCCGGGCGATTTTTGTTCAGTCCATGCCACGGCAGCGGAGGCGGCGGCGTTTCCATGCCCGTGGAGCGCGGCGCCCGACCATTCGTTGATCAAACCGATCGGCGAGGGAGATGAGCTTTCCGATCTCTCCTACGGCTTCGTTTCCTACGGCGAAAAGATGCTGGTCGTGAAGGTGGACAGAAATTCCAATACAGACATCGACCTCACGGTATTCCGCTTTGGGAGCAATGCGCAAACGCCCGACAACGGCGGCTTCACTTGCGGAACCTATGGAGCGTCGGAGTGGAATCACGCCAACGGGTGGACCATGATCGCGATGCCGTTCCGTGGATGCCCCGGCGGGACCTACTGGCTGAACGCGCTGGATGCGACGCATTCCTATATCGCGGAGACTCCCACGGTGGGAGGGAACCATCCGGATTTCGGCGAGGGGTCGTCGGGATACACCTATGTGGGCGGCGCGCCGCCCAGCTATCTGATCCGGCCGAATCAACCGTTGCCGTCGGGGTTGGGCACGCCGGTCACGGTTTCTGTTTTAGGGAGTCCGGTCTTCAGCTCGGGGCAGATTCCGGACATTTATCTTCAGAGCTATCCCTCGAAGCGGCAGCAGGGAGCGCTGACGCCGGGCAGCGAGATGAACTGGGCGCTGGATGTGCGGCACTACAATCCGTCGTCGGGGCAATCCGCGGAGAGTCCGGAGAGCCTGTTCGGGAACACGGTCACACTGGTGGCGGGGACGCGGCAAACGTACCGGATCACGTTTGCGGGGAATCAGACGCCCGATCCGAAATTGACGGGATTCGTCGGTTGGTCCGGGTATCACATGCTGGGGGACGCGAGCGGGCCGAGCTCGGCGAGCACCTTTGGGGACTCGACTCCGTGGCGCTATTGCTACGTGTTTTCGAGCGGGGAGTGCGTTAGCGGGTCCACCGCGGGACAGATATACGTGAGCATTCCGCAGGCGCAGAGCGCCAACCAGTGCCTGACGAACACGTATTCGTACAATGCGACGTGCCTGAGCAACAATTATCCCTACGGATTCTGGGTGACGCAGTTCGATACGACGGCGACGGACAAATTGGGCGTGAAGATGCGAAGGCTGACGTCGTCGCTGGTGGCTCCGGGGCGGCAATATAATTTCACGAACGCGAAGTCGACGCCCGACGGAAGGTGGGTCCTGGTGATGGCGCCGTGGCTCGAAGGGCAGCGTTCGGAGATGCTGTGGGTCAAGCTTCCACCGTTTCCGGATTCGGCTTCGAACGCGGGAATCTCGGCGGGGGCGACGCGGGTCGGCCTGGCTTTGAGTGGAGCTACGGGCGACGCGCTGCGCGTGGCCTTCGGATACGCCGAGAACGGCGACGCGGCGAACTTCTACTGCACGAGCCGGGCGGAGGCTTGTTACACCTCGGCCGCGGCGACGGTGCAGGCTCCATTCGTTTACGCGAGCGAGACGCAGAGCCCCAGTTCGTGTACGCGGTCGTGCTCGGTTTCGATTCCGGCGCTGCCCGGGCGGATCGTTTATTACCAACTCGAGCGCAAGACCGGATCGCAGACGGTCACGACGGGGATGGGCGCGATCGCGGTGCAGTAAGGCGGCGGATCACTTGCCTGGCGTGCGGGAATCGGCGCGTTTTTCAAGGTAGGAATCCCACATACGGATCAAGGGCGAGAGCGCCCAGGGAGCGGTGCGCAGCAGGAGCAGCGCCGCTTCCGTTTTCCGCGAGGGCTGGTATCGATGGCAGTATTCGAAGCTGCGAATGGCGTCCTTCCAGCGGCGCTCGCGGAGGGCGCGCTTGCCGCGGCTATTTTCGACCTCATGGCGGACCAGTTCGGTGCGATCGCGAAGAGCATCGGCTTCTTCGGAGGAAAGCTCGAAATCGCGCGCGGCTTTTTCGAGCACGGCGAGAGCGTATTCCATGTAGCGCGACTGGTAGGTCAGGCTATCTCCGCGCACGCGGTATCGAGCCAGAGGCCGCGTTTGAAAGGCGATGCGGCCGGGCGGGCTGGATTTGAGGATCCGGAGCCAGACGTCGTAGTCCTCCCATGAGCGGAGAGTTTCGTCGTAGAAGCCGATTCTTTCGAGTGCCGCGCGCCGGATGATCGAGCCGGGATTGGCGGGACACGTCCGGCTGCGGAGCACGCTCGCGAAAGATACAGGACCGGCGGACGGATAGACGTCCATCCAGCAGCGTCCGGCGAGTGGACCTTCTCCGAACATGGAGCTGTTGCAGTAGACGGCGTCGTACTCCGCGTGTTCGCGCATGGTTTGAACCTGCTGCTCCAGGCAGAAGGGCTCCAGAAGATCGTCGGGGTCGAGGTGCAGGATTAGCGGCGCGTGTGCGGCGCGCGCGGCGGTGTTGCGGGCTCCGGAAACGCCGCGATTGGATTGCGCGATGTAGCGAATCCTCGACTGATAGGGCCGCAGTACGCGTTCGAGCGCGGCGGTGTCGGGGCAGCCGTCGTTTACGACGATCACTTCGAAATGTTCAAAAGTTTGGGAGAAGACGGAATCCAGAGCGCCGCCGATGTACTGTGTCACGTTGTACGCGGGCATGAGCACGCTGACTTCGGGGGCGGGTTCGACGGTCGGGGAGAAGGACATTCGGCTCAGGTTGCAAACGGATATTCGGGAACGTTCAGGAAAGCCGCGTCTTCGTCGAGCATGGTGAGATCCCAGCCGCGGCCGGAGGAGGAAATTAAACCCTGCGGGTCCTGGACGAAAATCGAGCGACGGTCGCGGGGACGGAATCCATTGGCTTCGAGGGCGGCGCGGAGGCGCGGGTCGGAGGTCCAGGCGACCAGTTCGCAGGCGGGAGAATGCAAAGCAGCTTCGACGATAGCGGCGACGGCGCAAGTCCAGTCTGCCGGCTCCCGCGAGGGCAGGCGAATCTCGGCGATGCGGCTTTGGCCGTTCACACTGCTCACGACGGCATATCCTTTGGGCTGGCCGGCGTCGAGCAGAGAGTAAAGTTCCACTGTGGCGCCGGGGCACTGCGTCATGTATTGCAGAAGGGCAGGGCAGCGGAGCGAGGCAGGCCGGTCGGAGGGGAGAGAATCGGCCAGGATTTGAGGATCGAGCGCGCCGGTACGGAGGAGCGTCCAGTTTCCGGCGGAGGCGCGGGGAGCGGCCGCGAATCGTGCGTTGCGCAGCAGGCGGGCGATCTCGCGAGGAGTCTTGCGGCCGGGACGCATGCGGAACTGACGCCAGGGATGCAGCACTCGCGCGTACAGGGTCTGCTCATCGACGGTGTGGAATCCCATGCGAGGCATCATCTGGCGCGTGGCCGCGGAGCCGCCGATCGAGATCAGAATGTCGGCCAGAGAGGCCATCTTCCGGACGACAGCGAGCCCGGCGCCGGGACTCGTCTTGTGGCTGACCCAGTCGATGAGAGTGAGGGCGGTGTGAGTTCTTCCTTCGCAGACGACTTTCACGGGCCAGGCGCATCCATGTCCTTTCAGCACGCCGTTCTGCACCAGGACATAGCTTCGCGAGCCGGTCCAATCGGGACCGGGGGTGAAGTATTTCCAGTTGAGCAGGGCGCGGTCGAGGAACGGGGCATCGGGGGAAGCGTTGAAAGCGCTCTGCAGGAGGCCGGTGATGGAGCCGAGATCGTCCGCGGCGGCCGCGCGGAATTCGGAAGACACGCGCCCAGTATAAACCAGCGCTTTACAGTTAAACTAGAACCTTGAACGATTCGGAGTTCTTCACCTTTCACCATCTTGGCGTGGCCGTCCGGTCGATCGAAAAAGCGTTGCCGAGCTATGAAAAACTCTTCGGCTACCGGCTGCTTTCGGGGCCGTTTCGAGATCCGATTCAGCGCGTTTCGGTCTGTTTTCTGGGGCGCGGCGAAGGCGGCGACATCACGATCGAACTGGTGGAGCCGGCGGATGAGGATTCTCCGGTCGGGAAGCTGCTGGACAAGGGCGCGGGGGCCTACCATCTGTGCTACGAAGCCGCCGACATGGACGAGGCGCTGCGGAGAGTCGCGGACCAGGGGTGCATCATCGTGGCGAAACCGGCGCCGGCGGTGGCGTTCGGGAACCGGCGGATCGCCTGGTTTTACACGCCGGCGCGGCAATTGATCGAAGTCCTGGAGAGATCGCTTTGAACGAGGAAATTCTGGCAAGAGTGCGGCGGATCGCGGCGACGCTGTTCGATGTTCCCGCGGCAAAGATCACGGCGGAAACGAGTCCGGCAACGATGGAGGCATGGGATTCGGTCCAGCAACTGAATCTGGTCTTGGAATTGGAGCAGAGCTTCGGCGTGAAGCTGGAGCCGGAAGAAATCGACGAACTGCGGTCGATCGGCGACGCGGTGCGGCTGATCGAAGCGAAGCGCGTGGGATGAGAGCTCTGATAAAATACAAAAGTTTGCCGTCCCTTCCGGAGGATTACTAGATGAGCCGCTTCCGTCCGAGGATGTCCCCTTCGGGCACGGTGCTCGCGCCCGTGCGGCGGACGCCTGAGGCGAATCCCGCGCCATTTGCTCCGGTTCCCGCCGCCGTGTTGACGAAACAACCGGAGGCTCGTCCAGCGGCGCCGATCAAGCCGAGGGGAACGATGGGCCAGATGATCGGGTTCTGGGTCCTCTGCGCGTACATGGTGTCGGCGATTCTGAACGAGTGGGCGTTCCGGATCGCGGGAACCAGAGGCTATCTTTCGATCGTCGCTCTGCTGCTGCTTCCCTTTGCGTTCGTGTTATCGGGCGCGGTTTTTACGGCTTTCAAGAGCAAGATCGGGTGGTGGTGGGCCGGGTTCGGGCTTTGGCTGCTGGTGGCGACTCCGTTCAGCCTCTGGCGCGGCGGCAGCATCCAGTTGTTGATGAATTATCTGCCGCGTTCCTACATGCTGTTTTTTTTCGTCGCGGCACTCGCGTACTCGTTGCGGAACTGCCGGCAGCTGATGTACGTGAATATTCTCGTTTCGCTGATGTCGCTGGCAACGGTGGTCGCTTTCGGCCGGTACAGCGAGGATGGACGCTATTTCGTGCCCGGCGGGGCGGGATTTTTTGAAAACTCGAACGAACTGGCGGTGCAGCTGCTGCTGGGGATCACGCAGTTCGTCTATCTTTTTTCGCAGAAGAACAAGATTGGGAAGCTGATCGCGGCGGGCGGGATCGCCTGCTCTGTTCCCTACATTCTTCGCACCGGATCGCGAGGATGCATGCTGGCCGCGATCGCGTACGGTGTCCTGCTGCTGTATTTGAGCCGGAACCGGGTGAGGGTGATCGCGGTGGGCAGCGCGCTGGCGATCGTCGCGGTGGCGCTGGCGCCGTCGTCGGCTCTCAACCGGCTGATGCTGTTGACCGGAGACGAGCCGCCCGCAAGCCTGGCTGAACTTTCGGCAATCGAGTCGCAGACGTCGCGAATCGCACTGCTCAAGAAAAGCGTAGTCGAGACAATGAAGCATCCTCTATTTGGAGTCGGGCCGGGGCAGTTTCCTCTGGCGGTGATGGACGAGGCAAAAGGAAAAGGCGAGTGGTTCCAGTGGCTGGGCACGCACAACTCCTATACGCAGATCTCGAGCGAGACTGGAGTGCCCGGATTCATCTGTTATTTCGCGGTGCTGCTGGCGGCGATCAAGATGAACCTGGATCTGTTCCGGCGTTCGCGCTCGCGGCGCGGTGCGGAGGACATCAACGCTCTGAGTATCGCTCTGCTGTCGGCCTGCGTGGTTTACGCGGTGGCGTCGTTCTTTTTCCACATGGCATTCACCGGGACCTTGCCTTATTATGCGGGAGAGACGCTGGCGCTTCAGTTCGCCGTGGACAAGTCGCTGGCAGGCGCCAGGGCATAGAGGGCGCGACGCGGAACGCGGGAGTCGTCGAATCTCACGATGAGTTTCCTTCAGTTATTTCAGGGAGGCGGGCGAGACTTGAGGGAGCGTCCGCCCGAGAATCTTCCGGGGCTGGACGTTTTGCGGAGCATCGCGGTCCTGCTGGTGTTCACGACGCATTTCGGGAATGAGTTCGGGGCGATTCCGAAGGTCGCCGAGCTTCCGCCGTTCGATCTCGGCTGGAGCGGGGTAGACCTCTTTTTCGTGCTGAGCGGTTTGCTGATCGGAACACAGCTTTGGAAAGAGCTTCGCAAGACCGGCGGTATCCGGATCGGCCGATTTCTGCTGAGGCGGGGCTTGCGCATCTGGCCGCTGTATTTCAGCTTCGTGGCCCTGGTTACGGTCATCGTGGCGCACGAAAGGGGAACCTTACGCAGCGTTCTGCCGGACGCGGTATTTCTTTCGAACTACTTGGGCGGCCAGATCGGCGGCGGATGGTCGTTATCGACGGAGGAGCAATTCTATATTCTGGCTCCGGTGAGTATCGCGCTGATTGCGGCATTTTCGGCGCGTCGCTGCATGTGGATGTTGCCGGTCGCGATGTTTTTATTCCCGCTGGGAGCGCGGGTGATTCACGTGCAGTTGACGACGTCGCAAGGGCATGCGCTGCGGGATGAAATGTATTTTCCGATCCACACGCATTCGGAGGGGCTCGCGATCGGGATGCTGCTGGCGTGGGTGACGGTTTTCCATCCGGACTGGCTGACGCCGAAACGCAGTGCGATCGCGGCCGCGGCGATGGTCGTTGTGGGTGCGATCGTCTATCAGACGAATCACATTCTGTTCAGTTTCACGGCGCTCGCGCTGATTTATGGGGCGGCGGTTCTGTTGTGCATGATCCTCCGCACGAACCTGGGATTGCTGAACTGGCGCGGGTTTTACCTGATCAGCCGGTTGTCGTATGGGATCTATCTCAACCATTTCCGGCTGATGCCGGCGCTGCATGCGGTGTTGGGCGGATGGCGAGAGCGCCAGGGAGAGGCCGCATTCTGGGCCTGCTATCTGATTTGCTTTGCCGTCAGCATGGCGGTGGCGTGGATCACATTCCACTTGATCGAATGGCCGTTTTTGCGGATCCGGTCGCAGTGGCTGCAAGCTTCACGGACGCGCGCCGATGTCGTACACGCCGGTTGAGCCGGGGCTCAGCCTGTCCGCGGGCGCGGCTTGTTTTTCGGAAAGATGGCGAACGTGGGTTGCCGTGTGGACCGCTTGGGCGGGTACCGGCAACGCATACCGAATTTCGTCGGCGGTTTCTGAAGCGGGAACGAAACCGAATTGGGTGTAAAGCTCTCGCACGAGGCTGTTTTTTGCGGTGGGACGGAACACGCCGACGATTTGGCGGATTCCGCGGGATTGGGCAGCTTCGATCAGGCGATCGAACATGAACTTTTCCATTTGACGGCCCAGTACGCGGCAGCTCATCAGCCAGGTGTCGATTTCCCACACCTCGGGATCGGCGCCGCGGCAGAAAATAACGCCGATCAGGCCATAGTCGCCCATTTTGTCGGAAAGATGAAAAGCGGCCGTCCATGCGGATGGATCGGCGGCAAGTTGCGCGACCTGCGCTTCGGTGTAGCGGCGCGTGGTGAGATTGAACTGGTTCGTCTTATTGGTGAGCTGCGTGACTCGCGGAAGATTCGAGGCGCTGACGGGCTCACAGCGTGCAGAGAGCTGGAGCTGTTTCAAGAATTCGTCGATCGATTCGGAATTGGCTTGCAGATTCTTGCGGGCGGCTTCGCCGCGGTACTGCTCGGCACGCGCCTGATCCTCGGCGGAAAGCGACAGCGCGAAGAAATCGCGGCGGCGGTCGAGGTCGCGGACGTAGTGGAAGACGGAAGGGCCGAGGTCGACGACGGCGACGTCGGGGAGCTGTGAGCGGACCCAGGCGCGCTCCAGCGGGTTGTCGTCGAGGAAGACAAAGCTGTCGAGGCCGAGCGAAAGCTTGCGCGCGATTTCGCGAATCGAGTGGGCTTTATCGTTCCAGTTGGCTTCGAAAGCGGCAAAGTCTTCCATGCGCAGAAGCATCCGCTCGTGCTTGAGGAACGGAAGCGCCGCGTCTTCATGATTGTTCTTCGAAGCGACGGCGAGCAGAATTCCGCGCGACTTCAATTCCAGCATGTATTGCTGGAGCCGGCTGTGCGCTTCGCCGGCGGGCGAGCCGGGGCCGATCCTGATGCCGCTCAGGCCGTCCTCGCCGATGACTCCCTGCCACAGGGTGTTGTCGAGATCGGTGACCAGGACTTTGCGGGCGAGCCCCAGGGCGGCCCGGGCGTGCGCGGCCATCGCATCGGCGAGCGCGGGAAGAGCGTCGGTGGAGGGATGCTGGCGGAAGCTGAACCACTGCATGTCGTCCTGCCAGCGCGCTCCTTCGATGCGCTGAACTTCGGGCGCGTCGAGAATCGAAACGTTGGACGGCGCCTCCTCGAAGAGACGCTGGTTCAGGGCGCGAATGATTCGGGTGCGGCCGCTGCGCAGCGAAGCGGCGAGATGGCCGTAGCCTTCTTCGGCGGGAAAGTCGCAGGCGTGCTCGACGATGTGGCAGGCGAATTGGGCGGACAGGCGGGACCAACGCGCCTTGGCCTGTTCGACGGCTCCTTCGATGAAGGCGGACTCGTTTTCGACGGTGGCGGGCAAACGCAGATCGCGCCAGCTGTTGAGCAGGAACACGAGGTTGGGCTGGAATCGCGCGAGGCCGCTTTGCGGGTCCAGAATTTCCTGATCGAGCGCTCCGTAGAGGCCTTCATAAACATTGGCCTTGATGCGGTCGCGGACGAGCATTGCTTTAAGGATCGGAAGCAGGAGGCTGGTGGTGTTGTTGCCGAGCACGGCGATCCGGCATTCGCGCAGATGGCTCCCGGTGCTGGCGGCAACGCGCCCGGCGACCTTGGCCGCGCGCGGATAGAACGCATAAGCGGGCCGCTGATCGAGGGCGCGGCGAAGATGCAGGGCAGCTTGATCGAAACGCTCCGTGGCGGCGAGCGCGCGAACATAGGACAGCAGGCACATCGGGTCGCGCGAATCCTCGAGCTGGAAGAAGCGCTCCCAGAGATCGCAGACGGCGGCGGGATCGTCGGGGTCGGCGAGCAGCGCGCGAAGATAGGCGGAGTTCGCGGAATCGGCCAGAGCGGCGGCCCAGGATGTCAATGCGGGGAGATCGTCTGCGAACGCAGATTCGAGCGCACTGGCGATCAGGTCGACGCCATCGCGCTGGAGCGAGGTTTGCGCCGCGATCCATTGTTCGGCGATCTTCAGTTTGTCCGCGGCAGATGCGCCGCGAAGGTCGCGGGCGAGAGCCGGGTCGAGCGCGGAATGGGCCGGCGTGTGGATCATTTCCAGGCCATCCTGCGCCGGCTGGTGGCGGCGTGATAGAAGCCGAAAAAGACGGCCAGATTGATCATCGAAAAATAGTAGGGCAGCAGTAGCGTCTTCGGCCGGAGCGGCACGAGCGCGCCGACGGAAGCGAGGGCATAAAACATCATCTGCAGCACGAACGCCGTGAAGTACAACGGCGACGAAAGCAGAAACAGATTGCTGACGAGCGCGGCGACCATCGCGACGGGCACCAGCAATCGCACTGCTTTATGCGAAACAAAAAAGAACAGGGCCCAAAGCCGCAAGGGATGCAGCAGGCCTTTGATTTCGCGGAGTTGCTGGACGTTTCCCGCCATGATGCGGACGCGGCGGCCGAATCCGGTCATCTCGCGGGCGGCTTCGTAGACGATCGCGGCCGGTTCATAGACCGCGCGGTAGCCTCGCGCGAGCACCGAAACCGGGATCACGTAGTCGTCGTTGATCGTGCCTGGAGGAGGGAACGGGTAGAGATCGCGCCGGATGGCATGAAGGTGGCCGTGCGCGCCGAGCATCGAATCGATTTCGGATTCCTGGACCTTCAGAAAAGTTTCGTACTTCCAGTAGAAATCCTCGGATTTTCCGATGCCGACCTCGTCGGCGCGGATGACGGTGTAGCGGCCGCTGACGGCGCCCACCTCGGGGTCGGCGAAGTTCATCACCAGGCGGCGGACGGAATCGGGATAAAGAAACGCGCTCGCGTCGGAAAAGACGACGATGCCGGCGCGCGCGGCGCGGACGGCGTCGTTCAGCGTGGCGAGTTTTCCGCGATTCACGGCGAAATTCAGCACGCGCACGCGGACGCCGTCGGCGATGGATTCGGCAATCGTGGGCGTGGCGTCGTGCGATCCGTCGCAGGCGACCAGAATTTCCAGCTTATCGGGCGGATAGTCCAGCTTGACGGAGTTTTCGATTTTCCGGGCGATGTGCTCGGCTTCGTTATAGGCCGGGATGATCAGCGTCACGTCGGGCTCGAACGCGCGCTTCTTCACGGGGCGGTGGAAGATCGACCGCAGCAGATAGAGCAGGGCGGGGTATCCGATGTAGGCGTAGATCGGAATGGCAAGGCCGAGCCAGAAAATCGTTTCCGCCACAGGAACCATCAAATCGGGCGAGCTTCGACGCAGAACAGTTTGCCGACCGTATCGCAGCGAACCACTTCGAATCCGGAATCGCGGAGCATTTTTTCGATCTGCGAACGGCGGAAGAAGTAAACCGGGCAGCCGCGGATGTATTGCAGCCGCACTTTGCGGACGGGCATACGCCAGGTCCAGAAACGCGGCCAGGCGGAAAGGAACGTCTGGTTGGTTTTCTGACGGATCAGGCGGAGGCGCTCGGGCGGATCCTGGATGTAATCCCAGAATCCGATGGCGATGGTGATGTCGAAGGTCTGCGTGGTTTTCCAGTTCAGGACGTCGGCCAGAGCGAAGTCGCAGCGATCGGCGGTGCCGTCTTTTTCGACCAGCTCCTTGCTGAGGCGGAGCATTTCAGGGGCGACGTCGACGCCGGTGACGTGGGCCGCGCCGCGCTTGACGAACTCGGTGACGAACCGGCCGGAGCCGCAGCCGATGTCGCAGATCCGCAGGCCGCGAACGTCGCCACAACGTTCCATCACCCAGTCGAAGCGCTGGTAGATGTCCTTTCTCAGCCACTGGTCCAGAAAGCGTGCGAAGCCTCCTTTCCGGCCGGTGTAGATGGTGTCGAATTCTTCCGCAATGTCGTTCCAGAAGCGCGCGACTTGCGGCATGTTGTCTTTTTTCATGCAGAGGTCCAAGATAGGGATTTGGTTTGTGGGTCGTGTTTTTTATGTTTG
>JAIQFJ010000139.1 GCA_020073325.1 Terriglobia bacterium | reverse complement strand
GGGACAGTCAAGGACGCATTGACCGGAAAAGTTCCGGAACTTGCGAACCCAATGCTCGCGCTCGTCGAGGAGAATCCCACACCACTCAAGTCAAGGGGCAGCAGGTCCGGAAAATTGAGGGTGCCGGAAAGCGCAACACCAAAGTCCATGTCGATGACCAGGGTGCCGGAGAAGGTGGTGCCTGTCTCAGGCGAAACGGGACTCACGGTCCCGGAGATGTCAAACGTAGTGATCGTGTCGGCGTAGGCCTGGCTCAAGCAGCCAGCCCCGATCAACATGCCAATGATCCAGACGTATTTGCGCATGTCGGAAATGATGCTCCTCTCCTGGTTAGAACAAGGTTCAGTATGACGGGCCTCGTATTTGCGTGTCAACACGGGGGGCCATATGGAAAAACGGGTGCGCGGAAAAATGCCCGCTGCCGATTCGATCCGCGCTGCGCGACACGATAGATCAGTTCCGGCTCGAATACTTTCCAAAGAAACACTCCGGCCCTCCCTTTCATCCAATTCGCCAAGGAGTCGCGTCAGGCTATCCCCTTCGTCCCCGGAAACTGAGTTTGCATCACGAACGCGTTGTGATTGCGGCTCGCGATCACTGGATAGTTACTTAAGGCTTGCGCGCTCAGAATGCGCTCTGTTGAAATAAACCTGTGGCATCTTTCCTCGAACGGTTCGCAAAAACGAAACTGGAAGAAATTTTTGCGGATCAGTCGCCGGTTCGAATTTTTGACGATTCCCTGGCTTGGCTGGAATTGCCTCCCAAGGAATTCCTGCAATATGCGGAGACCGTTCGAAAAAGGCCGCAGGATTTGGCGCTGGAGAATCGCTCCGTATTTCACCCCGGCGCCACCTTTATTCTTTCGCAGGCGCACCGGATCTGGCTGACGCTGCAACTGGTGAATCGGCACCTGCCCCATTCCGCGGGCGCCGTCATGCTCGACCTGGGCGCTTATCCGTTCACCATCGACATCGCCGTGCGCGAATATTTGAAACGCGACTGCCGGATTGTCGCCACCTACGCGCAGCCGTTATTGAGCGAATGCATGGCCGCTCTGGCCGGGGACCGCATCGAAGTTGTGCCGGTGAACCTGGACCCTCATGTCGCCGGAGGGCCGCAAATCGCGGGCATGACGGAGGCGCTTCCGCTGCCCGACCGGTCCGTGGACCTGGTACTGTTCGCGCACGTGATCGAACATCTTTATCACCCCATTCAGATCCTGCGCGAAGTGTTTCGCGTCCTGAAACCGGGCGGAAAACTGATTCTCACCACCAATCATGCGTTTCTGCTGGGCGGATTTCTGAATTATCTGAACGGGGGGGAATATGTCCATGAGCCGGTGGAGACGACGGCTGCCATGGCGTTTCACGATTGGCGCGGCCACGTCCGCTTTTTCAGCGAAGGCGACCTTCGCAAGCTGATCGCCGCAGCAGGGGGAAGCGTCCTCAGCAGCGCGCTGTGCGAAGTCCATTACGATTCGGTCCCGGAGCGCTATTTCGTCACGCCGAATGTCGAAATCCCGCGCTGGCGGGCCGATTTACTCACCGAGTTTCCGCAGTTTCGCAACGAAATCATGATCGTCGCGGAACGACCGGGGACGCCGCCGAATCCGTTCGACCCGGAGCAGAATGTCGAGGAACTGGCGGCGCTCGCGGGTGAGTTCGCCGCCGGAGTCTGCCGGCTCGATCAGCTTCACCTGCAGGATTTTCTGTTCGCGCACCGGCTGCTCTACGGACGCTGGCCGACGGCGGACGAAATTGCCGCGTATCGCGCATCGCCTCCGCCGCGCGGGGTCGACGGATTGATCGACAGGATGGCCGCCAGCCCGGAATTTTCGGCCCGGCCGCTGGCGGCGCATTGGGAACGGCCGGGCGAGAGCTGCATCATTATGACGGAGACTCGCGAAGGCCAGCGCTTCTTCTTCAGCGCGCAGGACACGTTCGTCGGATTTCCCGTCGCTGTTGGTGTTTTCGAGCCTGACGTCAGCGGGGCGCTCGACCGGCTGGTCAAGCCCGGAATGACGTGCGTCGACGTGGGGGCCAACTTCGGGTATCACTCGATGCGCATGGCGAAAGCGGCCGGCGAGGCGGGCCGCGTCTACAGCTTTGAACCGGATCCGTTCAGCTACAATCTGCTGCTGCGAAACCGGTCGGAAAATCGCATGGACGGGATCGTCGAAACATTTCCGTTCGCCTGCGGAAGTGCCGATTCGGAAGCGGCGCTGGTGAAGCATCCGAATCCTTCGAACTTCGGCGGCGGGCAGGTGGATTCCCGGATGCGCCCCGGCGCGACTCCGGTTACGGTGCGGCGTCTCGACGACGTGCTTCCACGGGAGCGGAAAATCGACGTCGTCAAAATGGACGTCGAAGGATACGAGCTTTTCGCGCTGGAGGGAATGCGCAACAGGGTCCAGGCGGACCGGCCCGCGATCGTGTGCGAATTTCACTCGGCCGCGCTGAATCGCCATGGGCCCGGCACCGCGGCGCGGCTGCTGGCGGAACTCGCCGCGCTGAATTACGAAGTATTTGAGGCGCCGGCATTCGCGCAGGGGGTCAGAAAGCCGTTTGTTTTTGGCGAAAGCGGGGATTTCCTGCTGAATCTGGTGTGTCTTCCGGCGTCCGGGTGAGCTAAACTGGACTTCTGTTGTCGAACCAATTTCGAGAGATCTGGCAGTATCGGGATTTTTTCCACCAACTGGTTTTGCAGCAGCTCCGGCAGCGCTATCAGTCCTCGATTCTGGGGTTTCTGTGGACGCTGTTGAATCCGCTGCTCACCTACGTTTCGTTCTGCCTGGTGTTTTCCTATGTGAATCACTGGGATCTGCGCGAATACGGGATCTATTTTTTCAGCGGTTACATGGCCTGGACATTTTTTGCCGCGGCGATCGGAATGGCTGCGGACTCGATCGTCTTCCATTCGAGCTACGTCACGCGGGTCTATATTCCGAAAGCGATTCTTCCGCTGGCCTGCGTCGCCGTCTGCAGCGTGGATCTGGCCGCGAGTTTCGCCGTGCTGGGCGTCGTCATGTGGGTGCTGGGCGCGCATCTTTCCATGGCGATGCTGATTCTTCCTGTGTCGGCCGCGCTGCTGGTGATCTTCGTCACCGGAGTCGGACTGCTGGCCGCGATGTGGACCGTTTTCTTTCGCGACTTCCGCCATTTTCTGAATTCGATTCTGTTCATCTGGTTCTTCTTCTGCCCGATTCTGTACCGCTTGACGGTGGTGCCGGAGCGCGCGCGATTTTATTTTTCGCTGAATCCGATGAATCCGTTTATCAACCTGTTCCAGATGCCGATTTCAGCGTCGAAGCTGCCCGCGGCGTCCGATCTGATCGTCAGCGCGTCGCTCGCCCTGGCGGCGCTGATTCTGGGATTTGTTTGGTTCCACAGAAGCGAGAGCCGCTTCTATTACTACGTCTGAAAGATTTTCGTGCTCACCGCGAAAGAACAAATTCCGGCGCCCTCCGCGATGCAGGTATCGGTCGAGGTCGCGGGCGTCGGCGTGCGTTACCGGCTGCTGACCGAACAGGCGCGCACGATCAAGGGTCGCGTGCTGTCGGCGTTTTCGGGACGCGAATCGTCGGGGGCCGAATTCTGGGCGTTGCGCGATGTGACGTTTCGGGCGTCTTCGGGCGAGGTGATCGGGATCGTCGGCTCGAACGGATCGGGCAAGAGCACATTGTTGCGCGTCATTTCGCGTGTGATTCAGCCGACCAACGGCGAAGTGAAGTGCGCCGGCCGCGTGACTCCCGTGCTCGATCTGACCAGCACGCTGCATCCTGAATTCAGCGGCCGCGAGAACACGTATATGTTCGGGGCGCTGCACGGCGTGAAACGCAAGGACCTGGATCGGTGGATCCCGAAGCTGATCGAGTTCACCGAGCTGGGGCCGTTTTTCGAAGTTCCGCTCAAGGCGTACTCGTCGGGAATGGCGGCGCGGCTGGCGTTCGGGCTGGCGACGCAGTTGAATCCGGAAATCCTGCTGCTGGATGAAGTGCTTTCGGTGGGCGATGAGCATTTCCAGCGCAAATCCTATTTCCGGGTTCGCAAACTGATCGAACGCGGCAACCTGGTGATGATCGTGTCGCACAACATGGCGGTGCTCGAGCAGCTTTGCACGCGGATGATCCTGATTGCCGGCGGCCGAATCGCGGCGGACGGCCTGCCTGCATCGGTGATCGCGGAATATCGCAGAAGGATCTAGAACGCGCTTCCCGATTTCCGCATCGCCTTGGCGGCGGATTCGACGCGATAAGCGGCAGCGGCGCGCAGGCTTGGCTCGGCGTGCGGGCTCGCCATGATTTCGCGGTAGGCTTCGCTTGCCGCCGCAAAATCGCGGCCGGCCTCGGCGATTTCCGCCAGCCACTTCCATGCTTCAGCCGACGCTGGGTCGTCGGCGGCGCGCGCGACTTCCCGCAGGGCGGAAACCGCCGCCGCTTTTTCTCCCGTTCGCCACGCGCACCGGCCATAGGCCAGTTTCAATTGCGGCTCGCGAATATCGGGATGCGGCAGGCCATCGAGCGCGATGGAATAGGAGCGTACGGCCTGGTCATATTCCTCGGCCGCCTCCAGCATTTCGCCCAGATAGAAATGCGCGAGCGTTTCCAGATGAGTCAACCCGGCGGCAAGCGCGAGAGACTTCCGGTAGCCATCGACGGCCTGCCCGTAATCTCCTCGCCGGCGCAGGCACACGCCCAGGCGAAACCACGCGCTGGCGGGATACTTCGGTTGCGCGGTGCGATACCGTGTAACTCTGCGATATTGCGCCATCGCCTGCTGGTCCTGACCCAGGCGCTCCAGCTCGAAGCCGATGTCGAAGATGCATTGCGCGGTCAAGTCGTCGGGGATTTCGCCGGGTACAGGCAGATCGGACGACAAATGCAGCGCCGTTTCGACGGCGGCCTGACCCCGGTCCCGCAGCAATTCCCAGATGCGCTCGCGCAGAGCGATCGCGGCATCGCCGTTCATGCGCCCACGGCCTCGCTCTTTTCGATGCGCGGAGCTTCCACCGCGACGCGGTGCGGCGGCCAGTCTCTCACCACAACCTCGCGCAGGAACAGCGGCACGTGACCGCTGGTGTGCACGCGAAACTCGACGTCGTTCGCGGACGATCCAACCACGGTGAAGTAGACGTCCAGAATGCATCCCGCGCCGGCGGCGAAATCGCCGGCCTGGAAAATACGCTCGCCCAGTTTTCCGCCCGCCATTCTGAACACGTCGACGGCGCCGAGATCGCGTCCATGAGGAGGCGCCGCGTCCAGCCACAGCTTGAACTCGGCGCGATAGCGGCCCGGCGTCAAGCGCGCGTAGGGACCATACACTGCGGTCCGCGCCTCGCCCGCGGGAATCATGAGGCAAAGCTGTTCGGTTTCCGCATGCCACAGGACCTGCGCCTGCGGCTCGCGCCGGAGGTCCATGATTACGCCGCCCCAGGCGACATCGCCGGCGGATTTCTGCGCGTCGCGGATTTTCTGAAAAAGCTCCAGCGTGCGCGCGCCCATGACGTCGACGGTAAACGACGCGCGATAGCGCGCCAATCCCGCGGCTCCCATCTGTTCCGCCAGAGGTTCGTCCTGGGCGAGCTTCAGGATCGCGCGCGCCAGCGCGGCGCTATCGCCCGGCGGGATCAGCAATCCGGTCGCGCCGTCGACGACCACTTCCGGAACCCCGCCGGCGAGGCATCCGATCGCGGGTTTGCCATGCGCCATCGCCTCGAGATACACCAGCCCGAACGACTCATAGATCGACGGCGCCGCGAAAACGTCGCAATCGCGATAGAGGCGCATCAACCCGTCGCGGCTGACTTCGCCATGAAAGCGGACATGATTTTTCCAGCGGCCCGCATCGCGTTCCCATCGATTTTTCCAGCTGTCCTCCCCTGCGTCCGGATGGTCGGCTCCCGCGATGTCGAACTCGATGTTCTCCGAGCGTTCGAGAACCGCCGGGATCGCGTCGAGCAAAGTGTGAATCCCCTTGCGCGGTTCCAGCCGTCCGGCGAACAGAATTTTCCGGCATGGATTTTGCGGCCGGGAGGACGCACCGGCGTCGATGTCGATCCCCAGGGGCAGCAGCGCGGTCGCGTGTTTTCCCCCCGCATGCGGCTCGATCAGATCGAGAATCCCGCGCGTGCTGCCGGTGATCATGTCGGCGTGGCGCAGCAGCAGATCTTCGAGCGCCATGCATTCCTCGAGATCCGCCGTCACCTCCCAGCCTTGCGTCTCGGCGACCTTGAACAGCGGCGAGTGCGCGCGGACCACCATCGGAACGCGATGCTCGATCGCCGCCAGCAACCCTTCGGCATCCCAGTTGGGAGATTCGATCACATCGATGCCCCAGCGCGCATGGACGTCCAGCAGTTTGATGCGCACGCCGTTGCTGTACATCAAATTGCGCGCGGCCGAAGGATGTGCGTCAGAATCCGCCACGTGCCGGTCGAGCGCCACCGGCGGCGCCGTATGGAACCAGATGCCGTCTTTCGGCTCCGATTTCCAATCCTCGCCTTTGCTGACGATGTGCACCGTGCATCCCAATCGCTGGAGTGCGCCGGCGAGCGCCAGGGTGTACGTCGCGATCCCGCCGGGATTCTGTTCCGGCAACGATTGCGACAGCAGGCACACCGAGAGCCCGTGCTGGTTCTGTTCGGCGTAGGGGAGAAATGCGCGCTCGCCGGCGGGCGCGATGGGTCGCGGAGGAAGCGGCGGGACCAACCCCCGGCGAATTCCCGTGACGATTCCCTGGATGCAGGCGATTTCCATCCGCACAAACGAAACCGCGCCGATTTCGCCACCCAGCCACCAGTGCAGGATATCGGCCATGCGCTCTTGCACCACCCTGCGCGCGATCCGCCGGGCCATCGCCTTCCGCGAATCCTGATCCTGGTGATTCTTCAGCGCGCAGTACACCGTGTTCTTCGCGATCACGCGCCAGTTCAGCGTGTATTTTCCGGTGCGATTCTGCGACGCCGCGCCTTCGTGATAAACCACGGCGCTGGGGCAATGGACCGTGCGCAGGCCTTGCGCTGCCAGGCGCATGACCACGTCGGCTTCATCGTGGTAATACTCGATCGCTTCGTCGAATCCGCCGATCGCTTCGAGCGCGCTGCGGCGGAAAATGCAATTGTTGCCGGAAACGGTATTGAGAAAACCGTCTTTCCAGGTCCAATGCTGCCCGGGTTGCGGACGATTCCATTCGACGAAACCCTCCGGGTCGATGATGCCGTTGCGGAACTCGATATCCTGCCCGTTCATGCGGTACACCAGCCCGCCTGCCGCGCCCACCGCTGGATCGGAAAACGGCTTCACCAATTCCGCCAGCCAGTGCGGATCGGCGATGGCGTCGTCGTCGATGAACGCGACGAGTTCTCCGCTGGTCTGCTCGATTCCCAGATTGCGCGACACGCCCAGCACGCGGCGCGTCGTTTCGGCCACGCGGATTTGTCCTTCGAAGCGCTTCAGGATTTCCGCGGTGTTGTCGGTGGAAGGTCCGTTGATCACGACCACTTCAAAATTCCGATAAGTCTGGCGCCGCAGCGTCGCCAGACAGGTTTCCAGATGCCGCGCGCGATTGTACGTGTTGATCACCACGCTGACGCGAGGCGCCCGCGGCGGCGCGAGCTGGGGATAATCGCGGTCGACCAGATCGCGCAGGGCTTTGCGCTGCGCCGCGGCGGAAAACATCTCGGCGCGCGCCTTCTGCTTCTGAAGAATCCCCTCGCGATGTTGAGGATGGAACAGCGCGGCGCGCACCGCTTCTGCAACCGCTTCAGGTTCGCGATCGGGCAACAGCGCGCCCGCGCCTCCCAGCGTATCGGCCACAGCGCCCGCCGCCGCCGCAAACACGGGAACGCCGAACATCATGGCTTCCATCAGCGGCGCCCCGAATCCCTCGTGCCGGCTGAGGCAAATAAATGCGTCCGCGTTCTGATACCAGGCGGCGACCTGGCCGTCCGAAATTTTGCCCGTGAACAGCACGTCTTCGGTAGTGCGCAAACCCAGCCGGGCGGCGAGTTGCAAAAGCTCGCGCGTATAGGCGGGGTGCTGCTGGTCGTCGCCCACCAGCACCAGGCGCGCATCCGGCGTCGTCTGCCGGTAAGCCTCCAGGAACCGCAGCAGATCCGGAATCCCTTTGTTCGGCGCGATCCGTCCGACGAAAAGAAACGTCGTTCCGAGAAAGCGCCGCACGGCGTTCAGGTCGGAGGTGCGCGCGCGGAGCCGCTCCATGTCGATGAACAACGGGAAAACTCCGGTCTGCGAAAATCCCTTCAAGGCAAGATCGCGGCGGCTGAATTCGCTCATTCCGACCGCGTAATGATAAAGCCCGGACAATTCCGCCAGTTGCGCCAGCCCGCGGCGGCAGGACTCGAACGGCTCGCTGCCCGCGGGGAAAAATTCGGGCGGAGTAATGTTGTGATACATCAGCACGCGGCGGCCGGGAAACGATTCGACGGCGCGAATCAAGGCGGTGTGATTGAAGAACTGGTGGAGCAGGAGATCGCCAGGGCCGGCGCGCATCCGGTCGACCGGTGTGACGAACGGATCCGTTTTCGCATCGCTGAATTCGGCGTAGACGCTCGCTTCGATCCCCAATTCCCGCGCCCGCTGCGCCAGCAGGATGCAGTGGGCGCTTACGGCATCGCCGAAGCATAGCGCGTTGGTGAGGACGTGAATTTTCATCGGCCCGAACGCAGAGCCCGAATTTCTTCGTCGAGCGCGTTCTGACGATGAAGCACGGCATCGAGAAGATCCGACATCAGTTCGGCGGTCGCGCTGGTGCGCCGGCTGAAATTCACCAGAGGCCGCGTATACCACGGCAGCAGCGCGGAAATCAGGCGCATCAGCCATGTAATGTGACGCGGATAATTTTCGGGAATTTTGCCGATTCGATCGGATTCCCGCCGCAGCGCCGCGAGTTCGGACTTCACGTCGAGCACGAGATCCGAAAGATCGCCGGGCAATTGTGGCGCCGCGGATTCGCCGCCGCGCGGGGAAAAAGGAATCCCCAGGAACGCGTGCAGCTTGAATTCCATTTCGTGCATGGAGGCTACCCGGGCGCGATGGCTCACGTTACTCGCTCTCTTCCGCGCGGAATTCCCGAGACTTATCCCGAGAATTCAGCCATTATACGACAGCACGGTGCGCAAATGCCGCGATTTTCGCGAAACCGCGGAAAGGGCGGGGGTGAACCGCTCCCTATGGTCGCGGCTCGCTTTCCGGCGGATCACCGCGGAGTCGAAGCGAGCGCTCCCGCGGCGGCTCCGTTGTTGTCGATCCAGGTCCATTGATTGCCGGATTGCTGCCACCACCATAGATCGCCGGTGGGACCCTTTCCCAGCCAATAGAGTTGCCCGGACACTCCCTCAGGCGCGACGTCGGCCAGGATTCCGCCGACTTGCATCCATGGCTGCCAGCCGTTGCCGGTCCCTTCGGTGAACGTCGTTCTCCAGACGACGCTGCTGGAATCGAGAATCACCACCGCTTCGCTTCCATTTCCGAGCGCCGCAATCCGCGGAGGGACGCTGGTGATGGCGCCTCCATAAAACCAGCCGGTCCACGTGCTTTGGGCGATGCGGGCGATCCAGTTCGAATTGAAGCGATCTTCCACGGCGAGGTAGACCGCGTTGTCGCCTCCGCAGGTGGCCGACGGCGTCCCCGCAACGATTCCACCTCCGAAGGTCCATCCCTGGAAACCGGCGCCGGGAACGTAGCGGCTGCTCCAGAGCGAGTTGTAGTTGTCCTTGCCGATCACATAAATCGACCCGTCTCCGCACGCGGTGACGGCCGGATCGGTAGAAAAAATTCCCAACAGCGGAATCCACGATCCGAATCCGCTGCCGGTGGTGTAGCTCACCAGCCAGTAAGAATTGTACTGATCGCGCGTCGCGATCCATGCGGTGCCGGCCGTGTCCACGCCGATCGCGGGAACTCCTTGAATCAGTCCGCCGCCCAGCCGCCAGCCCGACCACGCCAGCGTATTCGAACTATAAACATTCACCCAGATGGAATTGAAATTGTCGCGAGCCGTCACGAAGGTGTTGCCGTTGCCATCCTGCGCCGCCGTCGGATCGCTCGCGAACAGGCCGCCGGCCGTGGCGAGCGTTGCGGAGGGATAAGTGGCCAGCCGGATCCCGCCGTCACCTCCGCGAAAAGCCGCCTGCGGCACAGGCAGGCCGTCCTGGCTCACCAGGAAGGTCTTGTCGCCCACCGTCAGCCAGCCATTCCGGCGAAATCCGCTATTGGCCGCCACCGCATAATTCACCATTCCGGCGCCGCTTCCCGAACTGCCGGAGGTGATCGTCAACCAAGGGACGTTGCTCTGCGCGTTCCAGGAACATCCGCTGACCGGGCCAACGCTGATCTGGCCGCTGCCTCCGCTCGAGGAATAACTCGCCGAACCCGGCGTCAGCGACGACACGCAGAGCAGTCCGAAAACGCCGACACCCGTCGTGGTGGCGACGTAGACTTTTCCGCTCACCACGGTCGGCACGATGAATTTGTTGCCCGCGCCGAAACTGTCTCTGCCGTTTGCGGCCTGATTGCTGTTGTACAGCTCGTGCGACAGGTCGCTTGCGTCGTAGGCGTGCAGCACCGCGGCGGCACCATTCTCCGCGGTCCAGACGATGCCGTTTTGCGTTCCATTGGCCGAAATCGACGGAGTGGTTCCCGGATAAGTGTAAGTCGTCGTGGTCTGCGAGACCGGATTCGGCGAAAACGAGCCGTTCGAGAATTGAAAAGACCGGAGATTGCTTCCCGACGGGCCGTAGTACAGCTTGCCGTTGAACCATGCAGGGGTGGAAAAGACCCACGGCGAAACCGCGCCGCGCATTTCCTGGTAGATACTGTCGCTACTCAATCGAAACTTGCCGAGGTTATTCGTATCGACAACGTAGATGTTGCCGTCTTTGCCTGCGCCCACCGCGAGCGATCGGGGCTGCCCCTGCGAATCGTTCAACGACGGCAGAAGTAAAATCCCGCCCGACCCCAGGTCCTGATCGGCGTTGGACTCGGACACGGTATTGGACATCGTGAAAAAATCCAGCACGGACATCGGCGCCGCGCCGCGAATTTTTACGAAGGCGTTGCCGTAATCCTGCTGTGACGGGAAACTGTTGACGTCCAGGCTGGTGTCGAAGCTTCCGTTCCCCATCAGCAGATAAAAATTGCCGGAAGCATCGGCGGCTGGTCCGCCGCCCGCCATCCAGATTCCGCCGTCGTTTCCGTTCGGCGTCAGATTCAGCACGCTGACCTGGGCCAGCGTGGCGGCGTCATAGCCGATCACCCAACTGGTATACGGCCCCACGTCGCAATGCGAAGACCACGTGGTGTAAATGACTCCGTTCAGCAGAAGTAGCGCCGCGCGTTCTTTGTGCTGCTTCGGATCGAACGTCTGCAAACTTCCGGAGCCTTCCACGCCGGATCCCGCATACGTCGCTTGAATCTCCACCGGCCCGCCGAACTCCTCCGCGCCGGTGGCCAGATCGAGCGCATGCAGCCGCTGATGATAGCTGCTCCCGTTCTTCGACATCGCCACGATATAAATCGTGCCGTGCGTCCCGCGCTGCGCATCGATGACCGGCGTCGCGGAGATTCCCATCTCGGGCGTGATCTGGCCGCAGTTCCGGTCATCGGAGGGAGTCTCGCTCGCGCCGAGCACCGTGGCGCTCCACAAAAGCGCGCCGCTATCGGCGTCGAAGGCGTAGGCGGAATCGTGCTCCGTTACGACGTAAACAACGTTGTGTGTGCCTTTCCCGGGGATGGCGAGCGACGGCACGTACAGCGGCTGCGCATCCACTTTACCGTCGACTTGCAACGTAAATAATCTCCCAAATGTCGCCGAATTCACGTTGGCCGGTGTCAGAATCGTCTCTTGCAAGTTCTGACCGGTGCGCGCGCTGTCGTTATGCCACGTCAGCACGGAGGCCTGTCCGCGAAGTCCTGCCGCCAAATAAAACATTGTGAAAAATACGCAAATTAGCCGTGGTTGCATCGGATTTAACGTGACAATTCGAATTCTGACGTACAATCACGAACTCTGCAATACCACTCGGGGAAGAAGAGGGATGGATGCCGGTTATTCCGGTAGTGTCGCGAAGATGCGCTTGGGGTCGATTCTCCAGACGGTCCCGAGCTTGTTGTTCGAAAGCCACACCGCGCCGAGCCCAACGCGAATTGCGTCGCCACCATCGCCTTTGAATTGCTGCACGACTTTGTTGGAGCCCGGGTCGATTCGCGTGATGGGAAATTCGAACGAAGTCAGCCAGACCGAGCCCTCGCCCACGGCGATGTCTCCGCCGGGTCCGGGAATCCCGGCTTCGATGGTCGCGGCGACGGCGTTGTGCTTCGGATCGATGCGCGAAACGGAGCCGTCGCCCTGGTTCAGCGTCCAGACGGCGCCTTCGCCGAGCGCAAGAAAGCGGGGATTTTTGCCGACCGGAATCGTCGCGGTCACCAGGTTGGTGTTGGGATCGACGCGCGTCACGACGCTGGTTTCCGTACCGGTCACCCACACCGCTCCTTCGCCGAACACCAAGCTGTAGGATCCCGGCGCGACATAAATTGCCGCGACCACCTTGTTATTCGAAGGATCGATGCGGACCAGCTTGCCTTTCTTGTCGGTCAGCAGCCAGACGCTCTCGGCTCCCACGGCGATGCCGCCTTCGGAATCGGCGATGTGCATGGGAAATGTCGCCGTTACTTTGCCGGTCTTGAGATCGACGCGGGAAAGGGTCTGGTCGCCGCAGTTCGGCACCCACAGCGATCCAAACCCGGCAGCCAGACCCGAACAGGGCTTGGCTCCGACCGCCACCATTTCGATCACCTTGTTGGTCTTCGGATCGATCCGGGCCACGGTGTTCCGGGGGAAATTCGAGATCCAGACCGATTCGTCGACGGCGATCCAATCGGGCGCGCCGGGCACTTCGAAGATCGCGTCGGGCTTGAGCCGGGTCATTGAAACCTGGACGCCGGGCGTCTTCGCGCCGGGCTTTTGGGCCAGGAGCGGGATCGCAAAAAGCAGTGGGATCCATCTGAAGCGCAAACGAAACCAGTATACTGGTGAACGCGTTAACCATGCTTGTTAGCGGCAGATTCCTGGGGATTTGCGTGTTTGCGGCAGCCGCATTCGCGGCTACACCCCCGGCCGACAGCCCGGATTTTTTTGAGACGCGCGTGCGTCCCGTGCTCGCGTCGAACTGCTATGCCTGCCACACGAATTCCGCGCTGGGCGGCGTCCGGCTGGATTCCCGCGAGAACATCCTGAAGGTGATTGTCCCCGGCGACCCGGAAAAAAGCGCGCTGATCGCGGCCATCCGGCAGACCGGAAAAATCAAAATGCCCGCCGGTGGCAAATTGAAGGATCAGGAAGTTCAGGACCTGGCGGCGTGGGTGAAGGCGGGCGCAGTGTGGCCGGAGTCGATCAAGCCCGCCGCCAATCCCAAGGGCGAATACGTCATCAGGCCGGAGCAGCGCGCCTTCTGGTCGTTTCAGCCGCTGAAGAAGCCGCAGGTTCCGCCCGCGCATGAATGGGCCAGAACGGAAATCGATCGCTTCGTCATCGCGAAGCTCGCCGAGCAGAACCTGAAACCGGTGGCGGCAGCGGACAAGCGAACGCTGATCCGCCGCGCGTCGCTCGATTTGACCGGACTCCCGCCGGGGTTCGAACAGCTCGAGGCGTTTGAAAAAGACAGCTCGCCCGACGCGTTCGCGAAAGTGGTGGACCGGCTGCTCGCATCGCCCGCTTACGGCGAGCGCTGGGGACGAATCTGGCTCGACGTGGCGCGCTACGGCGAGGACGATTACCGCAGCCTCGACCCGATGATGCGGGGCTACAATCCGTATCCGTTCGCGTATCTGTATCGCGACTGGGTGATCAGGGCTCTGAATGACGACATGCCGTATGACGCCTTCGTGAAGGCGCAACTGGCGGCGGACCTGCAAAAGGACGCGAGTGCGGAGAGCCTGCCGGCGCTCGGATTCCTGGGGCTCGGCCCGTGGTATTACGACAACGGCGCGGTGGAGATTACGCGCGCCGACGAGCGCCACGACCGCGTCGACGTCGTTTCCCGCGGATTTCTGGGACTCACGGTGGGCTGCGCGCGTTGCCACGATCATAAATACGATCCGATTCCCACCAAGGATTATTATTCGCTCGCGGGGGTGTTTCTGAATACGAATTATCACGAGTATCCGCAGGTGCCCCAGGCAGTGGTCGATTCGTTTAAGAAGCGGGAAAAAGAAATCGAGTCGCGCGAAAAACTGCTGGGCGAGTTCTCCTCCGTCGAAAGCGAACAGCTCGCGCAGGCTCTGGCATTTCAGGCGTCGAAATACATGATGGCGGCATGGAAGATCACCGGCGACAACAAAGCCGAGATCGCGACGGTGGTGGATCAGGACAAGCTCGACTACGAACTGCTGGATCGCTGGGTGAAATTTCTGGCCAAGCCTCCCAAGCACTATCCTTATCTCGAAAAATGGCAGGAGCTGATCCGGCAGAAGGGCAAGAAGGCCGACGCCCAGAAGCTTGCCGACGAATTTCAAAAGACGCTGATCGAAGTGATGTTCGAGCACGGCGAGATGAAGGAAGAAAACGAGATCATCGCGGCCAAAGCGCTGCCCGGGACGAAGAAGAAAAAGAAAGGCAATCTTCCGAACGAGTTCGTCACCAACGACGATTTCTGCCCCGGCTGCGGCCTGGAGCTGAAGGCGCTGCCTGAGGAAAAAACTAAGCTTTGGACCGATGTGTTCGAGCATGACCTGCAGGA
>JAIQFJ010000572.1 GCA_020073325.1 Terriglobia bacterium | reverse complement strand
GCCGGAAGATCGTGGACGCTCATTTCGCGAGCATCCGCGCATCGGCGATCAATCGTGGAATCGCATCCGCTTCTTCGGTCAGATAATAACCGCGCACCCGCGACTCCCGATCGATCAGACAAAACCGCGTCGAATGTTCCAGATTCCCTCCGGTATCTCCCAGCATGAAAACCTTGCGGCTCAGGAACTGCAGCCTGTCCTCCGGACCCGTCAGAAAAAACCAGCGCGCCGGATCCGCCTCGAAGTGCGACGCGTATTCCTTCAACACCGGCGGCGAGTCATTCTTCGGATCCACCGTGAACGACACAAACCGCACGTCGGCTCCCGCGAGCGCTTTTGCGACCGAATGCATCTGCGATGACATCCGCGGACAAGGCCCGGCGCAGCTCGTGTAGATGAAATCCGCCACCCACACATGCTTATCGAGCTTCGCCGCGGAATCGAACGCCGCGCCGCTCTGATCGATCAATTGAAAATCGGGAACGACGGCATAGGAAGGCAGCCCCGCGCGCGCCGAGCACCCTGCCAGAGTGCCGAGCGCAACCAGGCTAGAACCCAGGACGATCGAAGACCAGGAGGCCATACAGCAACGGTAGATAAACCACGCTCGCCAGCAGCACCTGCCGGGCCCGCGGCCGCGTGCGATCCATCGTCGCGCGAACTCCCGCGTACAGAAAGTAAAGTCCCAGCGCCAGCGCCCCGAACAGATAAACATTTCCCGCCATGTCCGTGAGCTTCGGCAGCAGGCTGATCGGAATCAGAGCCAGCGAAAACATCCAGATCCGCCGGGCCGTCGATTCTCCATCCGGTTCCACCACCGGCAGCATCCGGATCCCCGCCCGCGCGTAATCTTCGCGATACATCCACGCGATCGCGTAGAAATGCGGGAATTGCCACAGGAACAAAATGGCGTACAGAATCCAAGCCTGCCCGCTCAGCGCGCCCGCCGCCGCCGCATATCCGATCAGCGGAGGCATCGCGCCCGGAATCGCCCCGATGGTCGTCGAATGCGGCGATTTCTGCTTCAGCGGCGTGTAGATGAACAGATAGCTGACCAGCGTGAAGAGTCCGAGCAGCGCGGTCAGCCGGTTCGCGCCGATCCACAACTCCGCGAAACCAACCACCGACAACGCCACCGCAAACCAGAACGCACGCGTCGGCGTCACGCGACCGGAAGGAATCGGCCGAGCCTTGGTGCGCTGCATCTTCGCATCCGCCTCGTGCTCGTACCATTGATTGAGCGCCGCCGTCCCGCTCGCGATCAGCCCCGTGCCGATCAGCGTGTGCAGCAGCACCAGCAGCGACCACCCGTTCACCCCGTGCGCTCCGCACACGAAGCCGATCGCCGTGCTCATCAGAATGAACACAGTGATCCTCGGCTTGGTGAGCTCGATATACGAACTCATGCGGCTACCAGAGAACACATAGTGGGATGCAGGCCTGTCGAATATTGTATCACAAGAATTTTTCCAGCTTAACGGGAAAGTCGCACACAAATTAACGTGTGTTCGTTACGAGCGTACAACCGCCCATCCGCCAGCGCCGGATAAGACCTGACAATTCCTTTCATCAGAGATACTTGCACGGTCGGTGTGAATCCTTTACCAGAAGCCGGCGCCAGGACCATCTGCCCGTTCTCCCGCAGGATCAGCAGCCGGTCGCCGACCAATGTCACCGTTCCAGCTCCGAAATCGTCGACGTTCCACAGCACTTTTCCCGTTTTCAGCTCCACCGCCCGCAGCGACTGACCGTATTCCTGGCGCCCGTGAAATCCATACAGCACGCCGTCCCGAAACACGCAGGTCGAATAATGATTCGACATCGAATCGTCGTTCGCCCAGATTTTCTTATATGTCGCGCCGTGCACTTCGAGCAGCGCCGCACCAGTGTTGTAGCTGGCCGAAACGAAAACGTCGTTGCCGATCACCAGCGGAGTCGCCGCATTCACCGATGCATTGTTCCTCGACCGGAACGGCATCGAGAATCGCACTTTGCCATCCGCCGGATCGAGATCGACTACACCTGCGCGCGTCAGAAAAATTGCATGGCGCTCGCCGTCGATCGTCGCGACGGTGCCCGACGAATAACTCGCCTCATCGTTGGTCGCCTTCCATGCCACGTTCCCCGTCGCCGCGTCGAAGGCCATGATCCCCGCATTCTGCCCACCGAGATTCACGATCACCCTGCCCCGTTCCACCAGCGGCGACCCCGCGGCTCCGAACCAGCCTTTCTTGACGCCGTATTTCCGCCCGGCGTCGATCATCCATTTCTTCTTGCCGCTGGCGAGATCGACCGCGCTCAGCATTCCTTCGGCTCCGAACGCATACACCACGCCATCGGCGACCACCGGCGCCGACCGCGGCCCTTCGTCGAATCCGAAGTCGTCGCGATAATTCGTCGGATACTCGTACGACCAAACGTTCTTCCCCGTGGCCGCGTCCAAAGCTTCAATGATTTCGCGGCCGGAAACACGATGGAACAGGATCAGCTTTCCCGACGCCACCACCGGCGCGGCGAATCCTGCGCCGACGTCTTTCTTCCACACCATCGCTGGACCACTCGCGGGAAAGCTCGCGGCGACGTCGTTTCCGGCATACACGCCGTCGCGCGTCGGCCCCAGAAACTGCGGCCAATCGGCGACGAGCAGACAGAGTAGGGCCGCAAGCATCATCACGCTATATTAATAAAATCACTTCACCGACTGAGGACCTCGTGAATTTGAACTTTTTCCCCACGACTGAACCCCGGCCTCACGGCCAGCGCGGTCACGCCAGCCGCGCCCGTAAGGGCGGGGCTCTCTTCCTACTCGCGTCACTGTTGATCCCCACGCTGTACGCGCAAACCGTAGGCGGAACGATCGACGGCACGGTGCTCGACGCCTCCACTGTCTCGACACCCATCCCCGGCGCGACGATCACGCTGATCAATCAGGACACCAACGCGAAACGCACTGCAACCACCGACCCGCGCGGACGCTTCGCCATTTCCTCCGTGCCGCCCGGATCGTATCGCCTCGAAGCCGA
>JAIQFJ010000571.1 GCA_020073325.1 Terriglobia bacterium | reverse complement strand
CGATCGAGTCGCTGATCGCGCAGAAGGCCGACCTCAACGCGCCGCAAGGCGACGGCATGACTGCACTGCATTGGGCAGCGCTCAAAGACGACGTCGCGCTGGCAAAGACGTTGATCGCCGCGGGCGCGAACGTCGCCGCGCCGACCCGAATCGGAGCCGTGACGCCTCTCTTCATGGCGTGCACCAACGGATCGGCGGCGATGATCGGCGAGCTGTTGCGCGCGGGCGCCGATCCGAATTCCGCCAAGTCGAACGGAACCACCGCGTTGATGATCGGCGCCGAGTCCGGCAGTGTCGACGCGGTGAAGCTGCTGCTCGATCGCGGAGCGGACGCGAATCGGAAAGAAGCGGTGCACGAAGAAACCGCGCTGATGTTCGCCGCCGCGCAGGGACGTGCTGAAGTGATCCGCCTGCTCGCAGCGAAAGGCGCGGATGTGAACGCGGCCGATCGGATCGTGCGGCTCGCAAGGACCAAGTACGGAGATATTTCAGTAGATCCGTCGGAAAAGCCGAAGCCGGGCGCCGGCGAGGCGGTGGCGCTCGAAGATCGTGTTCAGGGCGCGGCCGCGATGGGCGGCATGACGGCCCTCCTGTTCGCCGCACGCGACGGACAGGCGGAGGCGGTGCGCGCTCTGGTCGAATCAGGGGCGAACATCAATCAGCCGAACGGCAGCGAGCAGACCACTCCGCTGCTGATGGCAATCATCAACGGGCACTATGACATCGCGAAATATCTGCTCGATCGCGGAGCGAATCCGAACCTGGCGGCGGTCAGCGGTCTTCGCCCGCTGTACGCGACCGTCGATGTGCAATGGGCGCCGCTTGGGTGGTTTCCGAATCCGATTACAGCCCAGGAGTCGACCGCCTATCTCGATCTGATGAAGGCGCTGCTCGACAACGGCGCGGATCCGAACGCGAAGCTCCGCGACGGCCTGTGGTTCCGGCCGCTGACGCACAACGGCAGCCGTCTGAAACTCGCGGGAGCAACCGCGTTCTGGCGGGCCGCTCAGGCTAACGATGTCGCGGCGATGCGGCTGCTCGCGTCGCGCAAAGCGGACCCGAATCTGGAGACCGAGGAAGGCGACACACCGCTGATGGTCGCGGCCGGGGTCGGGTGGCGCGGGAATTTCAGCGTGACCGCCCCCGACGCGTTGGCCGCCGCGGTGAAATATTGCGTCGAACAGGGCGCCGACGTGAATGCCGCCGACCGCCGCGGTTTTTCAGCGGTGCACGGCGCGGCCTATCGCGGCAACAATGAGGCATTGCAGTTTCTGGTCGAGCACGGCGCGAAAATCGATGCGCGCACCAAGGCCGGCGATTCGGCCGCCGATATGGCGAACGGTCCGGAGCGCTTCGGAACGCTGCATCCGGAGACGGTCGCGCTGGCCAGGAAACTCGGTTCGCCGTTCGCCGACAACTGCCGGTCGGCGCAGTGTCTTCCGCCGCCAAAGCGTGGAAAATCCGCCAAATAGCATACGTTTCGATCTGCGTCCTGAACGCTGAAGCGGTAGTGTCCGGCGCGGCAGGCGCAGCACAGCCGAGGTGTGCCGCGAAGCCGGGAAGGCGCGCATCGGGAAGTTCGACGCACGGATCATTTTTTGCTTGCCTTCGATTCCCGGATAGGATATTCTTGCGAGAAATGATATGTCAGATAGCTCCAACGACCGCGAGCTATCGAGTTTTGTGAATGTTCTCGCGAACGACTTCTAAAAGGTGGAGTATGCATCTGACTCGGATTGCTTGTTTATTTCTAGCGATGGCCGCGTGCGCGGAATTTGCCGCCGCGCAGAATGAAGGCGCCATCGGCGGGACCGTGCAGGACAGTACGGGGGCGGTCCTGCCGCAGGCGACCGTCAAATTGACGAGCCGCGAACAAGGCACGGTTCGCAGCGCCACGACGAATCAGTCGGGCGTGTATCAATTTTCGTTCCTGCCTCCGGGAACCTACGACTTCGACGTTTCCTCCAACGGATTCAAGTCGCTCAGGGTGACCGGAATTACGCTGGCTGTGGCGCAGAACGATCGGCGCGATTTCAAACTCGAGGTCGGCGGCGTCTCGGAAAATATCACGGTCTCGGGCACGGTCGAGAACGTGAATACGGACAACGCGACGATGGGATCGGTAATCGAAAACAAGCGCGTCGTCGAAATGCCGTTGAATGGGCGCCTGTTTTTCAACCTCGCCGCTCTGACTCCGGGGGTGATGCCGGCGGCGCAGAACTCGACCAATTCGACGCGCGGCGGCTTCAATATCATGGGCGGCTGCGACGTCTGCAACAACTTTACGCTGAACGGATTCTTCAATAACAACGAAGCCGCGGGCATTCCGGCGGTGCGCCCGTCGATCGACGCGATTCAGGAATTCAATATTCTGACGGGCATTTATCCGGCGCAGTACGGGTTCAACTCCGGCGGCCAGATCATCGTGACGACGAAATCCGGAAGCAACGAATTTCACGGCTCGGGCTACGAGTTCCTTCGCAACCAGGCGATGGACGCGCGGAATTTCTTCTCCGCGCCCGGCGCGCTGCCGCCCTTCAAGCGCAATCAGTATGGCGGCGTGATCGGCGGGCCGATCCAGAAAGACAAGACGTTTTTCTTCTTCAACTATGAAGGACTGAAACTGTCGCAGGGGATCACTTCGCGGACCACGTATCCGACCACCGCGATGCAGAGCGGCGATTTCAGCGGAATTTCCAAAGTCATCAAAGATCCGACGACGGGCCAGCCGTTCCCCAGCAACAAGATTCCGCCGCAGATGATCAACAAGATCGGCGCTGCGATCATGGGGCTCTATCCCGCGCCGACGTTTGCCTCCGCGGCCGGAGCGCTGCCGAGCAACAACTACGCCTTCCAGCAGACGCGTCCGGAAAAATACAATCAGTTCAGCCTGAAGATCGATCACACCTTCAGCGCGCGCGATTCGGGTTATGCGACCGCGAACTACTACAACGACATCGCGACCGAAACCGGCGCGACCATCACCGCGGGATGCACGCCCTACTATGTTCCGGAGTTCACCTGTAGCCCGCTGCAG
>JAIQFJ010000138.1 GCA_020073325.1 Terriglobia bacterium | reverse complement strand
CGGAAAAATGCCCGCGCACATCACGGCAAAGAGCGTCATCGCCTCGGCCGAGCGGTTGATCGACGTTCTCCACTTTTGCCGGAACAGAAACAGAATCGCCGAGATCAGCGTGCCGGCGTGGCCGATACCGATCCAGAACACGAAGTTGGTGATGTCCCACGCCCATCCGACCGGGCGGTTGTTGCCCCACACGCCGATACCGGTCGAGACCAGGTAGACCAGCATCAGGCCCAGCAGCCCCGTGATCGAGGCCGTGACCGACAGCGTGATCCAGTACTTCATCGGCGTCTTGACGACGTCGCCTTCGACGATGGCGCTGATCTGTTCGGATAAATCGTGATAATCCTTGGCCCGAATGAGCGGCGGATTCACTTCCATCAGTTGGGGGTTTTGAATGACCGCGTGGTGCGGCATCGCTGCGTCAGCCATGATTATGCTCCCAGCTCCGGATTCGGATTCCGCAGCTTCGCGAGGTACGTGGTCCTGGGTTTAATGTCGAGTTCAGCCAGCATCGCGTAGTTGCGTTCCAGTTTCTTTAATTTCGACACGCGGCTGTTCGGATCGTTGATATTCCCGAACACGATCGCGTCGGCCGGACAAGTCTGCTGGCACGCCGTTTTGATTTCTCCATCCTGGATCGTGCGCCGGCCTTCCTGCTTGGCTTTGATCTTGGTTTCCTGAATGCGCTGCACGCAGTACGTGCACTTTTCCATGACGCCGCGCATACGGGCCGTAACGTCCGGATTGAACACCATTCCCATGATTTCCGGATCGTGCTTGTGGAAGTTCAGGAAGTTAAAGTGACGCACCTTGAACGGACAGTTGTTGGCGCAATATCGCGTTCCGACGCAGCGGTTGTAGGCCATGTCGTTCAGCCCTTCGGGCGAATGCGACGTCGCCGCCACCGGACAAACGTTTTCGCACGGAGCGTTTTCACACTGCATGCACGGCAGCGGCTGCTCCACCGCGCGGGCATCATCCTCATCGCCGACGTAGTACCGGTCCATGCGGATCCAGTGCATCTCGCGTCCGCGAATCACCTGATCTTTGCCGACCACCGGAATATTGTTTTCCGCCTGGCAGGCTACCACGCACGCATTGCAGCCTGTGCAAGAGGTCAGATCGATCGACAGCCCCCACTGATAGCCCTTGTCGTAGGCCCACTCCGAATAAATCGAATGCAACTCGGGAACTTCCGACATCTCCTCGATGGCTTTGGGATTCTTCTTGAATTCCTCGAGCGTGACTTCGCGAAACAGCGGACGGCCATTCATCCGCTCCGCGCTGGCCCCGTTGATCTGCGGCCCTCCGATGACTCCGTGCTCCTGGGTGGTCGCCAGAACGTCCGTGTTCCCTGTCGGAGCGATCGAGTATCCATCCGCGAACCAGAAGGCGTCCGACGTCCGCAGGACATTGGCATTGTAGCCGACGCCTTTGCCGACCTTCCCGCATTTCGCGCGCCCGTAACCGAGCGCGATCGAAATGGCGTCGTCCGCCTGCCCCGGCTGGATCATCACCACCGCTTCCAGCTTGTAATTCCCGCGCGACAGCGCGACCATGTCGCCGTCCTTGAGATTGTGCGCGCGGGCCGTTGCAGGACTGAGCATCGCCGCGTTACCCCAGGTGAGCTTGGTCATCGGGTCCGGCGCTTCCTGCATCCAGGCGTTGTTGGCGAAGCGGCCGTCCCACGTCGCATAGCTCGGACCGAACGTCACTTCGACGCCGTTGCTCGAACCCTTCGGCTCCGCCGCGACCGCCGCCGCGACTTTCTTCGCGTCCACCGACGCCTTCACGGGATCGTCCTTCTTTACGCCCGCGATCACGCCGTCGTGCAGCGCTTTGCGCCACGTCGCTTCTTTATCTTTTCCGCTCCACTGCGAGGTCCAGTAATTCTTGACGATGTCGTAGGCTTTCTTGTCCTTCGCATCGCTCAGCATGGCGACCATCTCGGCCGGAGTCTTGCCTCCGTACATGCAGTCGATCATCGGCTGCTGGATCGCGACCGTTCCGTCGAAGCTGCGCGCATCGCTCCACGTTTCGAGGTAATGCGCTTCGGGCAGATGCCACTTCGCCGCGGCCGACGTTTCGTCTTCTTCCGCGCCGAGCCGGATCGAATTGGCCACCTTCGCCAGCGCCGATCCAAACTGCAGATCCGCGGGAGCCGAGTAAACCGGATTGCCGCCCAGAATCACCAGCGTCGACACCTGGCCCGAATTCATTTCGGCGACCAGCGCCTTCAGATCCGCCAGGCTCGGGCCGGCGGAATCGGCCTTGGTGTAGGTCACCGCGGCGCTCTTCAGCGAATCGTTGATGGCCGCGACCAGCGCGTGCACTACGCCTGGCTGCCGCGGACCCGCGATCACCAGCGCTTCCGGTCCCGCCGCCTTCAAATCCTTCACCATCGCCGCCAGGAACTTCGCGCGCTTATCGCCGCCGCCGACCACATTCAGTCCAGCCACCGCACCGAGCGATGCCGCCAGGTCGATCGCGAACTGCTTCACCTCGGCCGACTTCATCCGCAGCCGGTGATCCGCATTCGCGCCCGTGATCGAATACTGCGCCTCAACCGCGTACAGGCGATTCACCTTTTCAAGATCGGCTTCGCTTTCGGCTCTGCGTCCCTTGGCGAACATTTTGGTCGGATACGGCGACGTCCAGTCTAGCCCCAGGAAATCCGAATCGAGCGCGACAATCACCTTCGCCTGATCGAACTTCGGATGCGCGTCGAGCGCCTGCCCGAACGCGATCGCATTGCCCGCACGCTTGCTTTCGCGCGTGACCGGTTCGTACTCCACCCACTTCGCCTTGGGGAATTTCTTCATCGCGTCGGCGCGCACCGCCATCAGCGAAGGCGAGATCACCGCCTCGCTCAGGAAGCGTAATCCGCTGCCGTCGCCCAGATTCAACGCCTTGCGATACGCCTCGAACTTGGTCCAGTCGGAAACGGCCGTGCCTTGCAGGATGCGAGCGGAGCGATCCGGATCGTACAGGCTCAGGATGGTCGCCTGCTGCATCGCGGTCGCCGCGCCCAGGCTGGTCGGATGGTCGGGATTTCCTTCCACCTTGGTCGGACGCCCGTCGTGCGTTTCGATCAGCAGGCCGGTCGCCTGCCCCGCAAACGGCATCACCGTGGCGTAAAAATACGCCTGGCCGGGAATCAGATCCTCGACGCCTTTGGCATAGGGCAGAATGTGTTCCACCGGACGGCGGCACGCGGCCAATCCGGCCAGTCCGAACGACGCCGCCATCAGCTTCAGCACATTGCGGCGCGAGTTGCCTTCGAGCATCTCGGTCCCGCCCGGAAATTCCTTGGCGACAAACTCGCGAAACTCGGGCGTATCGGCAAGCTGATCCAGACTGCGCCAGTATTTCTGCCCGGTCACGGGTTTCGTAATGTTCACTAAACTCATCGATGGCACCCCGAGCAATTTTTCGGCGGATTCAAATGCTTTTGCGCGATGATCTCTTCGCCGATCGCGCGCGCGTCTTTGCCGGATGCGGGGTCCGGAACCCAGTCGAGCTTGGTCACCAGCTCCGCCGGCCGGATGTTCGGCGCCGGGTCGTTGTGGCACTCCAGGCAGAACTTCATGTTGAGCGGCTTTTCCTGGCGCACTTCGATCATCTGATCGATGCGCCCGTGGCAGCTCACGCAGCTCACACCCGCCGTGACATGGGCCGAGTGGTTAAAATAAACGAAGTCGGGTAGAAAATGAATCTGCACCCACGGGATCGGCTGCCCGGTCGCGAAACTCTGCCGAACCAGCTCCAGGCGCGGACTCTTGTCCTTCACCTTGGTATGGCAGTTCATGCAGGTCTGCGTCGCCGGGATCGCCGCGAACGCGGCTTTGTAGACCGTGTTGTGGCAATAGTAGCAATCCAGGCCGAGCTGGCCCGCGTGCAGCTTGTGAGAATAAGGAACCGGTTGGACCGGCTGATATCCGGTGTCGATGTTCGCCGGATAAGTGTAGTACGCGTACGCGGCAACGCCGGTCACAGCGCCCAATCCAATCACGACTCCGGCAATCTTGAGTACAAGGTCAGATGCCTTCGGAAATATAGCAGCCATTCTATGTTAGGTCCTGGGGTGAAAGCCTTTCATAGTTTCTACCACAGCGATAAGATGTACGCAAGTGGAGTAACGATTCTTGTCTGACCGGACGCCCTACAGTCTAACAAGAAGTTTCGGGAACCTCAAGGTTCGGCCGAAGTTAATGGTGCTGCATAACCTGTTTTTTTTAGTGTTAACGGTTGCAGCATACTTCTCGCTGATTCCGCTTTTCGAGAAGTTAGTTGCGGATGCGCGCGGTCGCGAGGTGGCGATCATGCAGCAGGTGCCTCGTACGGCGGGTGAAATTAAAATTTCTCAACAACAGTACAAGGATGCTCTCGAACGCGCGAGGATCACGCTGTTTCTGGTGCTCGGCAGCATTTATGTGCTGGCCGTTCTGCTGCTGGAATCGGCGATCATGCCGCTGTACGTATACCGGCCGCTGCGCAAAATGCTGGATGCGGACCAGGCAACGCAATCGGGCGATCGCGAGCGCGAACTGATCCGGCCCGAGGAGATTCTGAGCGACGAAATCGGCCAGATCATGCGCTCGCGCAATGCGACGGTGGAGGCGCTGCGGCGGCAGGAGGATGAACTCGAAGCCGCGCTGCGCAAGCTCGAAGAGCAGGATCGGCTGGTCAGCCTGGGCTTGTTGTCGGCCAGCGTCGCGCACGAATTGAATACGCCGCTGGCGGTGCTGGCGGGGTCGATCGAAAAGCTGATCGAGATTACCGACGACGCGCATACGCTGGAGCGTCTGGAGCGCATGCAGCGCGTCACCCAGCGCCTGCGCCGCATCAGCGAGAGCCTGGTCGACTTCGCCAAAGTCCGCAAGCAGCAGATGGAGCCGATCGCGATCCGCCCCTTGATCGACGAGGCGTGGGGTCTGGTGGCGATCGATGAAAAAGCATCCACCGTCGATTTCGTCAACAGCGTCCGCGCCGAGGATCGCGTGATCGGCAACTCGGACAGGCTGATGCAGGTGTTCGTCAATCTGTTGCGAAACGCCTTAATTGCGATCGAGCGCTCGGGTCGAATCGAAGTGAATTCCCGAAGGACGCCGCGCTGGGTGACGGTCGCCGTGGAAGATAACGGACGCGGCATCCCTACTGACGTTCTGCCCGACATCTTCGACGCCTTCGTCACCACGCGCCTCGACGCGAAAGGGACCGGCTTGGGGCTGACGGTGGCGCACGGCATCGTGACGCAGCACGGCGGGTCGATTACGGCGAGCAATCGTCCCGACGGTGGCGCAAGGCTCGAAGTCTCGCTTCCCGCAGCGCGCTAACAGCAATTAATTTGCTGCGAATTTATCGGCGAAACGGTTCAGGTTGCGGGAAGATTGTCAAATGTCGTCGGGACTCGTCCAGCACGTAACGAGAAATACCGATTTTGCTTTCTTCCCCTAAATCACTCGCGTATAATTCAGTGCAATCCTTACCTCCCGGGAAAAACGAATATGTTGGTGAAAAACCACTCGCCTGTAAGAAGTTTGATGGTTATTTTGCCAGCGTTGTTCCTACGCGCAGCACTCCTTGGCCAACCGTCTCCGGATTCAGGCGCGACACGCAGACTGGTGATCGATTTAGGCGGAAGGCAATGGCGGATTCATCTCACGCCGGGAACCTTGGAGATCGTGTCTGCTGCAATCATCAGCGTGGTCGTCGCGATCGCCGTTGCATTTGCCCTGATCGCGCGCCGGCGGGCGCGGCAGGCCATGGCCGCGCTTCAGGCCCTGGAGCGCGAGGCCGGCAAGCGGTCGCGCACCGAGCAGGCGCTCCACCAACTCAACACAGAGGTGGAAGGCCTCCGGGCAGACGAGAGATTCCGCGCCCTGCTCGAGTCTGCCCCCGACGCGATGGTCATCGTAAACCGCCAAAACGAAATCGTTCTCGTGAATTCTCAAACCGAGAAGCTGTTCGGATATGCCCGCGAGGAAGTGCTTGGAAAGAGTATCGAAATGCTGGTTCCGACCCGTTTCCGGCAGAGCCATCCGCGGCATCGGGAATCGTATTTTGCCGATCCACGCTTTCGCCCGATGGGCGTAGGACTGGATCTGTATGGCTTGCGAAAGAACGGCGTCGAATTTCCCGTCGAGATCAGCTTGAGTCCGATTGAGACGCAGGCCGGCATGCTGGTGAGCAGTTCCATTCGCGACATCAGCGAGCGCCGTCAGGCGGAAGAAAAGCTCCGGACCGTTCATCAACGGTACACCTCCGAACTGGCGGAAACGAACCGGCAGCTTGCGCTTCGGAATCAGGAGATCGAGGCGGCGAATCGGCTTAAGTCGGAGTTTTTGACGGGCATGAGCCATGAGCTGCGGACGCCGCTTCACACCGTCATCGGGTTCGCCGAGCTGCTCAAAGAGGAATTTGACGGACCGCTCAACGAAAAGCAGCACCGCTTTGTCGAGCACATCCATCGCGATGCTTTGCATTTGCTGGACCTGATTAACGAGTTGCTCGATTTGAGCAAGATCGAGGCGGGAAAAGTCGAGTTGCGTCCGGAACGGTTTGACATCGGGCCGGCCGTGGAGGAAGTGCTGTCCTCGATTCGCGTCCGCGCTCAGGCCAAGGGAATTCAAGTGGAGGCCGTCCTGGCAGAGGACTGTGAAATCCACGCCGATCGTATTCGTTTCAAACAGATCCTGTTCAATCTGCTCAGCAACGGGGTGAAGTTTACCTCCGACGGAGGCAAAGTGGAGATTCGTGCAATCCCCGCCGGAGGCGATGTGCAGATTTCGGTTCGCGACAACGGTGTGGGAATTCACCCGGATGCGCAAGCCTCGGTTTTCGACAAGTTCTACCAGATCAGTGTGTCGGTGAAAGGCGGGAACGAGGGAACGGGGCTTGGGCTGGCGATCACCAAGGTGCTGGTGGAGCAGCACGGCGGGCGCATCTGGCTTGAAAGCGAACACGGCCGAGGAAGCTGTTTCACGTTCACGATTCCGCGCCTCGCCCCGGCGGGCATGGCGACTGGCAGCGCGTGATCGACTCCGCTCTCCTTCCTATCTCTCCAGCGGGGCCGGCGGCCCGTTTACGCCGTTTAAAGTCAGAAGAAGTGATGTGAACGGGATTTTAGCGCGTTTTGCGTGTCAAAATCACGCAATTTGCGCATTTTAATCAATTGTGCCCGCCGTAGTAATTCGCGATCAGCTCGGCGATCCGGCCTTCAGCGTCTTCGAGCAAGGTCCCGACTCCGGTGTGACGATTCGCGAACACGCAGATTACGATGTTCCGGTCGCGGCTCTCCATCACGCCGACGTCGTTGGCGACATACGGGAGAAAATCGCCGGTCTTGTGCGCGACACGGAATCCGGTGACGTATTTCGGAAGGCGCGTCGTGTATACCTGGCCGCGCAGCATCTGCATCATCATCTCGCTCGCGTTCTTGCTGACGGCCTCGCCCTTCCGGATCTTTTCGATCAAGTGGCCCATCTCGCGCGGGGTCGATAACCCGAACGGATTTTTCCCTTCCATCACGAATTTCTCGCGATCGGACGCGGCCAGTTTGTCGAACCACGGCTTGGGAATCGCCATGGCGCGGATCGATTTGTAACCGTACTGATCCATCAGCTTGTTGACCGGGTCGAGGCCGCCGGCCTTGTTGTACATCTCTTCGGTTGCGGTGTTGTCACTGACGATGACCATCATCGTCAGCATGTCCTTGATGGTCAGGTTGGCGCCTGCATCCATCGAGCGGATGACGCCCGTTCCCGGCCGCTTCATGGCGTCGGTCAACGTGACGCGATCTGTGAGAGAGAACTTCCCGGCCTCGATCTGCCGGAAGGACTCGACCAGCAGAGGGATTTTGATGACGCTCATCGTCTCCATCTGATCGTCGGCGTGGATCGCGATCTCCTCGCCCGTTTCGAGGCACTTGATGTAGATGCCCCACTGCGCGTTAATCGACTGAGTGATGCGTTCGATGTTTGACTGCAGACGCTCCAGCGGCTTTTGCTGCGCGAAAGCGGAAGAAGCGATCAGGAGTGCGGCGCCAAAAGAGATTGCGGGGATGCGCATCCTCACAGCTTATTCGAAAATCGAATCGACGGTGAGGGTCGCGCCGGGAGAGAAAAACAGCGGGACTTGTTGGCCGCTCCTGTAGGTGATCGCGTGGCCGTCGGGCGTGGCGACTTCCACTTCGCGATGCTTCGGATCGACGATCCAGAATTCGCGCGCTCCGTGTGTCAGGCAGGCTTGGCGCTTGTCGCGCATTTCGCGCTCCGTGTTGGACGGCGAAACGACCTCAATCACCAGTTCCGGCGAATCGACCATGTAGCCGTCGGCGGGGATTTGATCCCACCTCTCAGTCCCTGTGTAGACCACGTCGCCGATATAATACGAGTCCTCCTCAACGATTCGAAATCCGACTTCGGTTTCAACTACGCCGGACTGGCCTCCGGCGTTCTCAATCAATCGCCTCAACCGGCGCTCGATGAGCTTGTGTCCATGCTTGGGCGGAGGCATTTCGACAAGTTCTCCCTGACGCAGCTCATACCGCCGTCCGTCGCCGGGAAGTTTTTCGAACTCCGCGAAGGTCATTGGCCGCGTGGGTGTGGTCGCCACGCCTTGATTATAGTGCAGACCCGCCGGACTATAAGCCGGTTTCTGTGTCCCCCGCTCTTTTCAGAGATGGGGCGGCAATCATTCATCTAGGCCTCGGATTACTCCGAGGCTCCAGCGACCTACCCGGAACTGGTAACGGAGCGGGCCGCTCCTCGTCCCCTATTTGGTCTTGCTCCACATGGGGTTTACCCTGCCATCCGCATTACTGCGGACGCGGTGCGCTCTTACCGCACCTTTTCACCCTTACCCACCATATACATGGCAGGCGGTATTGTTTTCTGTGGTACTTTCCGTGAAACTCGCTTTGAGCGAATCCCCCCGGCCGTTAGCCGGCATGCTGCCCTATGGAGACCGGACTTTCCTCCCATTTGCCTCCTTTCGGAAGCAAGCGGGCGACTGCCCGTCCGGCGGGTCCGTTCCCATTATGCAAAAGTTGAAACACTCGAAACAAGTGGCGTATCTACAAGCAGTTGGTGTATTCTAAATTCGCGGACCTTGTAGTCGGATGGTCGGAGTGGGTCGGGTCCGCCGCTGATTCTAAGCCGTAGGCATTAAAGCTGTGTAAAGAACCGGTCGATTTTAATACAGATCAGGCCGGTCAGGGGGGCAGCCCGGATTTCTGACCGGACTGCGAAACAAGTTCTTTTGAAATGTTGTGGGAGGAGGAGCTCCAATGTTGAAGAGACTTGCCGCGTTGCTCTGTGTCCTGGGGCTGTCGGCAATTGGAATCTCGATGTTCACGCCCGCGGCGCATGCCCAGGGCCTGGATACGAAGGCAACCAAGGACGACTGGGAAGAGATTAATTTCGAATACAACTCTTCGGTCCTGGTAGACGGCTTCCCGAGCCTGCTGCGGCTGGCGGAATTACTGCAGAAGAATCCGGGTTACAAAGTCAAGGTGGAAGGCCACACCGACGTCATCGGCGGCGCCGGATATAACGACAAACTGGGCATGGCGCGCGCGAACACGGTACGCGACTTCCTGGTGAAGTACCAGGCGCGGCCGAGCCAGATCGAAGTTTCGACGCGCGGCAAGGCCGATCCGAAATATCCGGGCCAGAAAAACACATATACCAAGACGGACGAAGCGCGCTGGATGAACCGCCGCGTTGTCCTCACGGTGACCGACGATCAGGGCCGCGTGGTCAGCGCCGATGCGGGTGTCGGCCAGGCGATCCGGTCGATCGAGCAGCCCAAGCCTGCCGGCATGACGGATTGCTGCAGTGAAGTGCTGAAGCGGCTCGACAAACTCGACGACATCGCGAAAATGCTGCAGGGCCTCGCGGATCAGAATGCGCAGTTGCGCCGCGATCTGGACGCTCTGAAGCAGGCTCAGCAGGTGCTCGAGTCCAAGGCGAACCAGCCGATGCCTCAGCCGCCGTCGACGCAGCAGGTGGCGCAGGCGGTCGCCAGCGAACTCGACAAGAACAAACAGCCTAAGTTCCAGTTGCTCGGCGTGAACGTCGGCATGGACCAGAACGGCGACGTCACGGGCACCGCGCGCGGCCGCTTCTTCGGCCCGTTCGGCAACCACTACGCGTTGCAGGCCGAGGGCGAATATCTGTACTTCAAGGGCCAGAAGGAAGGCCAGTTCGACCTTGGTCTGGTCGACCGCCTGGGCCGCTTCCAGATCGGCACCTTCTCCAGCTTCAAGCACGTTTCGCTTTCCGGAAATCAGAACGGCGGAACGCTGGGCCAGGCTTCGGTCACTCTCGACTACCTGTTCAAGTGGGGCAAACTCGGAATCTTCGGGACCTATGCTTTCATGGACGACGCTCTGATCAACAGCCAGTCGGCGGTGCTGGCCAACGGCATCGTCTCGCCGGATCTTCTTGAAGAGCGCTACCTGAAGGTGGTCAACCAGGCGGGCGCCAGTTTCAGCGCCGGGCTGTGGGGCAACAACTACCTGGAAGGCAACCTCGGTTACCTCAAGAGCGTCGTGTACGGCGATCGCGCGGGCGGCACGCTGCGCTTCGTGTTCCCGATCAACGACAAGGTGGCTCTGACCGTGGAAGGCGACCTGAATCCGACCATTCTCGGACCGGCCAACGACGGGCGTGCCGTGGTCGGCGTGCAGTTCGGCAACGCGATCCGTCCGAAGGAAATGCTGGCCGCGAATCATCCGGTGCCGGCCGACGTGCCGCGCGTGCGGTACGAAGTCATCAGCAAGACGGTGCGCGTGGGACATACCGCTCCGGTGGCGGACGCGGGTCCGGACCAGATCGGCGTGCCCTCAGGCCCGATCACTCTGAACGGTTCGGCGTCGTATTCGCCCGACGGTCTGCCGCTGCAATTCCACTGGATCCAGGAATCGGGTCCGGCGATCAGCCTGACCAGCCCGAACCAGGCGATCACCTCGTTTGCGGCCGCGGCTGGAGCGTCCTATAGCTTCCGCTTAGTGGTGATGGACAACCTCGGCGGACAAGGCCAGGCGCGCGTTCGCGTGACGACCACCCAGGCCGACAAGCCGCAGGTGCTGTTCTTCATCGCGAATCCGGCAAGCATCCAGGCAGGCCAGTCCTCGACGCTGTCGTGGCGCGTACTGAATGCGACCACGGTCAATATCAGCGGTATCGGAAATGTGCAGGCGCAAGGCAGCGCACCGGTCTCGCCGACTGCGACGACGCAGTACACCCTGACCGCGACCAACGCCAATGGCAGCGATACCGCCACGGCCACGGTTTCGGTGACGGGCTCGACCACGCAGGTCACCTACTGCTACGCGTCGCCGGCGAATATCACGCTGGGCGAATCGTCCACTCTCTACTACCAGACCACCAACGCGAATTCGGTGACCATCAGCAATGGCGTCGGAACGGTGGGTGCGAACGGCAGCGTGGTGGTGACGCCGACCGCGTCGACCACGTACACGGTTGTCGCCAACGGCCCGAACGGCGTTTCGCAATCGTGCAGCGCGGCGGTGACGGTGACCACGGGCTCGGTGCCGCGCATCATGCGCTTCTCGGCCGCTCCGCAGTCGATCGTCGCCGGTCAGTCTTCGACCCTCTTCTGGGTGGTCGATAACGCGACCTCGGTTTCGATCAGCAATGGAGTCGGCAACGTTTCGGTGAGTGCGTCGCAAGACGTGCAGCCGGCCACGACGACCACGTACACCTTGACGGCGACCAACGCCGCGGGCACGGTCACGGCGCAGGCTACCGTGAATGTCAGCCCGGCGGTGAAGATTACGGCGCTCACCGCGACACCGAATCCGTCTCCGTCGGCGGGCGCGCCGGTCACACTGACTTGTACGGCGCCGAACGCGACCTCGATCACCTTGAACGGCCAGGTGACCAGCGGCGCGACGGCGACGGCCCAGGTCAGTCCGCAGAACACCACGACCTACGCTTGTATCGCCAACGGTACGGGCGGCAGCGTCGATCAGCAGTCGATCACCGTAACCGTCCCGGCGGGCGGCGGAGGCGGTGGTGGCGGCGGCAACCCGATCATCGTGCTCGCGGGTGGAAATACGATCAACACGAATTTCCGCTTCGTGACGCTTGATGCGTCGAAGTCCTCGAGCCCGGCGGGCAACAACCCGCTGACGTTCACCTGGGTTTCGCTCAACGATCGCGCTGTGATCAACAACGCGAATCAGGCGGTCACCCAGGTCACCCTCGGCGTACAGCCCGGCAGCTATCTGTTCCAGTTGACGGTGACGGACAGCAAGGGCAACTCGGCGACGCAACTGGTCACGGTGATCCTGACGCTGTAGTTCAAAAAGCAAAAGGCCCCGGTCTTCGGACCGGGGCTTTTTTATTGCCGCAGTTCAGGACTCCCCAAAAACGAAGGCCCCGATCGGGACGAACCAGATCGGGGCCTTTTTCTATGGATCGGCGAGATTACTCGGTATCCCGAGTCCTTTTTTTGCGATTCCGCTTGCGCGCAAGCGCCTCTTTGGTGCGCTTCTTCTCGCCGGGCTTCAAGTAGAACGAATGTCTCTTGATTTCCTTAATGACGTCGTCTTGCTGAACTTTGCGTTTGAACCGCCGGAGAGCGTTTTCGAGCGTCTCTCCGTCCTGAATCTGGATTTCAGCCAACTAAAACTCACCCCTCTTTCGATACGTGGCGTAATTTTCAAATTAGCACACCAAAAGAGTGCTGGCTTCGGCCCGCGCGAGGCTTTCGCCTTGCTATTTTAAAGCGCGGGCTTCAACCCCGCCCCACATTTTTATGGACTCAATTTCACTCGAACCGATCGGGGTCGTCCGATCCCCCATCACCGACCCTTCGCGCGACGAATACTGGGGCGGAATCCAATCGACCATCGAACTCGATGTCGCGCCGGAAGCGATTGCCGGACTCGAAGCGTTTTCGCACATTGTGGTGGTGTATCACTTTCATCAGGTCGCCGCCGGCTCGGTCGAGCGAGGTGCGCGCCATCCCCGAGGCCGCCAAGATTGGCCCGAGGTCGGCATTTTTTCGCAACGCGCCAAGCGCCGTCCGAATCGAATGGGTGTCTCGACGTGCCGGCTCCTGAAGATCGAGGGCGTGAAGCTGCGCGTGGAAGACCTGGACGCCATCGACGGCTCGCCGGTGCTTGACGTGAAACCTTACATGACCGGATTCGGCCCCCACGGGGAAGTTCGCGAACCGCAATGGTCGCGTGAGCTGATGTCGACCTATTTCGCGCCTTCGGAATGCCGACCCTGATCCTGATCACTGCGGCGTTTCTAGGCGGAGCCTCGAACGCGCTGGCCGGCGGCGGCACGTTCCTTGTCTTCCCCGCTCTGCTGTGGGCCGGAGTCGCGCCGGTGAAAGCCAACGCGATGTGCTCGCTGGTTCTGCTGCCGGGTGTTTTCACCTCCACCTGGGTGTATCGCGACTGGGTCCGCAAGGTCGAGCCACCGCTTCTGCTGCGAATGTCGGCCGCGAGCCTGGTCGGATCCGCGATTGGCGCGGTCCTGCTGATGACCACCTCAAACGCGACATTTTCGGATCTGGTGCCCTGGCTGCTTCTGCTCGCGGCCACGGTCTTCACTGCGTCGCCGAAGCTGCGCGAGGTCGCCGAACGCAGCCGGGCAGGCGAATCGACGGCCGCGCTGCTCATCGGCCAGACGATTATTTCGATATACGGCGGCTATTTCGGCGCAGGCATGGGAGTGCTGATGGTCGGGCTTTACCTGATCGCTTCGCAGCTCGATCTTTCGGCCTCGACGGGCTTGCGGATGATCAGCACAAGCGTGGTGAACACGCTGGCTGTCGCCATTTTCGCCTGGCGCGGAGCGCTGGATTACACGGTCGGCATGCCGATGCTGGTAGCCGGAGTCGCGGGCGGGTTTCTTGGAGCAAAAGCCGTGAAGCGGCTCGATTCGCGCCACGCGCGGCTGGCGATTTTGATTTACGCCTGGGGACTGACCGCGTGGTTCTTCGTGCGCAAGTTCATTTCTCTGTGGAAGTAATCATGGGATTGACCGGCTCCGGACCTGCGGTGACGAGCCATTGATTCGGAGGCTTGAATTCAACCCGAAGGGCTCGCAGAGGAAGATTCCCATCCAAACGGAACCGATAGAGGACCACAAACTCGGAACCCGCGCAGGCTGTGCTGAACTTGTGACTGGCGATGGCAAACTGATTCGCCGGAATGAATATCGGGGTTGTTCCGCTGTATGCCGCCGTTGTCACTCGACCATCGCGACCGACCACGATGCGAGCTTCGACGGCACCAGAAAGCCTGGCCTGTCGTGCAAGCGGCGGGTAGATCGGCTTCGGAACCTCTCGCGCGCATCGACTCTCCTGCGCCGACGCGAACGCGCTGGCGCACAAGAGGAGCAGAAGCGCACGCACTTCGCTACTTGCCTTTGCTGAGCTTCCGGAAATACTCCGCGACCGCGTCAACATACCCAGCCGGGACCTTATCCGTCGTCCCGCTGCGGACCTGGTCGCCATCGGCCTGCTCCGCCTGTTTGCGAAGCTGCAATTCGAGCGCCTCGAGGTTCGGCAGCACTTCGCGGCTCAGCCGGTTCTGCAACTCCTGCGAGCTGATATCGCCGACCTGCAGCCGCGAAATTTCGCGCTCCACATCGCCGATCTGGCGCGCGACGTCCGGATTGTCCTTGTACTGCTGGCGCATGTCGTTCAGGGTGCGGCGCGCGTCCTGAACCGCGTTCCACGGATCGCCGTTGGTGCCTGCACGAGGCTCGTAAATTCCCTCCGGCGCGAAACGGCCATACTGATAGCCCGCGCCGAACTGCCCGCCCTGCTGGCGGTTTCCGCCGCCGTTGGGACCCATCTGGCCGCGCTGGCCCGCCTGCTGGCCTTGCTGGTTTCCGCCTTGCTGGTTCCCACCCTGCTGATTGCCCTGTTGTTGGC
>JAIQFJ010000137.1 GCA_020073325.1 Terriglobia bacterium | reverse complement strand
ATGGCGAAGCGCGTCGCGGCCGTCGCGCTGGCGCACCGGATCGGTGAAATCTTCCAGGGCGTCGTCACCGGCGTCACGCCGAAAGGAACGTTCGTGCGGATTGTGAATCCTCCGGCCGAGGGAATTCTGGTCCAGCCGCGCGATGCTGACGTCGGCGACCGGATGCGCGTGCGGCTGGTGAGTACCGATCCGCAGCGCGGCTACATCGACTTCACACGCGCCTGAAAAGAAAAGCATTTTCATGACCGGCGCGGTCCGCGCGGCATGCCTCGCGGCCGTCGCGTACCATTACTATCTAACCGCCGGGTACCTTGTACGACCACGGCCCGCGTCCCAAACTCTAGAGACAGGAACCCGTCTCTTCATGGAGCGCACCGACTTCGAACAGTGGAAAGCAAAAGAGGTTGCGCGGTTGCTCGCGCTGGTCGAGACCGAAAGGCGCTACTACCAGGAGATGGTGGCCTCGTTGCCGGTGGCGCTGGTGGTGCTCTCCGCGGACCGCTCGATTGTGTCGGCGAATCGCGCGTTCCGGCAGACCTTCGGCGTGCGCACCGAGGACATGCGGCGCAAGTCGATCGAGCAGATCATTCCCTCGCCTGAGCTGGTCGAAAAAATTCGCGACGTGCATTTGCGCGGCACGACGCAGCCTTCGACAACGATCGAGGTAAGCGATCGCAAGCTGCGCGTGGCGATCGTGCCGATCCGCAACTGGGATGACGAAAGCGAAGTGGAGACGCTGTTGATGGTGGAAGAGGCCGGCGGATTCGCCGCGCCCGCGGTTCCACGACCCGCCGCCGCGGCGCCGGCCGCGCTCGATATTCCCGCCATCGTCTGGCAGGCCGATGCCGCCACGCATTCGTTCACTTCGGTGACCGGCGCGGTGGAAGCGATGCTCGGCTATCCGGCCGCGCACTGGCTCGCCACACCGCAATTTTTCGAGGAACGCATTCACCCCGAGGATCGCGCCGCAACGATGGCGTTTTACGAAGCCGCGGAGTCGCGCGAAGGCGATGCCAGCACCGAGTTTCGCGCGGTGGCTTCGTCGGGAAACGTGGTCTGGTGCCGCGAGACCATTCGAATCGGCGCCAGGGGCGCGATGCATGGAGTCCTGACGGATGTCACGCTCCGCAAGCAACTGGAACAGCAGCTTCTCAATGGCCAGCGCACCGACGCGCTGCACGGCCTGGCCAGCCGGCTGGCGCACGACCTGAACAATCCGCTGATGATCATCACCGGCTACGGCGAAGAGATGCTGCATACGCTGCAGGCGGAAGATCCGATGCGCAACGACGTCGAGCAGATCCTCGGCGCGACCGAGCGCATTTCCGGAATCACGGGACAACTGCTGGGGTTCACGCGGCGGCTGGCGAATCCGGCCGAGCCGGTGGATGTGGCCGCGCTGATCGAGAAGCTGGAAGAGCGATTGTCGCCGGGCGAAGGAGTGAAGCTCGAAATCGAGCCGGGCGAAGCGGCCTGGGCGATGGCGGACGCCGAACAGCTTGAAGAAACGATCCTGGCGCTCGCTTCGGGCGCGCGCGAGGATGCGAAGGAACGCACGCGGCTCACGATTTCGCATCGCGTGGACGCAATCGCCGAACAATTTGCGGGCGCGACGCTCGGCGCCGGGATGTACACGTCGATCACGATTCGCGACAACGGCCGCGGCACGGACGCGAAAGTCTTCGAGGCGGTGCTGGCGAAAGATCCGGCGGCGGCGGCGATCGCGCGTGCGTATTCGACCGTTCGCGAATGGGGCGGCGACATCGCGTTTTCAAGTCAGCCGTTCCGCGGATCGACCTTCACGATTTATCTGCCGTACGCCGAAGAACCGGCGGCGGTCGTCGAGATTCCTGTAGTTGCTCCCGTGCCGGTCGAGCCTGCCGCACCCGCGGTCGAGCCGGTGCGCGAAACGATTCTGCTGGTCGAAGACGAGGCCGGTATCCGCGCACTGGTCCGCAAAATTCTGCGCCGCGAACGATACAACGTGCTCGAAGCGGGCAGCGGCGAAGAGGCCGTGAACGTCGCCGGCGGACACGAAGGACGCATCGATCTTCTGGTGACCGACGTGATGCTTCCGGGAATCGGCGGACGCGAACTGGCCGAAGGAATGCGCGAATCGCTGCCGGACCTGAAGATCCTCTACATTTCCGGATACACCAGCGACGAAGACGTCCGCGCCGGCGCGTTTCCGCCGGGATCGAAATTCCTGCAAAAACCGTTCACGTTGAGCTCGCTGGTCGGCAAAGTGCGCGAAGCGTTGAGCTGATCATGAATTTTGCGAAGCATTCGAGCTCCTGCTGCGAGGGTAGAGCGAATTGCGCGCACGGCAAGTGGGGCCGCTCGTCGAGCGGCGAGCCGGCAGCCGTGCCGGCTGCTGCGGATTGGTTACGAAACGCCGGTCTGGAATCCGCCTCGGCGCTCTGACGAGCTTCCGAGTTTTCACACGCGCCTGGGGCGGGGTTCGCGACCCACGATTCCTGATAGAGTACTTCAGATGAAACGTGTCCTGATTGCGGCGCTGCTGGTGCTTGCAGGGTGTTCGAAAAGTCCCACCGATTGGAATCGCACCGAAGTCATGATCCCCATGCGGGATGGGGTGCGGCTGCACACGATTATCTTCGCTCCGAAAAACGCGCATGAAAAATTGCCGTTCCTGATGGAGCGGTCGCCGTACGGTTTCGACAAGGGGCGCGATGAAAGGACGCTCAAGACCCGCTATAAGCAGCTCGCCGATGAAGGATTTATTTTCGTCCTGCAGGATATTCGCGGGCGCTACGGATCGGAAGGCGAGTTCGCGATGCAGCGCCATCCGCACGATAAATCCGTTCCCAAATCGATCGATGAAGGCACGGATGCCTACGATACGATCGACTGGCTGCTGAAGAATGTTCCCGATAATAACGGGCGCGCCGGGATCCTGGGGATTTCCTACGGCGGATGGCTGACGGCGATGGCGCTGATGGAACCGCATCCGGCATTGAAGGCCGTGAGCGAGCAGGCGTCGCCGGCCGACATGTTTCTGGGCGACGATTTCCATCACAACGGCGCGTTCCGGCTGAGCTACGGATTCGAATACGTCGCGCGCATGGAAACAGGCAAGGTCCAATATGCGTTCGACTTCGACAAGTACGACACATTCGACTGGTATCTTTCGCTGGGTCCGCTGAGCGAGATCGATCGAAAATATTTTCACGGCGAGAAACCGACGTGGAACAATTTCGTGAATCATCCGAATTTCGACCGCTTCTGGCAGGATCAGGCGGTGCAGTTGATTCTGACGAAGACGACGGTGCCGAATCTGAACGTCGCCGGCTGGTGGGACCAGGAAGATTTCTGGGGTCCGATGAAGATTTACGACACGCTCGAAAAGAACGACGCGTCGGAGCACAAGAATTATCTTGTGGTGGGTCCATGGCGGCACGGGCAGTGGGGAGCGGAGGGAAAGAGTCTGGGGCCGGTGGAGTTCGGCGACGATCAATCGCTGTATTTTCGCGAGAAGATCGAAGCGCCGTGGTTCGCGTACTGGCTGAAGGATAAAGGCACGCTCCAGCAGCCGGAGGCGATGACGTTCGAGACAGGGCATAACGCGTGGTCGAAGTTCAATGCGTGGCCGCCGACGGAGAATATCGAGAAACGAAAGCTGTATACGTCGGCGGGAGGCGCGCTCTCATTCGACGCGCCGCGCGAATCGGGAGACGCCTTCGACAGCTACGTATCGGACCCGGCGCATCCCGTGCCGTACCGGCATCGTCCGATTCCGCCGACGTATTCGGCGAATTCCGGATGGACGACGTGGCTGACCGAGGATCAGCGCTTCGTGCATCTGCGGCCGGACGTGCTGAGCTGGTCGACCGAGCCGTTGAAGGAAGACACCGTGATCGCGGGCGACGTCGTCGCGCATCTTTTCGCGTCGACCACGGGCTCCGACAGCGACTGGATCGTGAAGCTGATCGATGTGTATCCGGAAAACGACGCCAAACTCCCGGGGTATCAGTTGATGATCAGCAATGAAGTGTTCCGCTCGCGATTCCGGAATAGTTTCGAGAAGCCGGAGGCGCTCGAAGCGGGCAAGGTCTACGAATTTCCGGTGGACATTCATTCGGCGAATCACGATTTCCGGCGCGGCCACCGGATCATGGTGCAGGTACAGAGCACCTGGTTTCCTTTGATCGATCGGAATCCGCAGACGTTTGTGGAGAATATTTACAAGGCGCCGGCGGGGGATTACCGGGCGGCGACGCAGAAAATTTACCGGTCCGCCGGAAGAGCAAGTTACGTGGAACTGCCCGTCCAGCGGCGATAGCGCGTAGCATCTCGACAACCACAGCTCGCAAGGGATTTCCCCGCGCGGAAAACGAAGCCTCGAAATGAAACGACACCGGGAGCGTCTCTAGAACAGGAGGCAGTTGTATGTGTGATTACTCTCTCTGTGGAATTCCCAACCGGCTCGCGGCGGAGGGCGAGGAACTCGTAGTCCACAAGTTTTCAACGGGTTCGATGGGGTTGGCTTCCCCGGCGGATTTGCCGGTCCCCGAAGCGCTCCGGGCGCCTGCGGTGAAAAAAACGTTCTGGCAAAGCGTTAAAAGCTTTTTTGAACCGTCGCGCCAGCCGGCGGTTGCTCCGGCGGTCTGCATTCCGCCCGGTGCGCAGTTGATTCTGAAAGATATTCCGGCGGATCTGCAAAGGCAGTGCCGTGTCTTTGAGGAAGAAGGCGTCCTGTTTACCCAGATCAGCGCGGATGTGAACAGTTATCGCGACGCAGTGCGATTCACCAACGGGTATCAAATCCGTTTGCAGGATCTGCGTGAAGGCATGCGCGTGCAAGTGCTGTCGCTTGCGGGCGTTACCGAATACACCCCGGCGATGACCGAAGCGCTTCGCTAAATCGGATCAGGCGGCTCCCTGGCGCCCGGCGTTTCCGTGTTGGACACGACGCGAACGCGAGGGAGCGGCTTGAAGCGCGGCCGCCCACTCGCGGTCGCGGCCCGCAAACGTGCTGTTCCAGAAGCGGCGAAAAGAGCGGATCTTTTTGTCCTGCTTGCTCCGGAGTTCGTCGAGCATGCGTTTGGACGCTCCTTCTTCGCCTGCAATGGAGCGAGCTGTCTCGAAATCATTGATATCGCCCAGGCGGGTTTGCAGGCCCTTGATCATGTCGATACGCGCCGCGTCGGCATGAAGCAGTTCCAAAGTGTAACGTAACTTTTTCGCCGCGATCCTGAGCGGGTGCAGCTTGCGATCGGAATCTTCGGCCGCCCGGCCGCGTTTGAATAATTTTTTCAGGGCCGCGGAAATTGCCAGCGCCCGATCCTCGGCGTGCGCGGGCAACAGATCACGCCAGCGATCCAGCGGGTGGGCTTTGGTCCAGCGCCCGATTCCGAGAATCAAGGCTCGCTCTGCCTCGCCCCGGCGCCGATGGAGCCGCTCGGCGAGCCGCTTCGATCCGCCCGCTTTCCCCACCAGCTTGAGCGTAATGTCGCAATCGCGGACATTTCCCGCCATCCGCATGACGACCTTCAGTTCCTTGCGCACCCGCTCGGTTTCGTTCGAATCCGGACCAGCGTTTGCCAGCGCCTGGCTGAGGCGGCGAATGGAAACGCGCAGGTCGTGAACCTGGTCGGGAGTGGGCGCGACCGGCGTTTGCCGAAGCTGTGCGGCAAACTGGTCGAGCAGGCGGCGCGTCCCGGGGGAGGAGGACATACCTATAGAGTACCCGCGAACCGCTAGTCTAGAGTACAGTGTCCGAACTTCCCTCCATTGTGATCGTCGGCCGGCCGAACGTCGGCAAGTCGACGCTTTTTAACGCGATCCTCGGTCAGCGCCGCTCGATTGTCGGCGACGAGCCCGGCATCACGCGCGACCGGATCCACGGCGAGGCCGAATATCAGGGCCGCCGCTTCGAGCTGATCGACACCGGCGGCATCATCACCAATGACGCCGAGTTGATCCCCTCGCAGATCCTGAAACAGGCGCGCGCGGCATTGCGCGGAGCCTCGCACGTGATTTTTCTGATCGACGGCCGAACCGAAATTACCGGAGCCGATCGCGACCTGGCGGAGATGCTGCGAAAGCTCGGCAAACCGGTCGTGCTGGCCGTCAACAAAATCGATTCGCCGCGCCGCGAGGACCTGACGCACGAATTTTACGCGCTCGGATTTTCCGAGCTCTTTCCGGTTTCAGCCGAACATCGCCTGGGGCTGGACGCGCTGCTCGATCACGTCACGAAAGATCTTCCGGCCGCGAAGGTGGAAGCCGAAGGCGAGCCTGAGCCGGCCAAAAGCGAGGCGATCAAGGTGGCGATCATCGGCCGCCCCAATGTCGGCAAATCGACGCTGCTCAATGCGCTGACGGGATCGGAGCGCGCCATTGTTTCTCCCATCGCCGGAACCACGCGCGACGCCGTCGATGAAGCCGTGTCGCACAACGGCGTCGAATACGTGTTCGTCGACACCGCCGGGATTCGCCGCAAAGGCAAGACGCACCTGATGGCCGAAAAGCTGAGCGTCGTCATGGCGCGCCGGCATTTGCGGATGGCGAACGTCGCGCTGCTGGTGGTGGATGCGACCGAGGGAGTCCTCGGCGGCGACGCGACCATCGCCGGCTACGCGCACGAGGAAGGCCGCGGGATTGTGCTGGTCGTCAACAAATGGGACGCGGCCAAGGGCGGCAAACGAAAATTCCAGGAAGACCTGCGCGATGAGCTGAAATTCCTGGATTACGCGGAAGTCGCGTTCGTATCGGCGAAGAAGGGCGAAGGGATTCGGGGCCTGTTCGGAATGATCCGCCGAGCCTATGAATCGGCCTCGAAGCGCGTCACCACCGGCGAGCTGAACCGCTTTGTCGAAACGCTGGAGTGGGGCTACGACATGAAAATCTACTACCTCACGCAGGTGTCGGTGCGCCCGCCGTCGTTTCTGGTCTTCACCGATAAAGCCGGCAAGCTGCACTTTTCCGCCGAGCGATACCTGATCAACCGCCTGCGCGAGCGCTTCGGATTTCAGGGAACGCCGATCACCATCCGGACTCGCCGCCGGTGAGGGGGTCCGTCCCCCAAACCTTTTCACGACGCCGCGATCACGCTCTCCTGATACGCGTCCATCACCTCGGCCGATTTGCCCGACGCCACCACGCGACCCTGGTCCATCCACAAAGCGCTGTGACAAAAATTCCTGATCAGCAGCGCGTTGTGCGACGCCAGCAGAACCGTTTTGCCCGCCTTCTGGAACTCGCGGATTCTTTCAAGACACTTCTGGTAGAACGCCTCATCGCCCACGCCGAGCACTTCATCCACCAGCAGAATATCGGGCTCCGTCGCGACGGCCACCGCAAACGCCAGCCGCATGACCATTCCCGACGAATACGTCCGCAGCGGCTCGTGGATGGATTCGCGGATGCCCGAAAAATCGACGATCTCTTCGAACTTCTCCATCGCCTCGCGGCGATGCAGCCCCATCAGCGCGGCATTGATGCGGACGTTTTCCGCTCCGGTCAAATCGGGATGAAACCCCGCGCCGAGTTCGAGCAGCGCCGCGACCCGGCCGCGCACCTCAATCGTCCCGCTGTCGGGCTGCACCAGCCCGGTGGCGAGATTGAGAATGGTGCTTTTGCCCGCGCCGTTCCCGCCGATCAATCCCAGGCTCTCGCCCGCTTCGACGCGGAACGAAACGTCGCTCAGCGCGTAAAACGGCTCGGCGGGCGCGCGATGAAAAAGATGGCGCAGACGTTCGCGCAGCAGCATCCGCCCCGCATGATGCACGAAGGATTTCGTGACGCGATCGAAGCGAATGACGCAGCTCATCAGATGTGCTCGTAGAATCGCGACTTGAGCCGCCCGAAAATAAACCAGCCGGCGGCGACGGTCACCAGCGCCGCAATCGCCAGGTTGCGCACCAGCGAGAACGCCGGCGGAATCCCTTCGATCAGAATATTGCGCATCGCCATCACCAGCGCGGCGACCGGGTTGAAGCGGTAAATCTCGCGATACTTTTCGGGAATGATGTTGAACGAATAAAAAATCGGCACCACCCAGAACAGCACCAGGTTGAACGATTCGACAACGTAGCGCGTGTCGCGGACGAAAACGTTGATCGCGCTCGCGCCCAGCGCCAGGCCGCAGACGAAGGCCACGTACAGCGCCCAGATCACCGGCAGCCACAGCCAGTTCAGCCCCGGACGGACGCCCCAGATCGCACCGAGCACCAGCAGCAGCGCGATCTGAATCGTCAGGTGCACGCAATTGGAAAGCACCGAAGTCACCGGCACCACCTCGCGCGGCACCGGGACGCGTTTGATCAATCCGGCGTTGTCGATGATCGACGTGGTCCCGCTGATGAAGGCTCCGGTGAAAAAATTAAACGGGACCAGGCCGGTCAGGACGAATAGCGGATACGGCGTATGGCTCGCATCGTCGCCGCCGATCACGCGGCGGAACACGAACGTCATCACGCTCATCATCACCAGCGGATTGATCAGCGACCACAACACGCCCAGCGACATATTGCGATAACGGATCCGAAAATCCTTCAGGATGAGATTTTCGAAAAGGAAGAGATAATCTCCCTTCCAGGACCTCTGGAAGGATTCCATTGGAGCCAGTATAACGTGGGGCGGCTTGCCAAAGCCGCAAGCCGGTTGACAAACCGGCTGCTCCGGATCACCCCGTCAAACGACCGGCCCCACACATTTCCATCAATTCCCCGCCCGAAAGCTCGACACGCACATCGCACAACTCCAGCGTCGACAAACGATGCGCGATCATGAACGTCGTCCGCCCGCGCATCAGCCGCTCGAAGGCGTCCATCACCAGCGACTCCGTGTACGTATCCATCGCACTGGTCGGCTCATCCAGAATCAATATCGGCGCGTCCTTCAGGAACGCGCGGGCGAGCGATATGCGCTGGCGCTCGCCGCCTGAAAGCTGCATGCCGCGCTCGCCCACCAGCGTGTCATAGCCCTCGGGAAGATTCGAAATGAACTCGTGCGCATTGGCGAGCTTCGCCGCCTCGATGATCTGCTCCTCGGTTGCACCCGCGCGCCCGTAGGCGACATTTTCGGCGATCGAGCAGGAAAACAGCACCGAATCCTGCAGCACGATCGCGAACTGATTGCGCAGATCCGCGGCCTTGTAGTCGCGCAGATCGACGCCGTCGAGCAGAATTCTTCCATCATTCACGTCGTAGAGCCGCGTCAGCAGGCTCATCAGCGTGCTCTTCCCAGCACCGGTGCGCCCCTGAATCCCGACGCGCGCCCCTGCGGGAACTTCGAAATCGAGCCCTTCGAAAACGGGATTCCTGCCGTAAGAGAACCACACGTTTTCAAATCGCACATCGCCGCGCGCTCGCACGACCGGCCGCGCACGGGGACGCTCGGTCACATCCGGCACTTCATCGAGAATCGCAAACGCGCGCTCCGCGCTCGCCATGGCGCCCTGCAACTCGGCGAGCTTCTTGCTAACGTTTTTCAGCGGCTCGAATAACTGCGCGACATAGGCGATCGTCAGCGTCAGGTCGCCCAGGCTCAGCGCGCCGCTGCGCACGTGCACCACGCCGATATAGAGCGTCGCCGCCGTGCCGACGCCGATGGTCGTGCCGATCAGCAGATCGAATCCGCCTTGCAGGAACGACACGCGCAGCAGTTCGCGCATGCGCCGCCGCGAACGGTGCAGGAAGCGCGCCTGTTCGTGCTCCTCGCGCCCGAACGCCTTCACGACGCGCATCGACGCCAGTACTTCCTGCACGATCGCGTTCGCCGAACTCTCCAGTTCCTTCACGTCGGCCCAGCGCTTGCGCAGCCGGTCGCGAAAAATGTGCGTCCACAAGAACAGCACCGGCGAAACGCCCACGGCCACCAGCGCGAGTTCCCGGTCCAGCCGCGCCGTCACGAAGATCAGGCCGACCAGCGTCGCCAGCGAAGCGATCAGCGGAATGATTCCATTCACCGTGATGAACTGGATCGACGGCGCGTCGCACTCGATGCGGAAGCTGGAATCGGACATGCCGCGCGTGTCGTGATAAGCCAGCGACAGCCGCTGCACGTGCGCGAACAGCTTCGCACGGAAATTCAGCACCATGCCCTCGCCGGCATAGGTCTGCAGCAGCCACGTCCCCGAGCCCTGCACGTACGTCAGAATCGCAATCGCGATCAGCATGCCCACCGCGAACGCCAGCAGCGCCGGCCCGGAGTGCTGCAGGCTGTTCGGAACCAGAAACGCCACCAGCCCGGTGAGCGGCCGCGCTCCGATGAAATTGTCGATGACGATTTTAAGCGGCAGCGGAGCGAGCAGCGCCACGGGCGCCGAAAGCACGCTCAGCAGAAAAATTGCCAGGATATGCAGCCAGTAGGGACGCGCTTCGAGCGTCATGCGCTTGAGGATGGCCCCGTCGGAGTACTGCGGCTTCATGTACAGCAACTTCATCGCGCCCAACGCGCGACGTTGTTAGGATGCCACAGGATTCGCTAACTGTTGCGCGATTAGGTGTGATTCCGCCGATCGCTAGGGCCGCTTCCCCTCGCTACATCAAACCGCCAACTGGCCGTGATACATCATGTCCTTCAAGACGAACTTCGCCTTGAGATTCACGCGCCCGAACGTCGTCGAGAACAGGACTTCCTTGTCGTTCTCGGTCAGCATGAGCATTTCTTTCGAGAACCCGAACAGCACACTGCCGGTGCTTGACGCCTGCTGCTGCACGATCCCCGGTTGCAGGTCGCGCTTGCCCCTGGGTTCCAGGAACGTCACGCCCTTCAGCCGGTCGAGATTCGTATCCTCGTCTTCGGACCGTCCGTAGCGGCCGCTCAACGGAATTCCGCTCACGCTGATCACGTAGTGATTCGTGAACGCCTCCGGCACTCTCGATTTCATGGCGTCGAGCATCGGCTTGGCGCTCTCCCAGCGAATCGTGCCCTTGAACGAGTCCACCGGATTGCGCCCGCCTCCGCCGGCCGGACGTCCACCGCCCATGCCGCCGATCCCGCCGATTCCGCCAATGCCTCCGACTCCCGGAATCGGCCCGCCCACCGGAGGCGAGCCCGGTCCTCCACCCGATCCCACGCTGGGACCGCCGCGCCTTCCGTACTCTGCCGGCACACTGGCCGCGACTTCCTTCGACCACGGCGATTTCGTCGTGAGTTGTTCAATTTCCTGGCTGGACCACTCCGATGGATCCTTCTTGTTCCAGAAATCGGAGTTGCCGGCGTAGAGCCGTCCCGCAGCCAGCCCGGCGGCGATCGCCAGCAGTTCGCGTCGCGTATGCATGCTAACGTGACGTATTCGCGGCCGCTTTCGGTTTCCGAAACCTGCGCGTCATCGCCGCCGCCATCGACGCAGGCACCACTTTCATTCCCCTGGCGATCAGCTTGTAACGCCACCCCGGCACGCACACCACCTGTCCCTTATCCAGCCCTCGCAGCGATTCTTCCACCACGAAATCCGCCGGCATCCACAGCGATCCCGGAATCGCGCCGCGGTCCATACCCAGCACGTCGTGAAATTCCGAAAGCGTGAATCCCGGACACAACGCCTGCGCCTTCACCGCGGATCCCTTCACCATCAGTTCGACCGCCAGACCCTGCGTAAAACTGATCATCCATGCCTTGGTCGCGCAGTAGCTGACATTTCCCGGCGCCTGCCCGAATCCCGCGACCGAAGCGACATTGATCAGCCCGCCCGATCCGCGCGCCGTCATGTTCCCGAGCGCCGCGTGCGACAGCCGCATCGTCGCCAGCACGTGCAGCCGGTGCATCCTGTCGTGGACGTCGACGTCCGTTTCGAAAAACAGGCCGTGCGATCCGAACCCGGCGTTGTTCACCAGCAGCCCGAGCCTCGCTTCGCCGCGCAGCCGCTCCGCCACGCGATCGATCTCCGCGTCCACCACGAGATCCGCCGTCAGAATATCGACGTTCACAGGATGCGCGTCGGACAACTCGCGCGCGAGCGACCGCAGCCGCTCCTCGCGACGCGCAATGAGAAGCACATCGTAACCTCGCGCCGCGAGCTTGCGCGCGAACGATGCGCCGATGCCGCTCGATCCGCCCGTGATGGCCGCTACCGGTCGCTCAGGCATTCGCCTCCTTTTTCTTCTGACCGCGAGCCGCCCACTCCGCCCCCGCCAGCACCAGCATCGACGCCAGAAATCCCAGAAAAATCAGCGCGACGGAATACTGAAACACGTTGTACTCGGCTTCCAGTTTCTTCTGGAACCACGGCCAGATCAGCTTATTGAAGTATTTCAGGACCTCCAGCAGCACGCCGACCCCGATCGCCGCCGCAATCACCCGATTCATCGGCGGACGCCCGTTCGGCAAAAAATAATAGATCAGGAACAGCACCAGCACCGCCATCGGCACCGCGGCCATCTTGAAGAACAGCACCGGAACCCACACCGCCGGACCTCCGATATTTTTCACCGACGTATGATTCAGCCCCGTCAGCACCATCGACAGCAGCGCCAGGCTCCCGCAAGCGAAAATCAGCCCCAGGCTGATCAACTGGTTGCGAAAAAAGCTGCGGTTCTTCTGGATCCCCCACACCCGATTCAACGCCACCTCCAGCGGCTCGAAAATTCCGTTCGACGTGAACAGCAGCAGGATGATCGAAACCACTTCCGTCGAACGATGCATGGGCAGATTCTCGTGCCGGCCTTTCGTATACAGGAACCCCGTGAACGAATCCGGAAAATAATCGTGCAGCGCGAGCTGGATCACGTTGACCGTCGTCTGTTCGTTAAAGATCAGCCGCGATAGCGACATCAGTACGATCAGGAAAGGATAAAACGACAGCAGAACGTTGGCCGCCACCGAAAACGCGTAGACGTGCACCTCGGTTTGCATCCAGTAACGAAAAGTCGGCACGACCGCGGCAGCGATGCGACGCATCTTTCCAGAGTAACGGGTCCCGATATTCTAGAGAGAGGTGAAGATCGTTCTCATCTCGACCTACGAACTCGGCCATGCTCCCTTCGGCCTCGCGTCGCCGAAGGCGTGGCTCACGCGTGAAGGCCACGACGTTCGCGCGCTCGATCTCGCCGTCACGCGATTCGATGAGGCCATCGTCCGCGACGCCGATCTGGTCGCCTTCTATCTTCCGATGCACACCGCGACGCGCCTCGCGATCCCCGTCATCGACCGCGTCCAGCGCGTCAACCCGCGCGCGCGGCTCGCCGCCTACGGACTCTACGCTCCGCTGAACGAAAAGCTGCTCAGGAGCCTCGGCATCGACTCGATCGCCGGAGGCGAGTTCGAGCCCGCCCTCATCGCTTTCGCCCGCGGCGAATCCGCGCCGACCGTTTCCTTCGACCGCCTGCAATTCATCACGCCCGACCGCCGCGATCTGCAAGGCGACTATGCGAAACTGCGTCACGGCGACGCCTCGAAACAGATCGCCTATACCGAAGCGAGCCGCGGCTGTAAACATCGCTGCCGCCACTGCCCCATCGTCCCCGTCTACGACGGCCAGTTCCGCATCGTGCAGCGCGACGTCGTGATGGAAGATATCCGCCAGCAGATCGCCGCCGGCGCGCAGCATGTCACGTTCGGCGATCCCGATTTCTTCAACGGCCCCACCCACGCGCTCAAAATCGTGGAAGCGCTGCACGCCGAATTTCCTTCGGTCACTTACGACGCAACCATCAAAATCGAGCATCTTCTGAAACATCGCGATCTGCTCAGCCCACTGCGCGACACCGGATGTTTATTCATCGTCAGCGCCGTCGAATCGCTCGATGACTCGGTTCTGAAAAAACTCGAAAAGAATCACACGCGCCGCGATTTCTTCGAAGCAGCCACGCTCATGCGCGAACACGGCCTGACCCTGCAGCCGACCTTCATCGCGTTCACGCCGTGGACCACCGTCGAAAGCTATCGCGACTTTCTCCGCGCGATCGCCGAACTCGATCTGGTCGAAAACGTCGCGCCCGTGCAGCTCGCCTTGCGGCTGCTAATCACCCAGGGATCGCGGCTGCTCGAACTCGACGACATCGAGGCCGGCCCGTTCGACGCGAAATCGCTGATTTACCCGTGGAAGCATCGCGATGCTGCCGTCGAGCGCCTGGCGAAGTGCGCCTTCGAACTCGTCGCCACCAAAGGAACGCGCCCCCAAATTTTCACGAGAGTCGCACTACTGGCCGAACTCCCCGACCTCCACTTGGTCGCCCGCGCGGCAATCCCTTATCTCGACGAGCCCTGGTATTGTTGAGCCGAACCCACCGAAGCGCAGGTCGCGCTTTTATAAAGTCCAAGCGTCTCAAGTGGGGCCGCTCGTCAGAGCGGCAAGCCGGCAGCAATGCCGGCTGAAGTCTCTACGGTCAAACCCGCGGCGCCGTCGTGGACTCTTGTGGTGATTTTCGCGAACACGCCCAGCAGCCGGCGATCCGCCGGCTCGCCGCTCTGACGTGCGGCCCCACAGCAGACGACGTCAGGCCTTCCCTAATTCGCACTCACTGTGGATCGCCCGAACCGCGCGCTCCAGCCCGTCGCGATGCACCACGATCGCAATGGTCAACTCGCTCGACCCCTGCGCGATCGCGATAATGTTGATCTTCTCGCGCGAAATCGCGGTGAAGATGCGGCCCGCAAGCCCCGGCGTCCCGCGCATTCCTTCGCCCACCACCGCGATCAGCCCGACGTTCTTATCCACCTCGACCGGCTTCAAATAACCGTGCGCGAATTCGAGCGATAGGCTCTCCTCCAGATATTCGGTCACGCGCTCCAACTCCGTCTGGCGAACCAGAAAACAGAAATTCTGACGGTAGCTGGAACTGGTGATCGCCAGCACCTCGACGTTGGCGCGCGCCAGCGCCCCCATCGCGCGAGCCATGATCTTCGTTCCGCTCAACACCGAATTCGCCGGCTCGATCGACACCAGCGCGACGTCGCCCATCGACGTCACCGCATGCGGCCCGCGCGCCGATTCGATCTTCGGAACAATGCGCGTCCCCGGCTTTTCCTCGGCGAAGCTGTTCTTGCTCCACACCGGAATCTGCCGCTCG
>JAIQFJ010000136.1 GCA_020073325.1 Terriglobia bacterium | reverse complement strand
TCGACGTTCGATCGCAGCATCGACAATCACGTGAGCAGCCTGCGAAAGAAGCTCGGCGCGCAGCCCGACGGGCGGGACCGGATTCGCGCGGTGCGCAACGCGGGCTATGTCTATCGCGCACCTGAAAGCCAGCCGCAGGAGTCATGAGCAGTCTGTTTTTGAGGATGTTTCTGGCGTTTTGCGCGGCCACGACGATCGTCGTTGTGATTGTCGCGATCGGATTCGCGCTCAACAATCCCGATCAGCTTCCGTTCGGGTGGCCGCGCGTGGGGCGTGGCGCGATCGTTTCCGGCGGACGCAGCGCGATCGAAGCATATGAGCGCGGCGGGCGGACGGAACTCGCTCGCTATCTCGAACTGTTTTGGGCCGACACGGGAATCCAGGCCGCGCTGCTCGATTCAGATGGAAGCGCGCTGGGGGGCAGCTTCGTCGCGCCGGATTTGCAGCGCGACCTGCGCTCGGAGCCGGAAGAGCAGTTGACGTTTCGAATGCGCGAGCATGCGGCCGGGGTTCGCCTGCGCGGACGCGACGGCGTCTATGAATTCGTCGCGTATCCGCCGCGCCGCGAAGGAGTGGGACGGGTGCCGCGAACCTTCATCGCCGCGCTGATCGTCACGGGAGGAATTCTCTGTTTCCTGCTGGCGCGTCACGTTACGGCTCCGGTGGTCCATCTGCGAGCGGTGGCGTCGAGATTCTCGCGCGGGGATCTTACGGCGCGCGTGATGTCACCGGCCGTACTCGGCAGAGCGGATGAAATCGGCGGCCTGAACCGCGACTTCAATCAGATGGCTTCGCGAATCGAATCCTTGATAGAAGCGCAGCAGCGCCTGATCGCCGACGTTTCGCACGAGTTGCGATCGCCCATCACGCGTCTGACGCTTGCGCTGGGCCTGATGCGGCGTCGCGCGGAACCCGCGTCGCGCGTTTCTCTCGCGCGAATCCAGCGCGAAGTGGACCGGCTGAACGCCCTGATCACGCAACTGCTGACGCTATCCCGGCTGGAGTCGCTTGACCGGCCGCCGCCGATGGAAAAGTTCGACCTGAGCGCGTTGGTTCGCGAGATCGCCTCCGACGCGGATTTCGAAGCGGCCAGTCTGGATTGCGGCGTGAATCTCGCCGAATGCGCGAGCTGCACGATGCGCGGGGCGAATGAACTGGTCCGCAGCGCGATCGAAAATGTCGCGCGAAATGCGTTGAAGTATACTCGCCCGAACACTCAGGTCGCGATTCGCCTTCGTCATGACGGCCGCGAGGCGACGATCCTGGTGGAGGATCAGGGGCCGGGCGTTTCCGCGCAGGAGCTGGAACACGTGTTCGAACCGTTTTATCGTGTGGATGAAGCGCGCGACCGGGCCAGCGGGGGAGCCGGCCTGGGGCTTGCGATCGCGCGCCAGATCGTGATGCTGCATCACGGATCGATTCGCGCGGCGAATCGGGAAAGCGGCGGGTTGGAGGTGAGAATCGTCCTGCCCGCCGATCCGTCCGCCTGAGTCAGTAGTCGGTGATTCCCGAGCCGCGCGAGGGCGGTGCCGTCGCCCAGAACGCGCAGTGATGATCCGTATCGAAGGTGTCGAGGATGCGGCTTCCATCAGGACGAAGAGACAGGATCTGATGATTGGCTGCGTCATAGCGGGGCCAGCCCGGGAGTCCCTCGCCGTTGGGATTTCCGGTTCGGGCGAAATTCGCCCAGTAGAGCATCATCTGATCCGAGAGCTGCTTTTGCGCGCCGGTCTGCGGGCCGGGGAGCTGCGTCATCTTGAACAGATACTGCAACTCGCTTCCGTGGTCGGCGCCGAGCGAAAGCGTCGACGGCAGGCCGACGTTCGCGCCGGCTGTGGGAGCGTTCGGATCGTTGAACTCGTAGCGAAACGTTTGGGTCAACGCGGCGAACGACTGCGACAACGGCGTTTCAGAACAGCCGAGCGGCGAATCGTCGGTCGAAATATCCGCATACCGCATAAACGGACTCGGATAATCGGCGATCGAATATTCGCTCAGCACGTTCGGGGCGAAGGATCCGAACTGGGTCTCGACGATCGCCTGATACGCCTGCTCGCTGACTGGAAATTTCACTTTGGCCGCGAGCAGCGCTGGCGCGATCCAGAACGCGGCTTCATCGTGATTCGAACCGATCAGAATCGACGACCAGTTCCATTGCCCGGCGCTCAGCGCCCGCGATGGATCCATGGGGAGCACGCTGCTTCCGTAGTTCGGGCTGGCGTTGAAGCCGTTGCCTCCGCCCGGCTCGCCGGATAAGTTTCCGGCGGCATTGAATATGTCGGCTGCCGCGGCGGCGCGCATGCAGGCGAGGTCGGCGCAGCCGAGCGCGGTCGTGACCGGAGCGCTCACCTGAAGCGCTTCGTCATGGGTCGCATTCGGGCAATACATGCTCTCCAGGATCGCCCGGTTGAACAGGCCCGCGGCTTGAGGCGATACGAGATTCGCGCAAATGTCGATTCCGCCCGCGGATTCGCCGTCGAGCGTGACATTCAGCGGATTCCCGCCGAAGCCCAGGATATTCGCGCGAACCCAGCGCATGGCGGCCTGCTGATCGAGCAACCCGAAATTTCCAGACGACGGCTCGCCGGCCTCGGCATCGAGCGAAGGATGCGCGAGGAATCCGAACACGTTCAGGCGATAGTTGATCGTGACGACGATGATGCCGGTCTTCGCCACCATCTGGCTGGGATCGTAATCGCTGCCCGCGCCTTTCTGATTGCTGCCGCCGTGGATGAACATCAGGACCGGCAGCAGGTCGCGCGGTCTGGCGGCGGCGGGACGATAAACGTTGAGGTACAGGCAGTCCTCGCTGCCGACGATCGCCTGGCCGCCGATGGCCGGGCCGGCTTGAACGCACGGGCTGCCGAACTTGGTGGCATCGAGGACTCCGGTCCATCGCGGTGCATCGGCGGGAGCTTTCCAGCGCAGATCCCCGATGGGCGGAGCCGCGTAGGGGACTCCCAGGAATTGATCGACGACGCCGTCGGTTTGGCCGCGGATGAATCCCAGATCGGTCCAGACAAATTCGCGAACGGGCTGGAGATCCTGCGCGGTCGCGTAGAGGCAAAACAAGGCAATGAAAGCAGTCATTTTCATACGCACTCAGGATGAGGCGAAGTTCGTTCGCGCGAGTGCCAGAAATGTCGGAGCACGGTCAAGTTTTGTCGGCGACAAATCTTTACCGGCGTCCGACAGATCTTTTCGCCGGGACGGGCGCCCGTCTCGTCGTTATCAGCAGAACGAAATGTGCTGCAAAACATCCAGAAAGGAAACTGCAATGTACAAGAAAATCCAATGGCTCCTGATTGCGACCGCGGCGCTGGCCTCGGCGCAATCTGTTTCGACGACGATTGAGCAGACGCCGGGAAATTTTTCTCGCGACACGACGGTTACCGGCGCAAACGGCAAGACCGCGACGTATCAGAACAACGCGACGTGGGGGAATGGCTCCTACAGCGACAATCGCAACGTCACCGGCTTCAACGGCAAGACGGCGAACTCGAACACGACGGCATCGCGGGGTCCGGGCTACACGTCGCGCCAGACAACCAAGACTGGATTCAACGGCGGGACGTCCACGTATCAGAACAATCGAAGCTGGGGTAACGGAGCTTACAGCGACACGCAGTCTTATACGGGCGTCAACGGCGGAACGCGGACGGACACGAAAACCCGCAGCGGCGGTGTCGTGACCAACACGTTTACGGGCCGCAACGGCAATACGCGAAGCTTCAGCCGGGCGGCTCGCTATCGCAGATAATCCGACAAATCTTTGCGGATCGCCGACAAAGCAGGACCGCAGATGAAGCGAAGGCGGGTGAGCATGAGAACGATGTTCCGGAATCTGATTCTATGGGTGAGCGCATCCGCCTTCGGTGCGATTCCGCAGTTCCAGTTGCGCGACACCAACGGCGTGGCCCATACCGCGGAGGAGTGGAGCGGGTCAAAGGCGATTCTGCTGTTCTTCGTGACGATCGATTGTCCCGTGACGAACAGCTACGTTCCCGAAATGAATCGGATCGCGCGCGATTACGCGCCGCAGGGTGTTCGCACGTACGCGGTGCAAGCCGATACGAGCGTCGCCGACACGGATGTAGAACATTACGTCCGCGAATATCGCTATCAGTTTCCGCTGCTTTTCGATCCGCGACAGATTCTGGTCGAGTTCAGCGGCGCGACGGCGATGCCACAGGCGGCGCTGCTCGCGCCGGACGGGCGTGTGCTATATCGCGGCCGGATCGACAATCGCGTGGAGGATTTCGGGAGGCAGCGGCCCGAAGCCACGGTGCACGATTTGCGGGCCGCGCTCGACGCGTTTCTCGCAGGAAAGCCGGTTGGCGTTGCGGCCACGAAATCGATCGGCTGCGCCATTCCGAAATTCAAATGAGGAGAACATGAAATTCGCGCCCCTTGCGCTCGTGGTGGCATGCGGGGCAATCGCCGCCACGCCGACGTTCAATCAGGACATCGCGCCGATTCTTTATGAAAACTGCGCGAATTGCCACCGGCTTGGCGAAGTGGCTCCGTTTTCGCTGCTGAGTTATTCGGACGCGGCGAAGCGGGCTTCGCAAATCGCGGCGGTTACGGCAAAGCGCTACATGCCGCCATGGAAAGCGGAAGCAGGTTATGGACATTTCGAGGACGAGCGGCGCCTGAGCGATGCGCAGATCGCGATGATCGGCGAATGGGCTCGCAACGGCGCGGCCGAAGGCGATCCGGCGCGCAAGCCTGCGCCGCCGCAATTCACCTCGGGATGGCAGTCGGGCAAGCCCGACGCGGTGTTCACGGTCCCGGCTTCGTTCTCGATCCCCGCCGACGGCCGGGACGCGTTTCAGTGCTTCGTCGTCCCGCTGAAATTTTCTGCCGACAAGTACGTGAAGACGGTCGAGTTTCATCCCGGCAACACGAAGGTGGTACATCACGCGCTCTTCTTCCTGGATGGAAGCGGCCAGGCGCGTCAACTGGACGCGGCGACGCCGGAGCCAGGGTATCCCTGCTTCGGCGGTCCACAAATCGCACCCGAAGGAGCGTTGGGAGGATGGGCGCCGGGCGCAACCACGCGGCCGCTTCCAACCGGCATCGTGCAGACCGTGAATAGGGGTTCGGATCTGGTGATTCAGATTCACTATCATCCGTCGGGCAAACCGGAAGCCGATCAATCGAGCATCGGGCTGACGTTCGGGGACCCGCCGACGAAGGGGCTTTCGGGGATGATCGTGGGCACGCGCAAGATCGATCTGGCCGCCGGTGCGCAGCAGACGATCACCGACTGGGCGCGAGTGCCTGAAGACGTCGATCTGATCGGCATCACTCCGCACGCGCACCTGCTGTGCAAGGAGATGAAGGTCACCGCGAAATTTCCCGACGGCCGAATCGAGCCGTTGATTTGGATCAGGGATTGGGATTTCAACTGGCAGGGCTCGTACCGCTACGCCGAGCCGGTGCGCTTACCCAAGGGAACGCGCATCGAGATGAGCTACGTGTACGACAATTCCGCGGGGAATCCGCACAATCCCTCGAATCCGCCCAAGCGTGTCACGTTCGGTGAGCAGACCACGGACGAAATGGCGCTCCTGTTCATGCAGGTAGTGCTGCCGCGCGCAGACGACGTTCCGCGGTTTCGAAAGCAGTTCTTCCTGGGACGCCTGGAGCAAATTCTTTTGGAAGGCGGCGAGCCGGCTGGTGTGACGCGGCGCGCCAGGGAGATCCTGCGCGTCGCGGGTCCGCGTTTCGATGCGAATCACGATGGAAAGCTCGGGCCGGAGGAGCGCACCGCACTGCTGCGGTTTCTCGCCGAAAGAATCAAATGCGGAGTCGACAGATGAAGATTTTGTTTCTTATCGCCACACTCGGTTTCGCGCAGGCGCTGCCCGAAGGCGGAATGGGAATCGGACAGAAGATGAAGGAGAATGCCGAGGCGCTGAAGCAATACAGCTACAAGCGCCGGACGACGATTCGTATCAAGGATCGAACGGCGGCGCGTACGGACCTGGTCCGCTATGTGGACGGAAAAATGGAAGTGGCACCGCTGGAATCGCCGGCGCGCCCGGCGGGCGGGGGCCGCGGAGAATTGCGCGGGCGCATGGCGCAGAAAAAAATCGCGAAGAAAAAAGAAGAGATGAAAAAGGAGACCGAGCAATTGACCAGCCTGGTGCGCAGCTATCTCGGCGGCGGCGCGGAGTCGAAAGGATTGCTCGAAAAAGTGGCGATTTCACGTGTCGGCAGCGGACCCGATGCCGACATCAAGCTGACGGCGTCCGGTGTGGTGAGCCCGTCGGACTCGCTCAGCCTGGTCTGGAGCGTTGCTGGCCGGCGTCCCGCGCAGGTTGAGATCCGCGCCGCTGTCGAGGGCAAACCGGTGGGCGTCACGGTCGAATATGCGAGTCTGCCGCAGGGACCCTTCTATGCGGCGCGGACGACGATTGCGATGCCCAAGAAAGATCTGACGATTACGATCGACGCGTTCGACTACGTCCATTAGGAACCGTTCGATCTCAGTTCGCCGCGGCGGGTCCAGAAATATGTGCCCACAAGAACGAGTGTCACCGCCAAAGCAGCGCCGAATTCGCCGATGACATATTTTGTCGGGCCGGTATCGGCGGTGATCGGATCGAAAAACGCCTGCACAAAAAGATTGTGACTGGCGTGCATGATCGCTCCGGTCCATAGGCTTCCGGATTTGAGCCGCAGCCAGGCGAAGGCGAACGACAGCCCGACCACCATTACGGTGAAGCAGGTGAGGCTGTACCAGGTGGGCGTGCCGGCGTTATAGTCGGCAAAAATCAGGATCGGATAGTGCCACAGCGCCCAGACGGATCCGGAGATCAGCGCGGTCAGCGTGAAACTGGTGCGGCCGGCCAACTCCGGCACAAGAAATCCCCGCCAGCCGATTTCTTCGCCGAGCGCGGTGGCGCAGCCGCGCACGACGCCTGTGGTTCCGAAGAAGAAAAGATACATCGCAATGGAAGCCCAGGCAGGCAGAGGGCCGAGACCGAAACGCTCACCCACGGCTGCGACGAATCGCTTGTTGTAAAATCCGCCGAGCCCCGTGAGCCACACGATCCCATACGTCAGCGTGGCGTAACCGAGCGGGATCAGGTAGCTGATGACCTGATAGCGCGTTTGTCCCCACTTCCAGCCCAGACTTCCCGCATCGCGCCCGAGGATTTTGCAAGTCAGCAGCGCGCCGAGCGCCGGGCACCACATCAACGCCGCGACGTAGGCGCCGCCTGCTCCGCCGACGTGTCCGGACTTGATGATCAGAAACCAAAGGATGGAACTCAGGCCGAAAGTGCACAGGATATACAGCGGCACAGCGCGACCGTCTCTTTGGGTTGCGGAGTTTGGATTCACGTGCGATACCGTATCACAGGCTCGGCTTTGAAACGGCTCCGCGGCGGCGTTTCAGTCCTGCTCGTGATATACAATCGCCGCATGCGAATTCTGCTGCTGCTCTCTTTCGTCGCCAGTGCGGCGACCATCGAACAGTATCTCGGCGCTCCGTACGCTTCGGAGATGCATGCCTCGCCGGGGGGCGGAAGAGTCGTATGGCTGCTCAACGAGCGAGGCGCACGGAACCTGTGGGTGGCAGCGGCGCCGGATTACAAAGGCCGGAGGTTGACCACATATAAAGAGGATGACGGGCAGGACGTCGGGATGATCCAGTGGACCGCGGACGGACGGTCGATCGTCTACGTTCGCGGCGGCAACCTGGAACAGATCGGGCAAGTGTCGCCGAACCCGATGAGCTGGACGCAGACGCCGGATCAATCGATCTGGATCGTCCCGTTCGAAGGCGGCGCGCCGAAAAGACTCGCCGAGGGGCATTCGCCGTCGGTTTCGAAAGACGGGCACATCGCGTTCATCCGCGCGTCGCAAATCTGGATGACTACCCTCGAGGGCGAGAAGCCCGTCGAGGTTGTGCGCACGCGCGGCGGCTCGTCAAATTTGCGATGGTCGCCCGATGGGTCGCAACTCGCGTTCATGAATTCGCGCGGGGATCATTCGTTCATCGGGATCTACAAACCGGGCGAGAAGCCGGTGAAGTATCTGGATCCTTCGACCGATCGCGATTCCAGCCCTGCCTGGAGCGCGGACGGAAGACGCATCGCATTTGTCCGTACACCGAGCGTATCGCGCGCGGGTGGCGCGGAGGCCCGGAGAGAAGAATTAACCCCCTGGTCCATTCGCATCGCCGACGTTTCGACGGGCGTGGGCCGCGAAGTCTGGCGCGCCGAGAAAGGTCCGGGCAGCGTTCGCCACGGGATGTCCGCGTCCGACCAGCTCTATTGGACGGACGGCGACCGGCTCGCGTTTTCGTGGGAGAAGACAGGCTGGAATCATCTCTATTCCGTTTCCGCGGAAGGAAGTTCCGCCAAGGAACTGACGCCCGGCGACAATTTCGAGATCGAGCACGTTTCGCTGAGCGTGAACCGGCGCGAGCTGATTTTTTCTTCGAACCAGGACGACATCGATCGGCGGCACATCTGGCGCGTCGCGGTGACCGGCGGCAAGCCGGCGCTGGTGCTCGGCAAGCTGGGGGAGGGCATCGAGTGGGAACCGGAAGACGCCGGCAGCGGCGCGATCGTGTACTTCCGGTCGAGCGCGAAGGAGATCGGCCGCGCGGCGCTGAAGCCCGCCAACGCGGCTCCGCACGACCTGGCGCCGGATTCGATTCCGGCGGACTATCCTCTGGACGAACAGGTGGTCCCACAGCAGGTGATCTTTCCGGCGTCGGACGGAATGATGATCCACGCGCAATTGTTCCTGCCGAAAACGGGAGGCCGGCATCCGGCGCTGGTCTTTTTCCACGGCGGATCGCGGCGGCAGATGCTGCTCGGCTGGCATCCCATGGACGCCTATTCCTATTGCTACGGGATCAATCAATATTGGGCGAACAAAGGATACGTGGTGCTCTCGGTAAACTACCGCAGCGGAGTCGGCTACGGTTTGAATTTTCGCGAGGCGATCGATTATGGACCCTCGGGGTCCAGCGAATTCAATGACGTCACGGGCGCCGGCCTGTACCTTGCGAACCGCGCCGACGTGGATCGGAAACGGATCGGTGTTTGGGGGCCGTCGTACGGAGGATTATTAACCGCGCTCGCCCTGTCGCGTTCGAGCGATCTGTATGCCGCCGGAGTCGACATGATGGGTCTGCACGACTGGAGCGCTGCGGGAGCCAGCGTCGCCACGCCCAGCTATAACACGGAGAAGGAGCGCGAACAGATGCGGCTGGCGTTTGAGTCGTCGCCGATCGCCAGCGTGAAAACGTGGAAGTCGCCGGTGTTGTTCATTCATCCCGATGACGACCGCAATGTCGCGTTCAATCAGACCGTGAAGTTAGTCGAAGCGCTGCGCGAGCAAGGTGTCGATCTGGAGGAGCTGATTTTCCCGGATGAGGTTCACGATTTCCTGCGGTTCGAGCACTGGATAATCGCCTCAAAAGCCGCGGACGCGTTTTTCGACCGGAAGCTGCGGCGCTAAGGCAACGCTTCCAACGGAAGCGCAGCAAGCGCCGGGGGTCCATTTGAGTCATTGTGCGGATCGCGATTTTCTCAGGAGAGCGGACGAACGCCTGGATCTGACGCGGCGTATCCGTTCGTCAGGTAATCCTCGGCGACGTGAGGATCGGAGTCTTATCGCCGCGGCCGCGCAGTTCGCGCGTCACCTCGCATCCGTCAGACACGGGAAGCATCAGACCCGGCACGATTGGCTGAAAACGAAAGGCCCGCGAAAATTCCAGGCCTTGAACTCCGTCACGCGCGACAGTACGGCGTAGTTCTCCTGCTTGCGCTAGCCGCATGTCATACAAATCGCGAACCATTGCACAATGCCGCGAGGCCTACTCAGGAACTTGAACATCCATGCGGGCGAGCGTCCAAAGTTTTCGACACGTTTTTCAGTCACCTTCGATGGGACTCACGGTCTTTGGGCGCCGGCGCGTGCTCGCTTCAGATGCCCTTCCCGGGGTAAATCAGGAGATGGAACGACGCATGCTTGAACAAATGCGACCGGTCCTGTTGGATCGTGAATTGCCCAAGAAAATGACGTGATTGCTGCAGAAGGCCGCTATACTGGGGAGCCTCGTTGACGTGCGTTATGCCGAAGCGTTCAACGCGCGCAGCCCGCTGCTGATCGACGGTCCGGAAATGTTTTGTGCATCGCGTTTCGGCTAACGGGAGGATCTATGAACATACCAGCCGCTGCCTGCGCGCTGGCCCTGTTCGGCGGCTGGCTTCAACCGCTGAACGGCGCGAGCGAGAATCCGGAACTCACGCAAGCGTTGTCGGAGGCAAAGGATCTGTCTGCCCGGCTGAGTAGCGATGTTTCGACGCTCGACTTCATCGTCTCTTCCAGCGGCGGGTGGCAGACGCACGCCGGCATCCTGGACTCCTATGCGGAACGTGTCGCCGCATTTCGGAAGCATGCCACTTCCCTTGCGGGGATGCGTAAAGACGGATCGAGCGGGCAGCAGAGCGTCGTCGACCGCATCCTCCCTTTGATGCAGGAATCCGCGACGCGGGCAGATCAGGCAATCCAGACAATGAAGAGCGGGCCGGACCGATTGAATACGGCCGGAGGCCGGAGATTTCTCAAACTGAATGCGGACCTCGTCGACGAACTTTCCAGGATCATTCGCGCATGGGTGGATTACGGAAAAACCCGGAACGAGCTCGACCGCGTTCAGGAATTGCTCGGCGTTCCTTCCGAAGCCGCGAACAGCGGCACGCCTCTCTCTAAAGGTTCAACTCAGCGATGACCACCGCGAGAACGATCAGGGCCACTGCGAACAGACGGCGCAACACCGTCTCGTGAAGGCGCTGAGCCAGGGTAATGCCGCCCAGCATGCCGATCATTGCGAAGAGCAGGAATTCGGCAAGAAGGCCCCAGTCGACGCGAATGTAGCGAAGTTGGCCGGCGAGCCCCATTGCTGAGTTGAGCGCGATCACCGCGAGCGAGGTGCCTCCCGCGAGCCGCGTGTCGAGTCCAGCGGAGAACACGAGGGCCGGCACAATCAGGAAGCCTCCGCCGACGCCGAGAAATCCGGTCAGCAATCCCACCGCGAACCCGACCGCGAGGCAGCGCGGTATCGAACAGACCCGGCTCTTCTGATACGAAGGTTTTCGCAGCATGAACGAGCCGACAAGGAGCATCAGGGCCGCGAACATCAGCAAGAGTGTCGTCTTCGAAATCAGATGCGTCGCGGTCGAACCCGCGAACGCGCCGGCCATGCCGGTGGCTGAAAAGATGAGCGCCGGTCTCAGCGCGACGTTTCCGCGCCGGAGTTGAAGGAGCGCGCCGAACAGGCTTGTCGCGCCGACGATGGCCATCGACATCCCGATAGCCTGGTGCGCTTCAACTCCGGCGATGTAAATCAAAACCGGCAACGTGACGATCGAGCCCCCGCTGCCGAGGACGCCCAAAGAGAGCCCGATCACAGCGGCGAAGAACATTGCCAGGATCATGCGGATCACTCAAACGCGTCTTACGGCAATTCGGGTTTACGGATGTAATCGCTTGGGATCTCGCCGGTAAGGGTGTTCAGCCACGCCACAATCTGACCCACCCGATTCGGCTCGAGGTTCGCGCCCAATTGATACTCCGCCATGCGCCGGACCGCTTCATCGAGCTGCACGACGCTTCCGTCGTGAAAGTACGGCCCCGTCTTCGCGACGTTCCGCAGCGTGGGCACTTTAAAAGTCATGCGATCGGTTTCCGCTTTCGTCACTGCCTCGCGCCCGGGATCGCTGGTCGCGGGCCAGGCCTTCACGGCGCCGAGTTTCTGCAACGAGCGGCCGCCGACGAACGTACCATTGTGGCAATTGGCGCAGCCGTCGCGCATGAATTCGCGATGCCCGGCGAATTCGTAGTTGGAGAGCGCCGCACGATCGCCGGCCAGGAATCGATCCCAGCGGGAGGGCGTTACCAGGCCGCGCTCAAACGCGCCGATCGCCAGAGCCATATTGTCGAATGTCACCGGCCGCGGCTGTCCGGGGAACGCATTTTCGAACGCCGTTACATAACCCGGAATCGTGCGTAATCGCCGCTCGACCTCGGTCCCGGATGCCATCGCCATTTCCACCGGGTTGAGCACCGGACCCTTGGCCTGGTCCTCCACGGTTTCGGCGCGGCCGTCCCAGAACTGCAGCACCTGACCGGCCGCATGATACACGGTCGGCGAGTTGCGGCCGCCCTTTTGTCCGCCGACCCCCAGCGAGAATTGGCGTCCATCCACGCCGTACTTCTCGAGGTCGTGGCAGGAGTTGCACGACACGGTGCCGTCGTTCGAGAGTCGACCGTCATAGAAGAGCATCCGGCCGAGCGCGACTTTAGCGGGAGTGATCGGATTGGTTTCTGAGACGATCGTATCCGGGAGCGTACCCATCATCATGCCGTGCGGACCGCGGCCCTGGCCCATCCGGCCGGGTTGTGCGATCAGGAACGCAGCCGCCAGCGCGGCGACCGGAAAAGTGAGTATCAATGCTCGCTTCATGTCTTGTTTCCTTTCTTTCTCTCGAGGCGCTTGCTCTTTTGCGCGAGCCGCTGTCGAGAGTTTTCGCGATCGGGACTTCTTTGAGGAGATCAAATCTAAATGTGCATTCCCGCTTCCAACGCAGAGAGCGAAGAGGGAAGAGAATGCGGGCGAAGATGGCTGAAAGGACGCAAGGCAGCGCGCCTAAAAGCCGCGATTTGACGCACAAGCGGAAGCTCGTGAAGCTTACAATCGAAAGCGTCCAAAAATCCGGATCTTCAGGAAATCGACGACAAAGAGATAAACAACGACGGTCGCAAGCAGGCTGCCTACGATTCTCCCCGGCAACGGAGCCATCAGGATTCCTTCCATCGCGAGAAAGCTGACCGCGATCAGGTCCGCCACGGAAGCGGCGAGCATCCAGCGGCTTGGACGGGATCGCCAGAAATGGGTCCGCTCCCGGACCAGGTATACGGTTCCTTGGCCGCTGAAGACCAGGGTTAGAAACGCCAGCGTCTGGATCTGTCCGGTGGAGAGCGATAAGAAGCCGCGCCCAATGAGTAGCACGGTGAGAGAAAAGCACACCAGCAATGCGGCCAGCGGAGTCGCCGTCGCCATCAGGGATCGAATATTCCAGCGGTCGGGTTGTTTGGAAAAAGAGACGCGATCCGTGGCGATCGACATCGTGACGAAATCGTTGGTGAACAGCAACAGCACGATCAGCAGAGGCGTGACGACCAGCGCACGTGTCAGGATCACGCCCAGAGAAAGGAACAGCGCGATCTCGATGGTTTTGATAATTTTGTTCAACGTGTAGGTGAGCATGCGCTGGTAGATCCGGCGGCTGGTCTGAATCGCCGAGACCACGTCGCTCAGGCCGGGCTTGGTCAGCACAATACTGGCGGCGGCCTTGGCAACGTCGGTGGCGTTCGCCACAGCGACGCCGACTTCAGCCTGCTTGAGCGCGGGAGCGTCGTTGACTCCGTCGCCGGTCATTCCCACGATATGACCGTCGCGCTGCAGCGCCTGCACCAGCCGGAATTTATCTTCCGGGAAAACACCGGCAAAGACATCGCAGTCCCGGGCGGCCGCAGCCGGATCCGTGCGGATTCGATCGGGCGAACAAGCCTGCCCGCCGATCCCCACTTTCGCCGCGACCGTTCGCGCCGTCGCCAAGCCGTCGCCCGTGATCATCAGGATGCGGATTCCGAGACCCTGAAGGCTTGCGATCAGCGCCGCCGAATCCTCGCGCGGCGGATCGAGCAGCGCGACAAATCCGGCGAGCGTCATCGACTGCTCCGGGCCAGCCGCGATCGCCAGCACGCGATATCCGTCCCCGGCCAATTGATCGGCTTCGGGCGGCAGCGGCGCTCTGAGCAGTGCGGAAATCGCAGCCGGCGCTCCTTTGACGATCCGAATGAAATCCGCTCCGTGCTTCACCGAAGCTTCCGAATATTTCGTCGACGGCTCGAAGGGAACAAATTTTTGAACGACATCTTCGGGCGTGTCCGGGTACTGGCGACGGGCGGCGAATATCGCGAGATCGATCGGGTCCTGTGTCGCTTCGTCCGAGGCCAGCGCCGCAAACCGGATCACTTCGGCCTCCGAGTACGGCGGAACCGCTGCGATTGCCGCAACCGACAGTTCGTTCTTCGTCAGCGTGCCTGTCTTGTCGGTAGCCAGCACATCCAGTGCGGCAGCCTCCTCAATCGCGGATAATCGGCTCACCAACACGCCGAGATGGGCCAGTTCGCGTGTACCGACGGCGGAGGCGAGGGTAAAGGTGGCGGGCAACGCGACTGGAATCGATGCAACCAGCAGCATCACGCAGAACGGCAGAATATCGCCGAGTCCGATTCCGGCTTTCAAGCTAAAAGCAAGAACGAGAACGGCCAGCGCCGCATCGAACGCCACCAGGTATTTCACGACTGTGAAGATCATCTGCTGAAGATGTCCGGCAGCCTTTGCTTCGCGAACGAGTTCGGCGGACCTGCCGTAAAAAGTGCGGCTTCCGGTCGCGGTGATCACGGCAGTCGCCTCGCCGCGTTTCATCAAGCCTCCGGTGAATATGGTGGAGCCCAGGCCGGCCTCGGTGGGAGTCGATTCTCCAGTGACGGCTGCGTGATCGACCAATACTTCGCCGCTGGATATTTGCGCATCGGCGGCGGCCATATCGCCGACGCGCAGGTGGATCAGATCGCCCGGGACGAGGCGTTCGGCCGGCAGCCGCGTCCAGGCGCCGTCGCGTTTCACTCGCACCTGAATCGTCAGTTGGCGGCGCAAGAGTGCGAGCGCTCCCTGCGCCTGCTTCTCCTGAAAGAAGCTCAACACTGCATTGAAGATCAGCCGGATAGTCCCAGAACCCATGTCTATAAAGCATTGCAATCATGGAACCTCTTTCCAGAAGTCTCGTTTTGAGTTCCGTGGCCGACGGCAATGTTAAGGCTCTTGCCACATTGTTAGCCTGCTCTCCCGATTGAGCACGCAACAAGAATCTGGGAGTCCCTCC
>JAIQFJ010000570.1 GCA_020073325.1 Terriglobia bacterium | reverse complement strand
CCCATCCGTTCGTTCACGTCATCGCGCATCCCACCAGCCGGCTGATCGGCACGCGCGACGCGCTCGAATTTGATTTCTAGAAGATCGTGGCCGCGGCGGCAAATGCCGGGGTCGCCCTGGAAGTGAATGGGTCGATGTTCCGGCTCGATCTGAACGATGTAATGGCGCGCGGTGCTCGCGACGCCGGCGCTCTTTTAGTCATCGGGTCGGACGCGCACAGTACGGCCCAGCTTGAATGGATCCGCTACGGCGTTTTTCAGGCTCGCCGCGGCTGGGTGGAGGCTGCTTCGGTCATCAATACGTGGAAGTGGGCGAAATTCAGCCAGTGGCTGAAACGTCACGCGGCGGTCGCGGCCTGAGGGATGGGGTCGTCAAAGAGCGCCACTCTGGAAAGCGGCGCGCAGGGGAAGGCCACCCCGCCCTTAGCATTCAGCGCGCGGGCCGATCACGTGCGCGAGATCCTTCAAGTCCGACTCGAACGCCAGAAATTCTTCGCCACGGCTGCGCACGATCATGAAGCGATCGTCCCGGTCCGGACCGACGATCTCGACGATCGCGTCGGCGGGAATCGTGATCGCCGCGTCATGATTGTCTTTGAATGCAAGCACCATGATGGGAATGGTAGCTCGATAACAGATCGGCCCCGGAGCCGCGCGGTTATGCCGCCGGCCCGCCACGCGTGTGCGGTCGGCATGAGTCTGCTGGCCTGCCAGTGAGTGAGAGTGTCGATTCATGAGTGTCCGATTCCCGCAATCTTTCTATCCGGCCAGCGTGACGAGCGGCTGGCTCTGATGATGGGCGGAGACCGCCTGCAGTGTGTGAAGCACGTCGTCGTAGGGCACTTCCGTTTTCGCTTTGCCGTCCAATTTTTCTGCGTACATCACGATGTCGTCCAGCGAGACGATTCCCTCCAAAGCGCCGGCGCGATTCACCACCGGCAGCCGGTGAATTCTGGCCTGGCGCATGGTTTCGAGCGCGAAGCGGACATCTTCTTCGGCCGTGCAGCTCAGAATCCGCTTGCTGGCGACGTCGCCGGCGGTGAGTTCCGACGCGCGTACGTTGCGGGTGCACAACGCGATGCAGATATCGCGGTCCGTCAGGATACCGATGACTTTTTCCGCATCGTCCACCACGGGAACGATCCCGCAGTCGTGTTCCCACATGAGGGAGCCGGCGATGGCGACGTTGGTGTCGGTGCGGCAAGTGGTGACGTTTCTGGTCATGAGGTCGCGGATTTTCATACGAAAACTCCTTGGGTGATCTTTTTCACTGCACTTTTTGCGCCGCACGAAAATCCAGCAATTTCCGTCTTCCGCAATGACCGGCCGGGTCATTTGGCATAGGGGGGTGCGCGCCAGGGCGCTTGTTTTGCGCTTTCATCGGAATGGCGACCGGAATGCTCCCCTCGAAAGCGCAATGGAACTTCGGCCGAATCGTCGTTGGATCTTCACGGTCCTCAATCTGGTGCTGGTAGTGGCCGCCGTCTATTTCGTAAATCGCCTGTTCCCGGGCACGTCCTCGAAGCAGGTCTCCTACGATCAATTCCTGGCGGAGCTTCGCGCCGATCACTTGAGCGAAGTGCAGATAACGGAAGGGCAGTTGATCGGAATTTTGAAATCGGATCCGGCGCATGCGAAGTCCGAAGCTGAACGGACCATCACGGCGACGCGGCTGCCGGGAGTCGACGAATCGGCGCTGCTGAAGGAACTGGAATCGCATCCCGTGAAATTCACCGGGCATATCGAGACCAAGTGGCTGTGGAACCTGCTCGGCTGGCTGTTTCCGCTTCTGTTCATCGTGTTGATCTATTCGGTGGGCATGCGGCGAATGATGCAGGGGCGCGGCGCGATGACGTTCGGGAAGAATCAGGCCAAAATTTACGATCAGGCCAGCAAGACCAAGGTGACCTTCGACGACGTCGCGGGCGTGGACGAAGCGAAGGTGGAACTGGAAGAGATCGTCGATTTTCTGCGGCAGCCCGGGAAATATCAGAGGCTCGGCGGGCGCATCCCCAAGGGAGTTCTTCTGGTGGGTCCGCCGGGAACGGGTAAGACGCTGCTGGCGAAGGCGGTGGCCGGGCAGGCGGGCGTGTCGTTTTTTTCGATTTCCGGATCCGAGTTTGTCGAGATGTTTGTCGGCGTGGGAGCGGCGCGCGTTCGCGACCTGTTTGAGCAGGCCAAATTGAAGGCTCCCTGCATCGTGTTCATCGATGAACTGGATGCCATCGGCAAATCGCGCACCTCGGGCCGCGGAATCGGGTTCAGCAATGAAGAGCGCGAGCAAACGCTGAATCAGCTTCTTGCCGAGATGGACGGGTTCGACAGCTCTGAGGGCGTCATCATCATGGCGGCGACGAATACGCCGGAAGTGCTGGACGCCGCGCTGCTGCGCGCGGGCCGTTTCGACCGGCAGGTGCTGGTGGACCGGCCGGATTTGAAAGACCGCGTCGAGATTCTGAAGGTCCACGCGCGCAAAGTCCAGATGGCGGACGACGTCAACCTGGAAACGATCGCGGCGCGCACACCGGGAATGGTGGGGGCGGACCTGGCCAACATCGTGAACGAATCCGCGCTGCTTGCCGTGCGGCGCGGAGCGGAGCGCGTGGAACTGCGCGATCTGGAAGACGCGGCGGATCGCGTAACGTTGGGGCTCGAAAAGAAAAGCCGCGTGATGAGCGCGGACGAAAAGCGGAGGGTCGCGGTACACGAAGCGGGGCACGCTCTCGTCGCCCTGAGCGTGACGCATGCCGATCCGCTGCATCGCGTGTCGATCATCCCGCGGTCCATCGGCGCTCTGGGCTATACGCTCCAACTGCCGACGCAGGAACGTTACCTGATGACGCAGCAGGAACTGGAGGATCAGATCGCCGTGCTGCTGGGAGGACGCGCGGCGGAGGAGATCGAATACAAGGGCGTCGTTTCCACGGGAGCGTCCGACGATCTGGAACGCGTCTCCACGCTGGTCCGGCAAATGGTGACACGCTTCGGAATGAGCGAGCAGCTCGGCAAGCTGACTTACGGCAAACCGATGGCGAGTCCGTTTCTGAAATCGCCATTCGACATGGAAGAGC
>JAIQFJ010000135.1 GCA_020073325.1 Terriglobia bacterium | reverse complement strand
TTCAAGGACGGGTCGCAGGCGCTGGCCGACGGCAAGCTGGGTCCGGACGGCGTGTTCCGCGCCTCGAAGATCCAGGCCAAATGCGCTTCGAAGTACGAAGCCAAGCCGCCGCAGATGCGCACCAAGCCGGCCGCCTAGGTTTTCAGAAAACACCCCATGGAAAACATAGGCGCGCTCGCAATTCTCCTGGCCTTTTGCTTCGCGATTTACGCGGTGATCGCTTCGGTTGCCGGCAAGTGGTCGAAGCGTCCTTTTCTGGTGCTCAGCGCCCAGCGTGCGGTGTACTGCGTGTGGGCTCTGGTCACGGTCGCTTCGGGCCTGCTGATTTATGCGCTGATGTACGGCGATTACCGGCTGGCCTACGTCGCTTCGCACTCCAACCGGGCGATGTCGCTGGTGTATAAGTTCGCGGCGTGGTGGGGCGGTCAGGAAGGATCGCTGCTGCTGTGGAACTGGCTGCTGGCGTCGTACGCGGTGATCGTGGTGTACCGGAATCGCACGAAATTTCGCGAGATGATGCCGTACGTCACCGCGATCCTGATGGCGACGCAGACGTTCTTCCTGATCCTGATTGCGTTTGTCGCGAAACCGTTCAACGTGCTCACGTCGATGCACGGAGTCGTCGACGTCGGCGACGGCAACGGGCTCGATCCGCTGCTTCAATACTGGACCATGGCGATCCATCCGCCGAACCTGTATCTCGGCTATGTGGGATCGACGGTGCCGTTCGCTTTCGCGATCGGGGCGCTGATCACCAAGCAGCCGGGCGAAGGCTGGATCTATACGACGCGCCGCTGGGTGCTGGTGACGTGGCTGTTCCAGACCACGGGAATTCTGCTCGGCGCGGGCTGGGCGTACGCGGTGCTCGGGTGGGGCGGTTACTGGGGCTGGGATCCAGTGGAAAACGCTTCGCTGCTGCCGTGGATCACGGCCACCGCGTTTCTGCACTCGGTGATGATGCAGGAGAAGAAAGGCATGATGAAGGTGTGGAACATCGTGCTGGTCTCGACCACGTTCTTCCTGTGCATCTTCGGAACGTTTTTGACGCGCAGCGGCGTGGTTTCGTCGGTGCACGCATTTGCATCCGGATCGATCGGGAAATTTTTTGTGACCTTCCTGGCGATCGGCATCGCGGCGACGGTTTACCTGATCCTCAATCGCCTGGATTTCCTCAAGAGCGAATCGCAACTGGAAAGCGTTTTGTCGCGCGAGTCGAGTTTCCTGTTCAACAACCTGATCCTGCTGGCAAGCTGCTTCGCGGTGCTGTGGGGCACGCTGTTCCCGGTCATCTCGGAAGCGGTCACGGGTGAAAAGATCAGCGTCGATGCTCCGTTCTACAATCGCGTGCAGGTGCCGATCGGCCTGTTCCTGATTCTGCTGACCGGAATCGGGCCGCTGATCGCGTGGCGGCGCAGTTCGGTGGAGAGTTTGAAGAGAGCCTTCCTGTGGCCGATGCTGGCGTCGGCCGGGGTGGCCGCGGTGCTCGCGGTTTTGGGCGTCCGTCACTTCTACGCATTGATGTCGTTCATGCTGTGCGCATTCGTGCTGATCACGGTGGCGCTCGAATTCGTGAAAGGCGCTTCGGCGATCAGTTCGAAATCGGGATCGAACCTGTTGACCTCGATGGTCGAGCTGACGCATCGCAACACGCGGCGCTACGGCGGCTACATGGTCCATGTCGGCATCGTGCTGATCTTCATCGGATTCACCGGCAAGGCGTTCGACAAGGACACGACCCAGGAAGTGGTCCCCGGCAATTCGCTGCAGATCGGCCGCTACACGCTGCATGTGGCGAGCTTCGACCAGGGGCAGAACGAAAATTATCAGTGGGGCAAGCTCAACATCGACGTGTCCAAAGACGGCGACGATCTGGGCCGCATCGAGCCGGAGCATCGGCTGTACCGCGCCTCGAAGTCGGCGACGTCGGAAGTGGCGATTCGCCGCCGCCTCAATGACGACCTGTACGTGAATTTCGCGGGCACGTCGCCGGATGGGCAAAAAGTGATCATCCAGGCGTATGTGTTTCCGCTGGTGACCTGGATCTGGGTCGGCTACTGGGTGGTGCTGCTGGGCACGCTGGTATGCCTGGTCCCGAGCAAGACCAAGCTGATCTGGGCGAAGACGGAAGTGGTCGGGATCGCGGGGAAGCATGCAAAAGCAGAAAACTAATCCGGAACGTTCGACCAGCCGCAGGGCGTTTTTCATGGGCGCCTCCGCGGTGGGCGCGGCGCTGGTTCCGGCGCTGCTGCCGAAGGGTAGAGCGCAGGAGATCAAGGGCGTAAACGAATCGGGCATTATGGGGCCGGATGTGGTGCGGTGCGCGTCGCGGCTGGCGTGCCTGTGCGGATCCTGCAAGAACACCGTCGGCGACTGCGCGATGCTCGAATGCGGCTATTGCGCTCCCATGCGGAAGCGCATCGCCGCGATGCAGGCCGATGGACATTCCGACGACGATATCGTCGCCGCGATCGTGAAGGAGAACGGCAAGCAGGCGCTGGCCAGTCCTCCCACGCAAGGTTTTTCACTGTTCGCCTGGACCGCTCCATGGATCGCGATTGCGATCGGACTGGCGGCGATCTTTGCGTTTATCCGTCGCTTCTCGGCCAAGCCGCAGCCGGCCGGAGAGGCCGATACCGAGCTCCTCGACCGCTACCAGGACCGCATCGAGAAGGACACTGCGAAGTTGGATTGAATGACTCTTCTTGCCGCAGTCATACTTGTCGTCGCTGTCTCGACGTTCTTTACGCTGTCGGTCCGGGCCAAGGATCTTCCCAAGCCGGAGCCGGAATCGCCGACGCGTCACCTGGAAGAGCGCAAGGCCGCGATTTACGAAAACCTGCGCGACCTGCAGTTCGAATATCGCGTCGGCAAATTGTCGGATGCGGATTATCAGACCACCAAGCTGACCCTGCAGAAGGAGCTTGCCGGGGTGCTGGCCGCGATCGACCAGAAGACGCCCGCCGCGATGAAAGCGGCTCCGAAACCCGCGCTGAAGCCGCAGCCGGCCGACGACAACACGTGCCCGAGCTGCGGAGCACGCTTCGCCAACGCGATGAAGTTCTGCGGCGAATGCGGAAAGGCGATGGCATCATGAAGCTCGCGGCGTTTCTTCTCTCCAGCTTGTGCGCCATGGCCGCCGTCGATGGCGTCGTCACCAACGCCACCACCGGAAAGCCGCAGCCGAACGTGATGATCATGCTGGTGCAGCCCGGACAAAACGGGATGCAGACGCTGGCGAACGTCAAATCGGACGCCGAGGGGAAATTCAAGATCGATAAAGAATATCCGCCCGGACCCGCGCTGCTGCAGGCGATTTACGGCGGCGCGACGTATACGACCATGATTCCTCCGGGCATGCCTTCCACCGGAATGCAGGTCAAAGTGTTCGAGGCGACCAAGGATGCCTCCGTCGGCCGCGCCGCGCAGCACATGATTCTGTTCGAGCCCTCCGCCGAAAACATCCGCGTGAGCGAGACGTTCCTGTTCGACAACAAGACCGCGACCACCTTCAACGATCCCGCCAAAGGCTCGGCGCAGTTTTATCTTCCGAAAAATGCCGAAGGGAAGCCGCAGATCACGGTCAATTCACCCGGCGGCATGCCGATTTCGCGGGAAGCGCAAAAGACGAATCAGCCGAATGTGTTCAAGATCGATTATCCGGTCCGCCCCGGTGAAACGCGCTTCGACATCGCCTACACTCTGCCGGCCGGCAGCTCGTTTGCCGCGAAGGCCCCGGATCCCGAGGTCCCCACGTTCCTGGTGACGCCGCCCGCGGTGAAGCTTTCAGGGGACGGCATCGACAGCCTGGGCGAGGAGCCGCAGACGCACGCCAATACCTATAAAGTCCGCACTCCGGCTTATGAAGTGAAGATGGAAGGCACAGGTTCGCTGCGCAATGCCGAAACTTCGGAGGCGCAGGAAGAGGATACGGGCGCGCCGAAAATCGAAATTACCTCGGCCCGGATTTACGACAAGATGCCCTGGATTCTGGGCCTGACGCTGGGGATTCTGGCGCTGGGCGGCGCGATGCTCTACAGAAAGGGCACGGCGTGAGCTCCGCAGCAGTGCGTGCGCCGCACGCGCTCGAAATCGAAGGCGTGTTTAAATACTACGGAGATTTCGCGGCTTTGCGGAATATCGCGCTCCGCGTCGACCGGGGCTCGACGGTCGCGCTGCTGGGGCGCAACGGAGCGGGGAAGACCACGCTTCTGCGGATCATCGCCGGGCTTTCGAAACCGTCCGAGGGGTCGGTCAAAATTCTGGGATCGAATGTCCGTGACGATGCGGCGCGGCGCCGGATCGGCGTGCTGGGGCATGGCATTTCGCTCTACGAGGAATTGTCCGCCCACGAAAACCTCACGATCTTCGCGCGGCTCTACGGGCTCGATCAGCCGGGCGAAACCGCCAGCGCGTGGCTCGAGCGCATCGGGCTCGGGCGCGTCCGCGACGGACTGGTCCGCGAATTTTCGCGCGGCATGCGGCAGCGGCTGGCGGTGGCGCGCGCGTTCATTCACGAGCCCGAAGTGCTGCTGTTCGACGAGCCGTTCACCGCGCTCGACGATCGCGCCATCGCGGTGCTGCAAGGCCTGCTTGCCGACGCCCACGCCAAAGGGCGCACGATCGTGATGTCGACGCATCAATTGAAGGAAGCGCTGGTGCTGGCAACGGATGTCGCGCTGATCCGCCGCGGCGAGATCGCCTACGCCGGAACGCGGACGCAGCAGATGGTGGACGATACGGGCTGGCTCTACAGGACCTATGAAGACGACTGAAGCAGTCGCCGAACTCGAGATTTCACGCCCGGTCAGCGCGCCCGCGCCGTCGCTGATCGCTCAGGTGTGGACCATCGCTGGAAAAGACCTGCGCTCGGAATTCCGCACCAAGGAAGCGCTGAACGCGTCGATCGCCTTCTCGGTCGTGATCCTGGTGCTGTTCAGCTTCGCCTTCGATCCCACCTCGGACCAGCTTCAGGAATTTTCGGGCGGCCTGTTGTGGCTGGTGTTTTCCTTCGCCGGGACGCTGGTGCTGAACCGCAGTTTTTCGCGCGAGACGCAGAACGATTGCCTGGACGGATTGCTCGCCTCGCCCATGCCGGCTTCGGCGCTGTTTCTCGGAAAATCGCTGGCGAACTATGTTCTGCTGATGATGATCGAGATCGTGTCGCTGCCGGTGTTCGGATTGTTCTATAACATCCGCTGGGCGCGCCAGCTTCCCATGCTCGCCGCGGTGCTGCTGCTGGGCACCTGGGCGCTCACGGTGATCGGGACTTTCTTCAGCGCGCTGACCGTGAACCTGCGCATCCGGGAACTGATGCTTCCGATGCTGGTTTATCCTTTGATGATCCCGGCCCTGATGGCCGCAATGACGCTGACCACTGTGCTGCTCGGCGGCGTGCCCATCACGGCCAGTGACATGATCTGGATCAAGATGCTGGTGGCGTTCGACGTGGTGTTTACGACTTTATCCGTGTTCCTGATCGACACGGTGCTGCTGGGGTGACCTATATGCGAAACCGAATCATCGTGCTTCTCGCCGCGATCGGCGCAGCGCTGCTGGTGTGGAACCTGCACACCATTCTGCTCGGCCTGCCTGACGAAACGCGGCAGGACATGATCTTCCGCATCATTTATTTTCACGTGCCCGGCGGAATGATCGGGCTCACCGGCTTCGGCGTGGGCCTGGCGTGCAGCGTTGTGTATCTGGTCAAGAAAGATCTGTGGTGGGACGCGCTGGCTGCGTCGATCACGGAAGTGGCTCTCGCCTTCGCGCTGACGAACCTGGTCACCGGATCGATCTGGGGGCGGCAGCAGTGGGGCGTGTGGTGGGCCTGGGACGCGCGGCTGACGGGAATGCTGATCTGCTGCGTCGTTTTCGTCGGCTACCTGATGCTGCGCCGCGCCGTCGATGAGCCGAATCAGCGCGCTCGTCTTTCGGCCGTGGTCAGTATCTTCGGAACGGTCAATGCCTGGTTCGTCTACAAAGCGATCGACTGGTTCCCCCGCCTGCAGCATCCCGGACCGGTGTTGACGTTCCGCACCGGCGGCGGCCGCATGGACCCGGTTCTGGAACATCCGCTGTACTGGAATGCGCTGGCCCTGCTGTGCCTGGCGATCGTGATGGTGATGATCCGCATCCGCCAGGAGGACGTTTCACGCGAAATCGACCTGCTGCGCCGCACCGCTCACGCTTCACTGAAGGGACTCTAAAAAATGGACACCCGCAATTTCGATTACATGTTCTACGGATTCGTCGCCGCGTGGCTGATCATCACGGCTTATGTGGTGTCGCTCGCGATGCGGGAAGGTCGTCTGAAGAAGGAGCTGGATCGCGTGCGGAAAATGGTCGAGAAGAGCTGACCTATTACAGCGTGGTTCTCCAGGTCCCTTCGTCGACCGGCGAACCTTCCGCGGTGGTCTTGTAGGTCCCTTCGAGCGACTTGCCTTTGAGCGTTCCTTTCGCGGCGGATTGCATCTTGATGCCCTGCAGGTTGAACTCGTAGACCACGTCGATCGAGGATCCGTCGATCTTGAGCGAAAGAATTTTTCCGGGGACTTCCTGGCCTTCGATGGTGAACCCGACCTCGGCGCTCGATGCGGTTTTCACGCTGAGGTGAAAGTCGCCGCCGCCGTTCGCGCCGGCCCAGCTTCCTCTGAACGAGCCGGCGATGCTTTGCGAAAACGCCAGCATCGCCGTGCACAGCAGAATCGCGACTCGCATCGCGCTACTTCTTGTTCATCACGTAGACCACGTCGAACTCGCCCTGCGGCGCCACGATATGCGTGGTGTCGGTCAGGGTCTTGCCGTCGTCGCCGAGCGACCATTTTTCGGTCAGCTTGATCTCGGTCCCGCCGAAATCGACGCTCAGGTTGATCACCAGCGCGTCGCCGTCCCAGGTCGCCTTGGTCTTAGCGGGAGTTCCCATCATTTCATTGGTGGTCTCTTTGCCGTCGGTCGAGATCTTCATCGTCACGGTCTGATCGCCTTGCGGACCGCCGACCGTCGCCTGCGTCATGGTCAACGCGGGATCGCTATGCTCCACCTTGCGCGTCATCGACTGCGGCGGAGGCATCGGCCCCAGATTGCTCTTATCCGCATTGAGCGTCCATTCGCCGGAAAAATTCGGCTTTTCGGCCAGCGCGGTGAGCGATGCGGCCGCGAGGACCAGGGCGCACGTCAGGAATCTTTTCATGGATAGTAAAACCTCCGTTCCGGCGATTATAGCAGTTAACAGGGATCTGTTCTGTAAACAGTGTTAAGTACGGGGAAGAGGCCGGGAGGGTTCCAAAAATTCAGGCTGCCGGTTTGTCGCCGCGCTGGATTGCGCCGACCCGCTCTTCGAGCAGCCCGAGCCGCTGCTGCATATCGTCGAAGGCGCGAAGACGGATCTCGATCGGGCGGGCCCAGGCATGGAAGGCGCGCAGAACCTCGGTCTGCATGTCGCGCATCTTTTCGATCAGGTCCTCATGTATGCGGTCCATGCGTTCGACGATGTCTTTTCTGAGTACGTTAAGGTCGCTCTTGGTCGCGGGCGCATCTTCATTTGAAGGCATACTAAGAAGTGCCTCCACCGGTCGATTGTTCTCAACCCGCTTCATGCCCTCCATTCTACCCCCACTTGCGTGGGCGTATCCGATCTGTTACCCTACGATTTTGTAGTTGTCACCTTGGGAGGCGTGGGGTCGTCGTGAACGAGTCCCGCCGTTTGGACCAATCAAAACATGAGCCGCAAACAAGGTAAAAAATATACTGCTGCCGCTGCGCAAGTCGAGCGGAAACCCTACGCCATCGAACAGGCCGTGCCGCTTGTCCAGAAGGTCAAGTTCGCCAAGTTCGACGAAACCGTCGAGCTGCACATGCGCCTGGGCGTCGATCCGAAACACGCCGATCAGATGGTCCGCGGCACGATCGTGCTGCCGCATGGACTCGGCAAATCCAAAAAAGTTCTGGTGATCGCCTCGGGCGACAAGATTCGCGAGGCGCAGGAAGCCGGTGCGGATTTCGTCGGCGGCGAGGAGATGGTCGCCAAGATTCAGTCCGAAAACTGGACCGATTACGACGCCGTGGTCGCGACGCCGGACATGATGCGCTCGGTCGGGCGGCTCGGAAAAGTGCTCGGCCCGCGCGGCCTGATGCCCAATCCGAAGACCGGCACGGTGACTGTCGATGTTGCGACGGCGGTGAAGGAAGTCAAGGCCGGTAAGGTCGAATTTCGGGTCGACAAGACGGGCGTGATTCACGTTCCGGTCGGCAAGACGAGTTTTGCGAGCGACAAGCTGCTCGAAAACGCGAATACGCTGCTGCAGGCGGTGGTGAAAGCCAAGCCGTCCGCGGCCAAGGGTAAGTACGTGAGAAGCGTGACCATCTGCTCCACCATGGGGCCGGGCGTGCCGCTGGACGTGACGCCCTATAACCTGAAGGCGGTCTAGAGGAAAGCATGAAGAAGAAATCGGAAAAGAAGAAAGATCTCGACGCCCTCAAAAAGGAGCTTGAGAAATCCGAAAACGTCTTCTTGGCGGGCTACGAAAAGATGACGGTCGAGCAGGATTTCGAGCTGCGCAAGACGATCCGCGGCGCCGGCGCGAACTATAAGGTGATCAAGAACCGCATCGCCGAAAAGGCGGCCGAGGGCACTCAGGCTGCGGACCTCTTGAAGGATCTGAAGGGCATGTGCTCGCTGGCGTATACTTCGGGCGATCCGGTGGCTCTGGCCAAGGCGCTCACGACGTATGCCAAGGCGAATCCGTCGTTTACGTTCCGGGCCGGAATGGTCCAGGGGCGGGTGGTGGACGTTACCGGGATCCAGGATCTGGCGAGTCTGCCGTCGAAGGAAGAAATTTACGCAAAGCTTCTTTTCTTGATCCAGGCTCCGGCCCAGCGGCTGGTGACTGCGGTTAATGGGGTAGGTCGGAATCTAGCCGTGGTCGTGGACCAGGGCGTTAAAGAAAACAAGTTTAAAGGATAACGGAAATGGCTGACATCAACGCGATTGCGGAACAGATTCAAGGGCTGACGCTTCTCGAAGCTTCGCAGCTCGTCAAGATGCTGGAAGAAAAGCTGGGTGTTTCGGCGGCGGCTGCCGCTGTGGCGGCGGCTCCGGCGGCGGGCGGCGGTGGGGCGGCGGCTGCGCCGGTGGAAGAGAAGACCGAGTTCACGGTCGTGCTGACCGCGGCTGGCGCCAATAAGATCAATGTCATCAAGGCGGTGCGCGAAGTTACCAGCCTCGGTCTGAAGGAAGCCAAGGACCTGGTGGACGGCGCTCCGAAGACGGTCAAGGAAGGCGTCAACAAGGAAGAAGCCGAGTCGATCAAGAAGAAGTTCGTCGACGCCGGCGCGACTGTCGAAATCAAGTAAAAGCCGGGCTTCGTTCCGGACCTTAAGCCCGCTTACGCAGTACCGCTCGCATACCATTTGACGAGTGGTACTGCGTTTGCTATGATGTGACTACCGGAGAAAGAGAGCCCCGGCCCTTTTACAGTGATTTCAGTACCCCGCGATCTGCACGGCAGTTCGTTTGAGCTTCCGTTCGCTCTGCGTTTCAACATCGTGCCCGAGGTGTGTCTTAACCCTCGGGCCTTTTCGTCTTAAATTGTGAGTTCCGGGAGGCTTTTGAGAGCCTCCCCTTTTGCGGCTCTCGCTGCCTTTGAGGATTTTGAATAATGCAAACCCCGGAAAATGGCGCTTACCGAGAACGAGTTGATTTTTCGAAGATCAAAACTTCGATTCCGATTCCCAACCTGATCGAGGTTCAGAAGAAATCGTACGAGCGGTTTCTGCAGATGGACCTTCTGCCCAGCGAACGCGACGACACCGGTCTCGAAAGCGTGTTCAAGAGCGTTTTCCCGATCTCGGATTTCCGCGGCCTTTCGCAGCTCGAATTCGTCGACTACGCGATCGGCAACTGGGAGTGCAAGTGCGGCAACCTGAAAGGCCTGCACCACCTGCGGTCGACGTGCCGCAATCCCGCCTGCGGCGCGACCATTCAGACCGATCCGTTCCATCTGGGCGACGTGCTGTGCCCGCGCTGCGGAACGTTCAACAAGAACATCGTCACTTTCTGTAACCGTTGCGGCGACCCCGTGGGGCTGCAGTTGAAATACGACGTCGCCGAATGCGAAGAGCGCGGCATGACGTACGCGGCTCCGCTCAAGGTGACCATCCGTCTCACGGTGTTCGACAAAGATCCGGAGACGAACAACAAGACCATTCGCGACATCAAAGAACAGGAAGTGTTCTTCGGCGAAATTCCGCTGATGACGGAGAACGGGACGTTCATCATCAACGGAACCGAGCGCGTGATTGTGTCGCAGTTACACCGCTCGCCCGGCGTGTTCTTCGAACGGCAGCCGGCGCAGGGCTACTTCCTCGGAAAAATCATTCCCTACCGCGGAAGCTGGGTCGAATTCGAGTACGACAACAAGAACCTGCTGCATGTCCGCATCGACCGCAAGCGCAAGTTCTACGGGACTGTATTTCTGCGCGCCCTCGGTTTGAAAACCGACGCGGATATTCTGCGCGCCTTCTACAGGACCAGCGACATTGTCATCAAAGACAAGAAGCTCTACTGGAAAGTTTCCGACGGCCTGATCGGCCACAAGCTGTCGCATGCGATCACCAAGGGCGGCGAGACGATCGTCACCCAGGGGCGCAAGATCACCAACTCGGTCTACAAGGAAATTCTCAAGGCGAAGATCGAGCAGGTGGAAGTGGCTCCGAACGATCTCGAAGGCGCCTATGTGGCGGCCGACGTGGTCGACATGGAAACCGGCGAAGTCCTGATCGAAGCGAATCACGAACTGACCCCGACCGTGGTCGGCAAGCTGATCGACGCGAAGATTCCGAACTTCGACGTGTTTTTCCCCGAACTGGACGACGTCGGAAACGTGATTTCAGCCACCCTGCGCAAGGATGGCGTGAAGCAGCAGAACGACGCGCTGCTCGAAATTTACCGCAAGCTTCGTCCGGGCGATCCGCCGACGGTCGATACCGCGACGCAGCTCTTCCAGGGCATGTTCTTCGACCCGCGCAAGTACGATTTTTCGCGCGTGGGCCGCATGAAGTTCAACATCAAGCTGTACGACAAGGCCGATGCGACGCCGCTCGACAAGCGCACGCTCGATCACAAAGATTTTATCGATACGATTCAGTACCTGCTGAGGCTCCGCAAGGGTATCGGCAGCGTCGATGACATCGATCACCTGGGCAATCGCCGCGTTCGCGCCGTCGGCGAGCTGCTCGAAAACCAGTTCCGCATCGGACTGGTCCGTATGGAGCGCGCCATCAAGGAAAAGATGAGCGTATACCAGGAAATGTCGACGGCGATGCCGCACGACCTGGTGAACGCGAAGCCCGTGATGGCCGCGATTCGCGAATTTTTCGGATCCTCTCAGCTCTCTCAGTTCATGGATCAGACCAACCCGCTCTCCGAGATCACGCACAAGCGTCGTCTCTCGGCGCTTGGGCCAGGCGGTCTGTCGCGTGAACGCGCCGGATTCGAAGTTCGCGACGTGCACCCCACGCACTACGGCCGCATTTGTCCGATCGAAACGCCGGAAGGTCCGAACATCGGACTGATCAGCTCTCTCTCCTGTTTCGCCCGGATCAACGAATACGGATTCATCGAGAGCCCGTATCGCCGCGTGAAAGAAGGCGTAGTGATCGACGAAGTCAGGATCCTCAATCCCGGGGATACCGACTTCAAGGTCAATCAGGTGATGTCGCGCGTGGAGGTCGACAAGGCGAACCGCGCCATGGCGAACCAGAAGAAGACGCCGGTCGAGTTCGAAGCCCACTGCGACTATCTGTCGGCGTGGGAAGAAGACAAGTACCTGATCGCGCAGGCGAACGTCGGTCTGGACGACAACGGGCGGATCACGGCGGAGCTGGTCAACGCGCGCCAGGCCGGCAATTTCGTTTTGAAGCACGTCGACGAAGTGGAATACATGGACGTCAGCCCGAAGCAGCTTGTTTCGGTGGCGGCGAGCCTGATTCCGTTCCTTGAAAACGACGACGCAAACCGCGCGCTGATGGGATCGAACATGCAGCGCCAGGCGGTTCCGCTGCTGCGCGCCGAATCTCCCTATGTCGGAACCGGCATGGAGCGCGTGACGGCTCGCGATTCGGGCGCGGTGGTGTTGTGCAAGCGCTCGGGTGTCGTGGATCTTGTCGATAGCGAGCGCATCATTGTGCGCATGGAGGGCGAGCATCATGGCGGCCAGCTTTCGAGCGAAGTGGGTTCGGATATCTATCCTCTGACCAAGTTCAAACGCTCCAACCAGAACACCTGTATCAATCAGAAGCCGATTGTGTTCCAGGGGCAGCGCGTGAAGAAGGGCGATGTGCTTGCCGACGGACCCTGCACTGAATGGGGCGAACTCGCTCTGGGGCGGAACGTGCTGGTGGCGTTCATGCCGTGGCGCGGGTACAACTTCGAAGACGCGATCGTGGTCAGCGAAAAGCTGGTCAAGGAAGACTACTACACCTCGATCCACATTGAGGAGTTTGAAGTCGACGCGCGCGATACCAAGCTGGGTCCGGAAGAAATCACGCGCGATATTCCGAATATCGCCGAGGGTTTCCTGCGCAATCTCGACGAGAGCGGGATCATTCGCATCGGCGCGACGGTGAAGCCGGGCGACATTCTGGTGGGCAAGGTGACGCCGAAGGGCGAGACGCAGCTCACGCCGGAAGAAAAACTCCTGCGCGCGATCTTCGGCGAAAAGGCCGGCGATGTGAAAGATGCGTCGCTGTACTGCCCGCCGGGAATCGAAGGCACGGTGGTCGATTGCAAGGTGTTCTCCCGCAAGGGCGCCGAACTCGATGAGCGCTCGAAGCTGATTCTCGAGAAGCAGGAAGATAAGTTCCGGCGCAATCTCGAAGACACCAAGCGTATTCTCAATGACGAACGCGCCAAGCGCCTTGCCGAGCACTTCGACGGTAAGGAACTGCAGGCCGACCTGCACGATGAAAAGACGAACAAGAAACTGCTCTCGAAGGGCACGCTGCTCTCGCGTGAACTTCTGGAGAAGCTGCGCGGGCGCGACATCAAGCGCATGAAACTGACCGGCAAGGATCCGCGCGTGAATGAGGCGGTGGACGAAATCGAAGAGATGACGTCGCGCCAGATCGCGGTTCACGAAAAGATCACCGAGGAGCGCATCGCCAAGCTCCGCAAGGGCGACGAGCTGCCTCCGGGCGTGATCAAGCAGGTGAAGTGCTACATCGCGATGAAGCGCAAGCTTAGCGTCGGCGACAAGATGGCCGGCCGCCACGGCAACAAGGGCGTGATCGCGCGCATCGTTCCCGAAGAAGATATGCCGTTCCTTCCGGACGGCACTCCGGTGGAGATCGTTCTGAATCCTCTCGGCGTTCCCAGCCGTATGAACGTCGGGCAGATTCTCGAAACGCACCTCGGCTGGGCGGCGCAGGCGCTGGGCGTGAAATTCGCCACGCCGGTGTTCGACGGCGCGACCGAGAAAGACATCAAGTCGCGGCTCGCGGCGGCCAAAGAGTTGGCGCTCGACAAGCGGCTCTACGACGGCTCCGGCAAGGTCCAGCTTTGGGACGGTATCAGCGGACAGCCGTTCGAGCAGCCGGTTACGGTCGGCTACATCTACATGCTGAAGCTCTCGCACCTGGTCGACGACAAGATTCACGCGCGCTCGATCGGGCCGTACTCGCTGATCACGCAGCAGCCGCTGGGAGGCAAGGCGCAGTTCGGCGGACAGCGCTTCGGCGAAATGGAAGTGTGGGCGCTCGAAGCCTACGGAGCAGCCTACGTTCTGCAGGAATTGCTGACGGCCAAGTCCGACGATGTTTACGGACGAGCCAAGATTTACGAAGCGATCGTCAAGGGCGAGGCGGCTGCCGAGCCGGGCGTGCCTGAAAGCTTCAACGTTTTGATTCGTGAGTTGCAGTCGTTGTGTCTGGACGTGGAATTGATGAAGAAGCCGCGCGAGACGCTGGAAACCGCGATCGCGGCTGACTAAATTGATCGCGCACAACGCGCAAAAGCGCTGTGCGCTTTGGGAATCAGAAAGGGACTGGACACAGGAAAATCATCATGGCTGATCATATGTACCGCTCTTCTCCATACGATCGTGCGAATCTGATCGCGGATTTCGATTCGATTCGCATCTCGCTCGCCAGCCCGGAAAAAATTCGAAGCTGGTCGCACGGCGAGGTCACCAAGCCCGAAACGATCAACTACCGCACGTTCAAACCCGAGCGTGACGGACTCTTCTGCGCGCGCATTTTCGGTCCCATCGCGGATTGGGAATGTCTGTGCGGCAAGTACAAACGCATGAAGCATCGCGGCGTCATCTGCGACAAGTGCGGCGTCGAAGTTACGCTGTCGCGCGTCCGCCGCGAACGCCTGGGCCACATCGAACTGGCGAGCCCGTGCTCGCACGTGTGGTTCTTCAAGGGTCTTCCTTCGCGCATCGGCTACCTGCTCGACATCACGCTGCGCGAGCTCGAGCGCGTCCTTTATTTCGAAGCTTTCGTGGTGGTCGACAACGGCGAAGTGACCGACCTCAAGAAGGGTGAAGTCATTAGCGACGAGCGCAAGCGCCAGCTCGATCAGGAATTCCCCGGAAAATTCGTCGCCATGATGGGCGCCGAAGGCATCAAGGAACTACTCAAGAAAGTCGATTGCGATTCGCTGAGCCTCGAAATTCGCGAGCGCATGAAGACCGAGGTTTCGCAGCAGAAAAAGCTGAAGTATGCCAAACGCCTGCGCGTCGCGGAAAGCTTCCGCAAGTCGGGCAACAAACCGGAATGGATGATTCTCGACGTGATCCCGGTAATTCCGCCGGAACTGCGTCCGCTGGTGCCGTTGGATGGCGGCCGTTTTGCGACCTCCGATCTCAACGATCTGTATCGCCGCGTCATTAATCGCAACAATCGTCTGAAGAAGCTGATCGAGTTGCACGCTCCCGACGTGATCGTGCGCAACGAAAAGCGCATGCTGCAGGAAGCCGTCGACGCTCTGTTCGACAACGGCCGCCGCGGACGTGTGCTGCGCGGCGCGAACAATCGCCCGCTCAAATCCCTCAGCGACACGCTCAAGGGCAAGCAGGGGCGCTTCCGCCA
>JAIQFJ010000134.1 GCA_020073325.1 Terriglobia bacterium | reverse complement strand
ATTCGCGGTCATCGGCAGATGGCAGCCGAAGCAGCTTGTGGTCCACGAAGAATGGCACGCGTAGCACGTCATGCGCGAATTGGCGTGCGCGAGCTTCGAATCGTCGGCGGCGGATCCCCAGGTTGTGTTGTCCTTGAGAATCGTTTTGGCGAGGCGCGAGGCTTCGGAATAATGCTCGTTGCCCGGCGTGATGGTGTCGACCACCTGCACCACTTCCCACGGCGCGCGGTTCTGGTCAATCATTGAACGCTGGTAGAGCTTGTTGTTCTGCCAGTAGAAGCGCCGCTGGCCGAACGGAGTGCGCAGGAGCGCGAGATTGTTGCCTCCCGCGGGCGCGGCGGCCGCCGACGTTTTGAGCGTCGCCTTGTGATCGATCGTGCCGTGGCAATCGATGCAATCGATCTCGACTGCATTGCGCGTTTCGCCATACAGCTTGCCGTTGCCGTGCGCGTCCTGCGCGAAATGGCAATCGGAACAGTGCATTCCCTTTTCCAGATGAATGTCCTTGAGGTGAACCGATTTGCGAATGTCGTCAACCGGCTTGTCCTCGGCATCGAGGAGCTGGCCCTTGCGATCGCGCTTGTAAACGGCCCTGAAAACCCATCCGTGGCCGTGGAAATCCGCAAATTGCGTATGTTTTAGCTGTGCGTTGAATTCGGGCGATCCGATTTTTTTGAGGAACTCATTGTCGCCCCACAACCCGCGCGCGGCGGCGGCTTCCGGGTTGGCCTGCCACGACTTGTACCGCTCGTCGTCGGTCGGATTGTGCTGCGTTTTCGGATACATGACGCTTCCGTCCGTCTCGTTGTCCCACCAGGTGTAGCCAAGATAAGAAGCGACCATGTTGGTCCCGGGATGGATATGGCAAACGATGCATTGGCTGGTCGGAATCGACCGCGTGAACTCGTGTTTGATCGGATGGCCCGATTCGTTTTTCGGAATCGTCGGATCGATCTGCGCGCTGCGGCCTTCGTTGCCGAACGCGGCGAAAGGCCCCGAATGAACCGGAGAGCGGTCGTTGGCGTAGATCACGTGACACGCGGTGCAGCCGCTCGACCGGTAGTCGCCGGGATGATCGTTGGTGCCGGGCATGGAAAGAATCGGGTCGAGCAGGCGCGTCTTCTGAAGACCGAGAAAAACGGGATCGGTGCGCAGCAGCGTGCCCAGGCCGCGATCGCTCAGTTTGTCGTCAGGGCGGCCGGGATCTTCTTCCGGGTTCGGACTGCCGAGGTCGCCGCGAGGCCCGCCGCCGCGTTCGAACACGCGCAGGATATTTCCCGGCTGCGAATATTCCCAGCGGCCCAGAGGATCGAGCGACGGAAGGATGCCGTGATTCAGCGTGTCCTCCTGCGATGGCGGTGGATACGTCATCACCCGGCGAGGCTTGCCGTCGCGGCCGTAGCTTTCGCCGAAATGGGTGTCCTTATAGGGGAAGCCGCCGTTGTTGTACAGTGCCGCGCCCCACAGCATGCCTCCGTGGGTCATCATGCTGGTGGATACGGCGCGAACTTCCTTGTAATGGCACTTGCCGCAGGTTTCCGTCGCGACGCGCAGGTCGCCGGGGTTGACGAACTTGATATATTCCGGGCTTTCCTTGAGCCAGTCGGAGTAAGCCCGGACCGGATTCGCGGAGGTCGGGAAAAGCTTGGGATATTTCGGCTGGGGATGCGCCTTTTTCTTGGCTTCGTCGTACGCCTTGCCTTCCGCGGCGGGTTTCTGAATCTCGGCATTGCCGCCGTGGCAATCGACGCAGGAAATGTAGACGATGCCGCTCGAATGCATGGTCGGCGCGTCGGTCTGGCCGTGGCAGGAGACGCATCCGTTGGGGGCGGCGGCGGCGGAAAACGCGATCAGGAATAGAAGCAGGAACGGACCCCCGCCATAACTGGCGGAGCTTGCAGCGGCAATCGAGCCTCGCCAGTTAGGGCGGGGGTTGGCGATCAACACCGAGCGAGATTTAAAAACGGAATCGAACATTGGCGGCTACCGAAAACAAAGTTTCTCCCGTGTAGATGTCCCGGAATCCCTGGAACGGCACGAATCCATTGACCACACCGGTAATCGTGATATTTTCCGACAACGGCGGGCGATACGAAACTCCGATCCCCGAATCCGCTCCGACGCCCGCGTGAATGTTGTTCTGGAAGAGTAGCAGTTCGAGCGGCTCCGTGTGGACGAAGCGGATGAAATTCACATTGACGAATCCGCGGAGCTTCGGTGTGATGTCGATATCCGTCCCCGCGTTGATCAGCGCAATGCCGGGATTGACGAAGTTCGCCTGCCCTTCGAGCTTGCTCGAGCGGAGGCTGGGGATCAGGCTGCCGCCCTGCACCAGGCCGACGCCCGTGCTGGTCAGTCGAACCCCTTCGCGATTCCAGAACGAAAAAAATCCGCCGGCGAAGTTCGAGTCGTCGAAGATCGAATCGAAGCCGCGAGCCGTGCCGTCGCGAGGATTCTTGTCGCCCGACGAATAGAAACCCGCCAGGCGATAGCGGATCCAATCGCGATCGATCGATACCTCGGCCGCGGCCATCTGCGCGTTGATATCCGTGCGGCGGCCGGCGATCGGGTTCAGCGAATCGAATCCCAGCACCTGATAGAACGCGTGCGTGATGTTGAGCCGCCCGATGTGGCCGTCGCCGGTAAGCCCGTAGTAATAGGCGCGGACCGCATGCGGCTTCACGGCGCCGATCGGCGCGGGACGCACCAGAAAATGGTCCGTGTCGTACTGCAGGGACGCGTCGTCCTTGTCGTAATGAAAGCTCGCCTGAATCGTGTAGCCGGGCTTGAAGAAATCCTGGCGATAAATGTTCGCGACCATCACCTGCTGGTTGCGATACTGCATCGTGTTCAGGCCGCTGTTGGTGTCCTTTTCGAGCATCGCGAAATATGCCGCATTGAACTGGTAGCGGTTCGAATCGAAATTTCCGAAGATGCGCATGCCCGGCTCCTGATCGAAAAAGATGAAGCCGCGGAAGTCGCTGTTGAAGGTCTGAATGCCCGCGCGGGCCGAGACGAAATCGTAGGCGTTCGACAGATCGGCGAGCTTCGCCTCGACGAACGCCTCCTGCACGCCGACATGCGAATCGAGCCGCGTGGTCCCTTTGCGAACGTCGATGTTCACGACGCCCGTTTCCTGCACATTGAGATAATTCACGTTGATCTCGGGCGTGAACTTGATCCGCCAGTCGACCGGCTTGAACGCCGTATCGCCGTGGAACAGGTCGAAGGAGAACGACAGATTTTCGTTGGTCGCGAGTTGCCCGAAGCGGCCAAAAAATCCGGCGCTCTCCGGACGCGCGGTGCTCGGCCCCGTGCCCACCGGCAATTTCCTGCCGTCCGCGAAGGTATCGCTCACCAGGTCGATTTTCAAAAATGTCTGCCCGAACAGGGGCGAGTCGCCCTTCAGGCGGTTTTGATTGAACGGATCGTAGAAATGCCCCTTGACGTAGGGAAGGTCGCCCGGCACGTTGTAACGGCGATAATCCGGCCAATCGTATTTCCAGCGATTCGGGACGGGCGTGAACACTTTATCCTCGGGCGGGAGAGGCTCGGTGGGCGTCGCCGCGATCACTGCTTCCGCCGCGTCGGACGACGGCACGGAACGATACCCCGGGATCGACTCCCGCGCCGGGGCGGGCCGCGATTCCTTGGGCAGTGGCTTCAGTGTGGCCTCTATCGCGTACGCATCGCCGGCGGCGAGATCGAACTCGCGCTCGAACGGCTCGAATTCCGGGAGTTCCGCATTCAGCCGGTAGCGGCCCGGCCGTAAGCCGGTCATGCGAAAGACGCCGTCGCCCGTGGAAGTCGTCTCGCGGCCCGCTCCGCCGGAAAGTCCGAGCAGCCGCACGCGCACGCCGCCAAGCCCTAATCCCAGCGGATTTCGAAACACACCTTGCACCGCCGCCGTCGCCGGCGCACCCTGGCGCGGAATGCGCTGCTGACCGAAAAGTCCGGCCGCGGCCGCCGCCAGAATAACCATCTGCTTTGATAGATGGAGCAAGCAATCTATTATGTCTTATGTGAGGAAGATCTCTGTGACGTTACTTCAGAGAATGATTTTGGCCGGGCTGGCCCTGCTGGCTCCCGCAGCGTTCGCCCAGTCCATTCAGGGCAGCCTGCCGGATGGAACGGTGAACCAGCCCTACAACGGATCGTTGACGTGCACGCAATTCAGCACGCCCTCGTGGTCGATCAGCGCCGGAGCGTTGCCGCCTGGATTGGGCCTGACCTACAACAGCTGCTCGGCGTCGATCACCGGCACGCCAAGCAAGCCCGGAGCGTTCAGCTTCACGGTGACCGTCATCGATCTGGAGTTGATGACCTCCGCGTCGCGGAATTTTACGGTCAACATCATCGGCCCCCTGGTGATCACGACGCCTGTGATTCTCCCGGCCGGTGTAGTGAACCAGAACTACAATCTGCAGATGGCGGCCGCGGGCGGGGCCGGGGGATACGTGTGGTCGGTCCCGAGCTCAGCCGCAGGGCCAAACGTCCTGCCGAAAGGCATGGCGTTGAGTGTACCCGGCGTCCTGTCAGGCATCCCGACCGCGGAGGGAAACTATGGATTCGACATCTCCGTGACCGACGCGGCGAATGCCACGACATCCGCGTTCTTCCAACTCGTCGTCACGCCGCCGATGCTGATCACCACCGCGTCGCCGCTGCCGACGGCAACGGTCAACACGGCGTACTCGCAGCAAATCAACGCGACCGGCGGCACCTCGCCGTACACGTTTTCGATCACCACGCCCACATCGGCGCCTCCCGGAATGGTGATCAGCACCGGGGGCGTGCTGGGCGGAGTCCCCAAATCGACCGGAAGCTTCACCTTCACGATTCAGGCGGCGGATAAGAACGGCTACACGACCACCAAGCAATTTCAAATTTCGGTAGCGCCCCTGGGTCCGCTGCTGCAGACATCGCTCAGGTCGATCGCGTTCAGCGCGATCAATGGAGGCGATACGCCTCCGCAGCAAACCCTCGCGATCACCGCGCCGAGCGGCGTGCCGATCGGATTCCTGATCAGCGTGGACAGCGGCGGCGCAGGTACGGCCCCGCCCAGCTGGCTGACCGCGACGCCGCAAGGCGGACCCGCGCCCGCGGCGGTGACGGTCGCCGTGAATCAGGGGAACCTGCAGCCCGGAAAATATTCGGCGACGATCCACGTCTCGGTGCCGAACAACAACAGCCAGTCACCGATCGACGTGCCGGTGACGCTTAGCGTCGCTTCAGGGACGCAGCAGATGACCGCGCTGCCCGCGTCGCTCCGCTTCGCCGCCCGCGCCGTGACGCCGTCGGCTCAGGACGCGCTGGTGGTGATCGACAACATCGGCGGCGGCGGCGCGTTCCCCTACTCGACCTCGGTGGTCGGGAAAAGTTCGTGGATCAGCGCCGTCACGCCGGCGTCGGGAAGAATCAGCGCCAACGCGCCCGCGACGGTGCGCGTTTTCGTCAATTCAGCCGGTCTGAAGACCGGTTTTTATCACGACACCGTGCGCGTGACATCCACCTCGGGCTCGGTCGACGTTCCGGTCGAGTTTTTTGTCTCCGACCAGGGCCCGGTGCTGGGACTGAGTTCCAACGGGCTGCGCTTCCAGGCCCGCCAGGGAGCCGGAACATCGCAGGCGCAATCGGTGACCGTCCTCGATCTGGGCGACCCCACCACGACGTCGGCATGGGACGCGACTTTGGTTTCCGGAAGCGACTGGCTCTCCATCGCCACGCCGAACGGCACTGCGTCGCAACTGCGGCCGGGAACCCTGACCCTGGTGCCGACGGCCAATGCGGCGACACTTTCCGCCGGGGGACACTACGCGCTGATCAGCGTGAGCGACCCCGGAGCGATCAATTCTCCGCAATACCTGATTGCCGTGCTCGACGTCGCGCCCGCAACGTCGCTGCCGCTGCCCGATCCCTCTCCCGGCGGGCTTCTGTTCACCACGGCCGCTTCGTCGCCGCAGAACGTGACCGTCTTCACCAGCAGCGTCGATCCGGTGGCCTTCCACGCCACGGCCCATACGAATGACGGCAACGCGTGGCTGGCCGTGACGCCGGCCTCGGGGAATGCCTCGACCGCGGCGCCGGGAAAACTCTCGGTATCGGTGACGCCGGGATCGCTGCCGGTGGGCATTTACTACGGCAAGGTTCACGTGTCGATGAATGGCGCAATGCGCAGCGTGAACGTGACGCTGATCATCACGACGGCGGGCGCGGCGGGTACAGGATTCGTCGCTCGCGCGGCGGCCACCTGCACCGCTTCAAAGCTCGCGGTTACGGAAACCGGAATGGCGGATAATTTCGCGGTTCCCGCCGGTTGGCCCGCGACGCTGATCGTCCAGGTGAATGACGATTGCGGAAATTCTATAGCCAATGCGTCCGCGGTCGCGACTTTTTCGAACGGCGATCCGCCAATTTCCCTGCGCGGCGATTTGACGAGCAATGTGTATTCCGCCACCTGGCAGCCCGGCGTCGCGCAGCCGGAAATGACGGTCACCGTGCGGGCCAGTTCGGCATCGCTGGCCGCCGCCGTGCAGCAGTATAGCGGGTCGGTGAATCAGAACAACTCCAGCCCGCCGAGCCTGGTCAACAACGGCGCGCTGCATATTTTCTTCAACGTTCCTACGGCGACGGCGCTCGGCGCGGGACTCGCACCTGGAAACGTCGCCCAGGTTTACGGAACCGGCCTCGCTTCGGCCGCCGGCCAGACCGTTGTCCCCCTGCCACAACAATTCAACGGGACGTTCATGCTGATCGGCAGCACGCAGGCTCCTTTGTTCTATGTGAGCGATTCGCTGCTCAACGTGATGGTCCCCTTCGAGCTGACGCCGAATCGCCAATATTCGCTGATCGTGAGCGCCAACGGAGCGCTGACGATGCCGGAAACCATCGACGTAACCTCGCTCCAGCCCGGTGTCGCGCAATTCCCCGACGGTACGGTGATCGCGCAGATTTCCGGCACCACGAGGCTAATCACCTCGACCAATCCGGCCAAACCCGGCGATAACCTGACGATCTATCTGGCGGGCATGGGTCCAACGACTCCGCCGGTCGCTTCGGGCGACCCGACGCCGCTGCAGTTGGTCCCGGTGAATAATCAACCCACTGTGACGCTCGACGGCCAACCGGTGACCTACGCCTACGCGGGGCTGACGCCGACCGGGATCGGGTTGTACCAAATCAACCTGACGGTCCCGGCGAACGCCAAGCCCGGGAATCTCGATCTGGTGGTGTCGCAAAACGGCGTCGCCGCCAACACGACCAAATTGCCCGTTTCGAATTAGGACTGCTGAGGAAACCTGTGGGGCGGCTCGTTAGAGCCGCGAGCCGGCAGACTTGCCGGATGATGTGGAACGGTGACGAACAGCCGGCTCGGCAGCCGGCTCGCCGCTCTTGACGAGCGGCCCCACATTGTTGGTCAAACGATCGCACCCGGCTGAGGCATGATAGAATCGCGCCGGATGTCTCGTATGATCCGATTCGCGATTCTGCTCAGCGCCGCGGCTTTCGCGGCCGACCCCGATGGAGCCGCGCTCTACAAAACGCGCTGTTCGATGTGCCATGACGCTTCCGGCGCCACTCGCGCCCCCGCGCCCTCCGCGCTGCGGCAAATGTCGCCTGAAAATATCGTCAAGGCGCTCGACTCCGGGATGATGAAGGAGCAAGGCGCATCCATGAGCGCCGATGAGCGCCGCGTCGTCGCTGAGTTCCTCACCGGCAAGCTGATCGGACAAACCAAAGTCTCCACCGTCGGCCTGTGCGCCGACACCAAGGCTCCCTTCAACGCGACCGGCGAGAGCTGGAACGGATGGTCGCCCGACCTCACCAATACGCGATTTCAGAAGGGAAGTCTCACCGGCGACCAGGTGCCTCGCCTCAAGCTGAAATGGGCCTTCGGATTCGCCGGGACCTTCGCCTCGAACGGCCAGCCGACCGTCGTCGGCGGACGCATCTTCGTCACCAGCGCGAATCGCAACGTTTATTCGCTCGACGCGAAAACCGGATGCCAGTATTGGTCGTTCGAAGCCGAAGCTCCCGTCCGCAGCGCGGTCTACATCGCCAGCGTCAGCGGTGAAAAAACGCGTCAAGTCGCCTTCTTCGGCGACGGCCGCGCCAATGCCTACGCCGTCGACGCATCCAACGGCGAGCTGCTCTGGCGCACGCATATCGACGATCATTCGCACGCGCACATCACCGGCGGACTGCGCTACTTCGAAGGACGCGTCTTCGTCCCGCTGGTCGCCGCCGAAGAAGGCGCGGCGATGAATCCGAAGTACGAGTGCTGCTCCGCCCGCGGCGGCATGATCGCCCTCGACGCCAAGACCGGCAAGCAGCTCTGGAAAACGTACACCATCGCGGAAACTCCGCATATCGTCGGCAAGACTCCGTCGGGCGCCAACGTCTGGGGACCCAACGGAGCCAGCATCTGGTCCGCCCCGACCATCGATGAAGAGAAGAAGATCATCTACGCCGGCACCGGCGATAATTTCGCGGGCCCGGCCACCGACACCAGCGACGCCGTGCTCGCCTTTGACATGCAGACCGGAAAAATTCTCTGGTCGCGCCAGTTGACGGAGCTCGACGTGTTCAACATGGCCTGCGTCGGCCCGCAGAAATCGAGTTGCCCCGATAAAGCCGGCCCTGACGTCGACATCGGTTCCTCGCCGATTCTGGTGAAACTCGCAAACGGCAAGCGCGTTCTGCTGGTCGGCCAGAAATCGGGTGTGATGCACGCGCTCGATCCTGATAAGAAAGGCGCAATCCTGTGGCAGGTGCGCGTCGGCAAGGGCGGAACGCTCGGCGGAATCCAATGGGGATCGGCTAGCGACGGCAAGAACGTCTACGTCGCGCTGTCAGACATCGACTTCATCCAGCAAGGCTTCAATCCGGGCGAGAAACGCATTGTCGATCCCAAAGCCGGCGGCGGGATCTTCGCTCTGGACGTCGCTACCGGGAAGAAGATCTGGGCCGCTCCTCCACCTGATTGCGGCACGCGACCCAACTGCAGCCCCGCGCAATCCGCCGCCGTCACCGCGATCCCCGGCGCCGTCTTTTCAGGCTCCGTCGACGGCCATCTGCGCGCCTACGCCGCGGCCGATGGAAAAGTCATCTGGGACTTCGACACCGCGCGTAATTTCGAAACGGTCAACGGCGTCGCCGCCAAAGGCGGATCGATGGACGGTCCCGGCCCGACGGTCGCCGGCGGGATGCTCTACGTTCCGTCGGGCTACGGCGCATGGGGCGGACTGCCCGGCAACGTTCTGCTCGCGTTCGCCATCGAGTAGCCTTCGCCTTTTTTAGGATGCGCGAATCTGATAGCAGAGCAGCGCGTCCTGTTCGCGAAGAAACAGTTTTCCGTCGTGAATCACCGGATGCGACCAGCTCGGCTTGCGCACGCCTGGAATCTGGAACGACCCCGTCTCTTTGAGTCCTTCCGGCGAGGCTTCAAACAGCTTCATGACGCCGTTTTCATAGCGAAAATAGAGGTGCCCGTCCGCATACGCCACCGCAGCCGATCCGGACGTCCCCTCCGGCCGGATATTCCCGCCCCAGCGAATTTTTCCCGTCAGAAATTCGATGCACGTCGGGAAGCCGTTATTCTGCCCGTGCCCGCCGTAGAGATAATCGCCGATCAGAACCACCCCGCCGTGATGATTCTGAAAACTCCGGGCCTCGATGAAATAAACTTCCTTCGCATCGACTCCGTCCGCGGTTTTCTCCAGCTTCAGCAGCACCGATCCCGCGCCGTAAGCCGTCGACGCGAACACATAATCGCCGCGCACCACCGGCGTCGTGATATTCGCCACGTCGTTCGCCACGCGATTGTACTTCCATAAAACTTTTCCGTCCTCCGCGCGAATTCCGACCAGCCCGCGCCCGATCAACTGAATATATTGATGGACTCCCGCCGCATCGGAGGTCACGATGGAAGAATATCCCGCGCCATTGCTGCCCGCTCCGCTGATCCGGCCTACGCTCGCGCGCCATAGATCTTTGCCCGTGCGCTTATCGACCGCCACCACCATCGCATCGAAATTGCCCGGCGTGAACAAAAGACGGCTCCCGTCCACCAGCGGCGACTCCGCCCAGCGCCAGACCGACATCATCTGCCCGTTGTAATCGCGCGTCATCGATTTCTGCCATCGCATTGCGCCGCTCGCGCGATCGAGGCAGACCACCTGCCCCTCCGTGCCCATCGCGTAAACCGAGTCTCCATCCACCGTCGGCGTCCCGCGCGGACCCGGCGCGTCGTTATCGTCCCACGCCGGCCCGATCTTCGTTGCCCAGGCTTCCTTCCCATTCGCGAGGTCGAGCGCCAGGACGTATTGCGAATCGCCGCGATCGCCCATCGTGTAGATGCGGTTCCCGACGATCGAAAGACTCGAAAATCCCGCGCCGAGCCCCTGCGCCTTCCACTCCAGCGCCGGACCGCCCGACGGCCACGACTTCATCAGCCCCGTTTCCGGGAAAATCGCATCGCGATTCGGACCGCGCCACCCCGGCCAATCCGCAGCCAGGCAAAACACCGCCAGTGCGAGGATCACAGTTCTCGGCATAGATCACCAGACGAACATTGCCCGATTTAGTTAGACCACCAGCACCGCCGCTCCGCGAATCGCGTCATTTTTCAACGCATTCAGCGCGACATTCGCCTCGGCCAGCGGAAACGTCTGGATCTGCGTATGAATCGGAATCTCTGAGGCGACCTTCAGAAAATCCTCACCGTCGCGGCGCGTATTGTTCGCGACGCTGCGCACACCGCGCTCCCAATACAGCAGGTCGTAGGAAAATTCCGGAATCGGGCTCATGTGGATCCCGCCCGCCACCACCGTTCCCCCGCGTTTCAAATTGCGCAGCGCGGCCGGCACCAATTCTCCCGCCGGCGCGAACAGGATCGCCGCATTCAGCTTCTCAGGCGACTCCGCATCTCCCCCGCCCGCGAACTCCGCCCCCAACTCCAGCGCGAGCTTCTGATGCCTCGCATCGCGCGTAAACGCAAACACCTTGACGCCCCAATGCCGAGCCACCTGAATCGCGACATGCGCCGCCGCCCCGAATCCGTACAGCCCCAGCGTATCGCCCGCCTTCAGCTCCGCCATGCGCAAACAGCGAAATCCGATGATCCCCGCACACAGCAGCGGAGCCGCCGCCAGATCCTCGAATCCATGCGGAATGCGATAAACGAAATCCTCTTTCGCGACGACGTACTCCGCATACCCGCCATCCACCGTGTGCCCCGTAAACGTCGCGGCTTCGCACAAATTCTCTTTCCCAGACCGGCAATACTCGCACGACCCATCGGTCCAATGCAGCCACGGCACGCCGACGCGAGCCCCGCGCTCGAATCGCGCGCCGCCCCTCTCGACCGTCCCCACCACCTGATGCCCCGGAATGATCGGCTGCTTCAACACCGGCAGTTCGCCCTCGATCACATGCAGGTCCGTGCGGCAAACCCCGCAGGCATGAACTTTGATCAGGACCTCGCCATCCCGAGGCTCCGTCATCGCGACATCGGTATACACCAGCGGATTCGTCTCAATCCGCCCGCGCTGAAATAAAACCGCCGCCTTCATAAGGCTGTGTGAAAACCTCGACACCCGCTCGTTGTCACTCGCGGCTCTTGCCCGTGACCCTGACAAAGAGCCGCGACTGCGAAGGAGCGGGTGTCCCGGTTTTCACTTATCTCCCCCGCCCTACGTCCGCATCCGTGCCAGAAAATACAATCCCGCCAGCGAAAAAATCACATCCGGCGACCACGCCGCCACCGTCGGCGGCAACTGGTTCAAATTCCCGATCTGCTCAAAAAGCTGCCCGATCGACCAATATGAAATCGCGATCCCCAGGCTGATCCCCACTCCCGCCATCGCCCCGCGATTCCCCGCGACAAACGCGAACGGCAGCGACACCATCGCCATGATCAGCGCAAACAGCGGCACTGAAAATTTCTTATTGAGCTGCACCTGCAAAGGAATCGTGTCGAACCCGCTGTGCTGCAGGTCCGCGATGTATTCCTCCAGTTCCTGGAAATTCATCTGGTGCGACTGCTTCACTTCATGCACGAAATAATCCGGCGTCTCCTCGAGTTCCGGGAACATGTGGATCCCGCCCGCGAAGGTCTCAAACGCCTTGGGCGGACACGCCGGACACTTCGGATCCATGTCGCGGCTCCAGCCGTTCTGAAACACCCACGCATTCAGCGACGAATCCCACTTCGCGCGCGTCGCCGCGATGTGCCGTTTCAACCGGAAATATTCCGAATCGATCTCATACACGTTCACGTCGCTCATCACGCGCTCGGCCGGATCGAAATATTTGTAGTAAAAAACGCGATCGCCGTTCTTCCCGTAAATCCACTGACGGTCCGGCCGCAAATAGGTCTGCGGATGCTTCCCTTTGATCTCCGCCCGCAGCGCATCTTGTCTACGGTCGGCCTCCGGAACCCAATAATGATCGAACGCAAACAGACTTCCGCTCAGAAAAAATCCCGCGATCAGCACCGGCACTGCCAGCCGGTACGCGCTGACGCCGCATGCTTTGAACGCCGTGATCTCGTTATGCTTCGACAACACCCCGAACGCCACCAGCACCGCCGCCAGCACCCCGATCGGCGTAAATTCGTAAATCAAGCGAGGCGTCAGGAACAGGTGATAGCTCAGCACCCGGTTCATTGCCGGGTGATTCTTCAGAATGTCGCTCAGCAGCGAGAAAAATTCGAAGACATGAAAGATCAGCACGAAGCTGATCACCAGCAGCACGAAATAGAACAGGAAGCTCGACAGGACATACGTGTCGATCACCTGCGGCAACAACGCAAATCCGCGCGGCTGCAACCGGTCGAGCGCCCGCGCGCCGCGTTCCGGAGCCTTCGTCACCGACTTGACCACCCGCGTGAAAAATCCCGTGATCGCGCCGATCCAGTCGTGATCGCCCGGAATCTCCAGCCGCGCGATCATCACAATCGCGAACACCGCGAAGGCAAAATCCGGGACCCACATCCCGATTTCCGGCCGCATCGTCCCCTGCCGCGCCATGCTGACGCAGCTCACCAGGCCCATGTAATAAATGAACGCCAGCACCACCGTCAGCACCACCGCCGCCGATTTTCCGCCGCGACGCCGCGTGATCCCGAGCGGCACGCCCGCCAGCGCCAGCAGCACGCACGCAATCGGCATCGCGAACCGCTGCTGAAGTTCGATGCGATCCTCAAGCCGCTGATCGGCATCGATGTCCGTCCTGCGATATGCCTCGCGAAACAGTGGAATCGTGTCGATCTCGGTCGCCGGTTTCGAATTGTGCTGGTCCTGTCTCTTCTGTGCTTCGAGAACCTGATCGCCGGTCGGCGCGCCGGAGATGTGATAGTTGTTGTCCTTGTCCGTCTCGTAACTGGTTCCGTTGCGAAGCTGCAACTGAATTCTGTTGTGCGCGACGTCGGGCAGCGCCATCGCTTCCGTCGCCAGCGTCACACGCGGCGAATCTCCGCGATCCGCGGTGCCCGGTTTGCGCTCGGCTTGCGGCGTGATGTCCGCCATGAAAATCCGCCGCAGCTTCGACACCTGGCCCGACGTGATATCGCTGACGTAGAGAATCGTATTGGGAAACTGCTCTTCGAAAACGCGCGGCTGAATATCCGCGGTCAACTGCCGCGCCAGCATCTGATTCTCCACCCGGTACGACTCGCGGATCGACCAGGGCGTCAGCCACAGCGACGAAGCCGCCGCCAGCGTCATCGCCAGAAACCCGAAGAGAAAAATCGCGGGAACCACGCGCCGCCCCGGCACGCCCGCCGCGCGCAGCGCCGTGATCTCGCCATCGGACGACATGCGGCTCAGCGTGATCAGCGTCCCGACCAATACTCCCAGTGGAATCGTAAACGGCAGCGCCCGCGGAATCACCAGCGCGAAAAGATAAGCGACACTCGACGGCGTCCCGCTGTTCCTGACGAGAAATTCAAATAAGATTCGCGACCCGCGCAGGAACAGGATAAACGTAAACAGAATCGCCCCGAGCATCGCGCTCGTGATGATTTCCCGAAGAATGGTCCGCGTGAGGAGCCGCAAACTTCATTCTATCCGGTGGCGCCTGGGCGTTCGCCCGTGCCCCGGTAGCGACTTACTTCCCCGCCGTCGGCGGAGGCACGACCGGCAGCTTCGGCAGCTGCTCCTGCGGCATCTCGAACTCGATCTCGTCAAACAGCAGCCCCGGCGCGACCACCGCCGCCGGAGCCAGATACCCGCCCGCGCCCATCAGCGCCAGCGGAGCCGCATTGTTGGTGAAATCGAACATCGCCGTCTCCTGCGACGCCGCCATCAAATCCCGCAGCGACCGCGTCGACACTCCGCGAAACCGCAGCCCGCGAACCAATTCTTCGCGACCGTCCGCGTACACGCGATACACCAGCACCGGCGGACTCACCGGCCTCGCCGATCCGCCCGATTGTCCCGCGCTCGACGCAAGCTGCCGCAGATCGCCCACGCCGCCCGAATACGGATAGTCCAGCTTCCGCACCAGCATTCCGTATTCCTTGCCGCGCTCCTTGCACATCTCGATCAGCTTCTTCTTCAAGTCCGCCATCGGCGCCGACTGGCTCGACTTCACAAACAGATTGCTGATCGCCGCATGATGCACGCCGTACGCCGCCGGCAGACGCGCATGCCCGTTCGACGCCGCGAATCCCTTGATCGGCTGCCGCGTCGTCAGGAAATTCTTCAGCACGCCCTTTTCGACCACGCTGACCGGTTTCGCGGCGACGCCTTCATCGTCGAACGCGTAATTTCCCGGCAGCGGACGCCCGTTCCATGCCGATTGCGTCGGGTCATCCAGAATGTCGATCCAATCCGGAAAAATGCGCGACCCGATCTTCGTTTCCAGCTCGCTCGGCAGAAAATTCACCGCGCGGCCCGGCTCCGCCAGCGGCTTGCGAGGAATCGCCAGATTGTCGCCGATCAGTTGCGCCAGAAGCTGCGCCGCCGCGCGCGGCTAGAACAGCGTCGGACCCGAAAACGACGCACCCGCCGGAGCCTTCGACAACGCGCGGACATTTTCCGCCACCTCCGTCACCGCCTTGCGAATCTCCGCTTCCGCCGGCATCTTGTC
>JAIQFJ010000569.1 GCA_020073325.1 Terriglobia bacterium | reverse complement strand
GCGATAGATCGCGGCGCGCCAGTCGCGTCCGTATCCCGCCGACGCGCGGTAGTCCATGTCGAGCACCATGTAGCCGTGTTCCATCAAAAAATGGTGGAACAGATATTCGCGCGAATAATTCGGCGACCAATATTTATGCACGTTTTGCGCATACCCCGCCCCGTGCACGAAAACCACCGCGGGTCCGCCGCGACGGTAATTCGCCGGCTTGTAGAAATGCGCCGGGACCATCTTTCCGTCGCGCGCCGGTACCTGGACGATCGGCACATCCAGCCATGGATAGTCCCAGAACTCCGGCGCCGGCGACGAGGTCGCCTTCTTGCCGTCGATAAACAACTCGGGTGGCTTGTTGGCATACGAATAAACGTCGGCGGTATGCTTCTCGTCCGACGACAGAACCACGCGATGGCTTCCCGCTTCCTTCGTAAGCTGCGACCGCGCACCTCCGCTGACGCTCATGGAGTAAAAATGCCGCTCGCCCGGCCCGACTTCGCTGGTGGTCAGATAAAACTTCGATCCATCGTTCGACAACTCGACCGAAGTGACTTCGAATTTTCCCGACGTCAACTGCTTCGGCTCGCCGCCGTCGAAACCGATCTCATAAAGGTGCGAGTACCCGTCACGCTCGCTCTGGAAATAAATCTCGTTTCCGTCCTTCAACCAGCCAAGCGTCTGCGCTCCGGGACCGTTCAGCCATGCATCATCGTGCTCGGTGAACAGAACGCGTGTTTTCCCCGTCGCCGGATCGAGCGCCAGGATCCAGCGATCCTTGTTATCCACCGCGCGCGCCACCATGACGGCCTTGGTGCCCTGCTCATTCCACAGCGGCGTCTGCATCTGCACTTCGCGATTCGCCAGGCCCGCATCGACCCACTTCACTTCGCCGGTCGCCACATCGACCATCGCCGCGCGCAGCCGGTTCTGGTTGTCGCCGACGTTGTTGCGCCCCGGAATATCTTCCGTATAAGCCGACTCATTTACATACGACGGAACATTTTCGCCCTTGGTGCCCTGCCCTGCTTCGCCGATCAGCGCGACCACACATTTCTCGTCGGGACACAACTCCAGCCGCGCCACCGTCTGCCGCTGCTGCAACGGGAACGGCTTGCGCGGATGCTCCTTCTTGCGCTTCGCTTCGTTCTCTTCGCGAAGCTTCGCGCGATCCCGTACGACCTCGATCAGCTCGCGTTCCTGCTTTTTCAGAAATTCCTGGCTATCGGTTCCCTTCTGCTCCGACGCCGCGGTCGGTGGAGCGCCACCGCGTCCTCCACGTCCGCCGAATCCCGCAGGAGCTGCAGCCGCCGGAGGCGCGCCCGCCGGCGTGATCTCCGTCATCTGCTCGATCATTCCGTCTTCGAGCGACATCACGTACAGATTGCCGCCGCGCATGAATGCCACGTGCTTTTCGTCGTGCGTGAATTGCGGATTCGATTCCACGTCCGCTGTCTTCGTCAATTGCCGGGCCTTATCGGACGAAAAATCGTAAAGATACAAATCGCCTTCAAACGCATAAACCGACTTCTTCCGATCCCGCGTCTCCGCGCCGGCCGGCGGCGGAGCCATGCGGGCCTCCTCGTCGCTCAGCTTGCGCAGACCGGTGCCGTCGCGATTCACCACGTAGGTGTCCATCGGATGATTCACCGCATCGCTCGCCTGCTTCCATTGGAAAAAGACGCGCTGGTTGTCTCCCGACCAGCGTGCCTGCGCCGGCTCATATCCATACAGTCCAGGCCCGCGCATGATGTTGTCGATCGTCAGCGCGAATTTCTTCTGCGCCGAGACCTCGGTCATTTGTCCAAGCAACAGCGCGCACACAGCCACCACTGCGAAGAGGCGTTTATCTCGCATAAACGACGATCTTAACGCAATCAACTCCAGCGTCGAATTCCCGGCCAGAACTTGCGCAGATCGTCCGTCAGCCCGCGGCACACCAGTACGGGAAACCATCGATCCCGGCGCGCATAAGGATGCCCGACGCGGCCGGCAATCTCCACGCTGTGGAAATGTTCGCGATCTCCGGTTCCATCGCTTCCCAGCACGATCACCACCGACCCGTCATACTCGCGCGGACCCCAATACCAATACGTCTGATGATTGCTGACCGCGGCCGGCAGCCCGTACTTCGGCCCGTAGAAATCGATCGCGCCCGCCTCGCCGTAGTTGTTTCCGAAAATCGCCGCGCGCGCCTGATCTTCAGGCGGCAGGCTGTGATAAACGCGCGCCACCTCGCGAGCCATCTCTTCCCAACCGAACTCGTCCGCGAACCACTGCGGCAGCGGACCCATATCGTGGTGCTCGATTTGCGGCGGCTCGAGGCCAATCCATTTCTGATAGCGCAAGTACGATTCCACGGGCAAGACCGGCGCGACCATCGGTGTCAGCGCGACCGTCACAACCGCAAGCAACGCGATGAATCCGCCGCGAGCCCACGAATTCCGCGTGATCGATTCGAACGCGCACGCTCCCGCCGCGAATGCCATCGGATACAGCGGCGCGGCGTAATAATCCTTGCCGCCGAGAATCATCAGGGTGAAAAACACCGCCACGAATGTCCACCCGAGCACGCGATAGCGGCTCCGAAACAGCCATGCGACTCCCACGATCCACAGCGGCGCGAGCACCGGATTCATAATCAGCCCCTGATCGGCGATAAACGCCAGCGGCCCGCGGACCACGTCGCGGCCGCTCGCCCGCACGTTCCGCATCAGCACCAGAAACGGAAAATCGTGCCGCGCCAGCCAGATCAGGTTCGGCAGAAAAATCGCGAGCGCCGCCGCCGCGCCGATCCACATCCAGCGCGACGCGATCCACTTCCGCTCGCGTGTCGCGATCAGCCCCACGGCGACGCCCAAGACGAAAAATGCGGCCGAATACTTGTTCTCCATGCCCAGCCCAACCAGCGCTCCGAACCCGAGCCACCATCGCCCGTCGCCCGTATCGATCGCGCGCACGACGCACCACGCGCACCCCAGCCAAATCAGCGGCTCGAACGCGTTCATCGTCATCCAGTGATGGAGGATCATATAGATCGGCACGCAGGCAACCGCCAGCGCCGCCATGGCCTGTGCGAATCG
>JAIQFJ010000133.1 GCA_020073325.1 Terriglobia bacterium | reverse complement strand
GATGGTGCCGCTCGAAATTCATGTCGGCGCGAATACGTACAAGATGACGATGATCCAGGATCGCGTCATGACTCCTTTATTGGCGCAGATGGCGGTGTTTTCCTCGATCGATGCGACGGAGCGGTCTGTCGGTCCGGCGACCTACGCGATTCGCGGGCGAATCGATTTCGCGGGCGGGTCAGTGCGTCTCGACAATGTGTACGGCGGCGATTTGGGCGTGAGCGCGATCGCGTCGATGGGCGTCGGCTCGCCGATCGCTTATGGATTGACCAGCGGCTTCGATGCGCTGAAGTTGAAAAACGTCGTGGTGGACGTGACGCCGGTGGATCGCCGCAATCAGTTGCAGATCGCCGATGTCGCGGCGCCGCGGCAGGTGCGGCCGGGGGACGACGTCGAGCTGATTGTCGGCTTCACGGGCGAGAATGGCGCGGAAAGCTCGAAGACCGTGCATTATCGCGTACCGGTGGGGGCTCCGCCGGGCATCCTGTATGTTACGGCGTCCGATGCGTCGTACGTGAATATGCTGGAGATGCAGGCGGCGATGGGCGCGGCGTCGCATTCGCCGTCGCAGATTCTGGATTTTCTGAACGGGATGCGTTCGAGCACGAAAGCGTATGTGCGCGTCTGGCGGATGGATGCGGCGTACAGCATCGAGGGTCGCGATCTGCCGGATCCGCCGCCGTCGCTGGCGATGATTCTGGGACGCGTGCAGGCGAGTCAGTTGAGCTGGCGCGGGTCGAAGGTGACGGAGATTGAAATTCCTGCGAAAGAGAGCGTCGTGACCGGGTCGAAGACAGTGCAGATCGAGGTGAAGGAATGAAGCGGGCGAACGCGCTCCATTACTGCCGCGCCTCCATTCTGCTCGCGGCAATCTCCGCGCAAGCGGCGACCACCACCACCTGGGAGATGAACGCCTACCAGGATTTCCTGCGCGGGCGGCTCAGCGGGCTTTCGCTATCGCGCGATGGACGGCTGACGCTGGGGCCGAAGCTCGATACGGTGTTTACCTCCGATCAGCCTGAAATCTGGAGCGTCGCGCAGGCGCCGGACGGGTCGCTTTATCTGGGGACCGGAAATCGCGGGCGATTGATCCGCGTCTACGCGGCGGGCAAAAGCTCGGTCGTTTGGACCGCCGATCAGCCCGAGATTTTCGCGCTCACGGTGGATGCGAACGGCGTCGTCTACGCAGGCACCTCGCCCGACGGAAAAATTTATCGCATCGAGAACGGAAAAGCGGCCGAGTATTTCGATCCTCAGGCCCGCTACATCTGGTCGCTGAAAGCCGCGCCGGACGGCACCCTTTACGCGGGCACGGGCGATCAGGGCAAGATTTTTCGGATCACGGCAAAGGGTCGCGGTCAGGTTTATTACGAGACCGGGCAGGCGCACGTGACGGCGCTGGCGCTCGATCGCGAAGGGCGTCTGCTGGCGGGCAGCGAGCCGAACGGGATTCTCTATCGCATCACGGCTCAGGACAAGGCGTTCGTTCTGTACGATGCGAATCTTCCCGAAATTCGCGCGATCGTTCCCGCGGCGGACGGCGCGATTTATGCCGCGGCGCTGGGTGGCAGCGTCGCGAAACGCGTCGGCGCGGCGGGATCGTCGGGAACTTCGGGAATTCCGGCGGTCACGTCGCCGCCGATCAGCATTACGGTGACCGACGCGCAGCAGGCGGGGATCAATCCGGGTCCGAAAGTGGAGGCTCCCAGGCCGGCGGCTGTGCAGCAAACGCCGGTGATCGCTCCGGTGACGACGGTGGAAACCGCGGGCGTGGAAAAATCCGCGCTGTACAAGATCAATCCCGATAACACGGTCGAGAGCCTGTGGAGTTCGAAAGACGAAAACGCTTACGACCTGGTGGTGTCGGGTTCCGATCTCTTGTTCATCACGGACGCGCAGGGGCGGATTTACCGGCTGGATCGCGATCGCAAGACCACGCTGATCGCCCAGGCGAATGAAGGCGAGGCGACGCGGCTGATGGAATCCGCCGCGGGCCTGATCGCGACGACCGGCAATCTCGGAAAAGTTCTGCGGCTGGCGACAACGCCGGGAGCGAGCGGATGGTTCGAATCGCCGGTGCACGACGCAGGCAGCGTCGCGCGCTGGGGACGGCTGAGCTCGCATGGCGAGAATGGCGTGCTGTTCAAGACGCGCACGGGAAATTCGGCCCGTCCGGACGCGACGTGGAGCGAGTGGGCAACGCTCAATCGCGGCATGATCGTGAGCCCCAACGCGCGCTATATTCAATGGCGCGCGGAATTGTCGGCGCCCGGAGCCGCGCTCGACAATGTGACGCTGGCGTATTTGCCGCAGAACATGCCTCCGGTGGTGCGCAGCGTCAATGTGACGTCGCAGTCGTCAAAGGCGGCGTCGGCATCGACGGGCGCGACGGCCAGCTACTCGATCACGGTGACGGATTCGGGCGACGCATCGGCGGCGGGGACCTCCTCCCAGACGCTTTCGCGCGCGGCCGGGCCGCAGATCCAGATCGCATGGCAGGCCGACGATCCCGACGGCGACAAGCTGCTTTACACCCTCTATTTCAGGGGCGAGGATGAGCGCGAATGGAAAATGCTGCGCGCGAACATGACCGAGAACGCCTATCTCCTTGATGGCGACGTGCTGGCGGACGGGCGCTACTACTTTAAGGTGACGGCGTCGGATCGTCCGTCGAATCCGCTGAGCCTGGCCCGGGATGCGGAACTGGTGAGCGCGCCGGTGCTGATCGACAACACGCCGCCTACGGTGGTGACGGGTGCGGCGCGCCGGGAAGGCTCCGGGGTGGAGATCGACGTGAGCGCGGAGGATCGCGCATCGGTGCTGCGCCGCTGCGAATATTCGATCGATGCGGGGCCATGGACGCCGGTGGAGGCCGTGGACGGTGTGACCGATTCGCCGAGCGAGAAGTTCAGCTTGCGATTGGCTGCGTTTCCCGCGGGCGAGCACCTGGTCGTCATTCGCGTGTACGATGCGGCGGGGAACGCGGGGCTTGCGAAAATCGTGGTGAGATAAGGCGCACCGGCCGTTTCGCGCAGGCTCTTCCCCAGCCCGGAAAAAATGGACCCTAAACTCTTTGAACAAAGCGCGGCGCGAGCCGTGCGCTATATCGAAACCGTCGCCGGGCGCCGTGTCGCTCCCACGGCGGAAGAGATCGCAGGACTCGAAGCACTCGACGTTCCCCTGAACGACGCCCCGTGCGATCCCTGCGAGGTCATCGCCCAACTCGACGACTTCGGCTCCCCCGCGACCGTCGCCACCACCGGACCGCGCTACTTCGGATTTGTCACCGGCGGCTCGCTCCCCGCCGCCATGGCCGCCAACTGGCTCGCCGGCGCGTGGGACCAGAACGGCGCGCTTACGATCCAATCGCCGGTCAACGCGAAGCTCGAAGAAATCTCCGCCGGATGGCTGACCGGGCTCCTCGGCTTGCCGAAGGACGCCGGCGTCGGATTCGTCACCGGAGCCACCATGGCGAACTTCACCGCGCTCTCCGCGGCACGCCATGCGCTGCTGGCCCGCGCCGGATGGGACGTCGAAGACCGCGGCCTGTTCGGCGCTCCGGAGATCAAGGTGATCGTCGGCGACGAAGTTCACGTGTCGCTCACGAAAGCGCTGGCGATGCTCGGGCTCGGCCGGTCCCGCGTCGCGAAAGTTCCCGCCGACGATCAGGGCCGCATGCGAGCCGATCTTCTCCCGCCCCTCGATCCGATGACGCTGGTCTGTATTCAGGTCGGCAACGTCAACACCGGCGCGTTCGATCCCGCCGCGGAAATCTGCGCGAAGGCGAAACGAGCCGGCGCGTGGGTCCATGTCGACGGAGCCTTCGGCCTGTGGGCTGCCGCCGCTCCGGATCGTGCGCACCTGATGAGCGGATTCGCCGCCGCCGATTCCTGGGCCACCGACTGCCACAAATGGCTGAACGTCCCCTACGACTCGGGCCTCGCCTTCGTCCGCGACGCCGCCGACCTGCGCGCGGCCATGGCCCTCAGCGCGGCGTATCTTCATATGTCTGACGATCGCGAGCCCTGCCTTTACACGCCAGAAGCCAGCCGCCGCGCGCGGGGAATCGAAATCTGGGCCGCCCTGCGCTCGCTCGGTCGCAGCGGACTGGCTGAGATGATCGAACGCCACTGCCGCCTGGCGGCTCGCTTTGCCGAAGGACTCAAGCGATACGAAATCCTGAACGACGTCGTGCTGAACCAGGTGCTGGTTTCCTTTGGCGATGCTGAAAAGACGCGTCGCGTGATCCGCGAGGTTCAGGCGGACGGCACCTGTTGGTGCGGCGGCACGGAGTGGCACGGGAAGACTGCGATGCGGATCAGCGTATCGTGCTGGTCGACCACGGAGGCGGACGTCGACCGGAGTGTCGACGCGATCCGGCGGATTGCGAATCAGTACCCGGATTAGCGATCGGCCCCCGCGCATCTGAGGAGCTGCATGGACAGCCCCGCCAGTTATGGCGGGGGCTCCACCTGTGAATCGAGCGCACACCTGCAACCAAATGCACGCCGATTGCTGCAGCCCGGCGGCGACGTCGGGGCTCCATCAAGTATATAAAGGACCCGAAAGAGCGATCAGCCCCCGCCATGACTGGCGGGGTTTTCCGCGAGTGCTGACGGGTCTGCGGGGGCTTCACCTGTGAATCCAGCGCACACTACGAAAATCGCAAGTAGCGGGAAGCAAAAGCGCAACCGAATGGACCGCGCCGTGCGTCTAAGAACATCACGTATGAAGATGCTGTGGCTATCGGCCGTCATTCTGGCTGCTCCGCTGGTCGGATGCAAGGCGCCCGATGACGACGAAAAGCTCTCCCAGGAATTGAATGTCAACTCGCGATATACCGTCGAGAATGTTCATATTTCCGGTGAAAAGCTAAAGCTCCGCATTAGTGATCCGCTGCGCACCGATATCGATCATATGGTCGGCCAAAAGCTCGACGACTCCAAAATCAAGCGCCTGGCCGAGCGCATCCAGACCGAGCTTTCCGCCGTCCGTGTCGACGTGAAAATCACCCGCGGCGCGGAGCCCGATCATGTCGTCGTCAACTTCGAAGTTGCGCCCACCAAGCAGCAGGACTTTGACATGAACGTCACCAAGTTTCTGTACAACTCGAAGGAAGGCTGGACCGGCGACGGCATGGTCAGCACGCACATCCACGGCAACACCTTCATCTTCGGGTTGACCAGCGATGGCGATACTGCGGTCGAACGGTTCGCGGGCATCCGTGCCCGTTATGAGCGGCCCAACGTTGGCACCGGTCGATTAAAGTTAAGCTTTGAATTCGACGGCTATCACGAACAATGGAATCGATCTACGCTTCTCGATTCCGATCCGCTCGACATTTATCGCGCACGACAGGTTTTTACGCCGGAGGCGACGGTGGTCATTCTCCCGTCCCTTGAATGGAGCTTCGGCGTCAGCTTCGCACGTTTACAAGTACCCGTTGCGGGGGCTTCGACAACGTCGAAAACCGAATCCTCCAACGCGGTGGTAAATACTCTGCGCTACCACCAGCGTTGGGGATCGGAAAGGGATCCGCAGGACCAGGACCTGCAAGCGGCCTACGATCTTTCGTCGGGCACGGGGTTCCTGGAATCGGACAGCGTGTTCACGCGGCACCTGGCGACGGCGCGCTATGCGTTTCGCCAGGGGCACAATCACCTCGAAATCGGTTTCCTGGCCGGACACATCAACGGATCGGCTCCGCTGTACGAGCGGTTCGTGCTGGGCAACTCCGAAACTTTGCGCGGATGGAATAAATTCGACCTCGATCCGGTGGGAGGAACACACATGATCCACGGATCGATCGATTACCGCTACCGCATTTTTCAGATTTTTTACGACACCGGCGCCATCTGGGACCGGCCGCAGGATCGGGAACAAAAACAATCGGTCGGCGTCGGCGTCAAAGGATTTAAAAAGGAGTGTTTTCAATTGGCGGTCGCCTTCCCGCTGCGGGCCGGCCACGCCGATCCGATCTTTTACGCCGGCATGAATTTTTAACCAGCACATGCGCCGCCTCAACACGTGGTGGGTGATCCTGGCCTTTGTCTCGGGCTTCGCGCTCGCGATGTTCGCGGAGGAGCTTGTCCTCACGTGGCGCGACGACCGGGTCGACTTTACGGCTCCGCGCGTGCACTTTCTGGGCGGGCGGCCGCTCGAGCTGCTGCACAATGCCGCGCCGGTGCCGTTCGATTTTCAGCTCACCATTTCGACCGGTACGCGCACGCACGAATACCGGAAAATCCGCGACCAGTTCATCGTCAGCTACGATCTGTGGGAAGAAAAATTCCGCGTGGTGAAGACGCAATCCCCGCGCCGCGCCGCGGATCACCTGACAGCGGTGGCGGCGGAGGCGTGGTGCTGGCAGCAGATTTCCGAACAGGCGTCCGACGGTTTGCACCTGCTGGGCGCGACGGAGCCGTTCTGGGCCCGCATGGAAATTCGCGCCGAGGACGGCAAAGACGGTCCGCTGTTCGGGCGTCCGCTGACCGATGCGGGCATCAGCCTGACCAGCCTGATCGAAATTTTCAGCCGTCCGCCGCAAGGACAGCAGTCGCATTGGGGACCGTTCGAGATCGGCCCGTTCACGCTCGCCGAATTGAAGCGCAGCCCGCGCAGAGGGTCGTAAAGTAGGATTTGACGTGGGGCCGCTCGTCAGAGCGGCAAGCCGGTTGTCAAACCGGCTGGTTTTTGCTTTTTCTGTCCCATGACCGAGAAAACCAAGACCAGCCGGTTTTTCAACCGGCTTGCCGCTCTGACGAGCCGCCCTACAGGAAGCAGTGACCCATGAACCGGCTGCGCAATCGACTGATTCTCGTTTTCATCGCGGCCACGCTTCTGCCCCTGGGACTCACACTCTGGACCATGCTCGCCTTGATCGAGCGCAGCCTGGGACTGGCGCCGTTCGCCGAACTCGACACGGTCTCGCGGTCGCTTGAGACCACCGGGCGCGAGCTGTATAAATCCTCCTGCGAGGTTCTGCGCCGCGAGGCCGCCGACGGGCGCGTCCAGCCGAGAATTCTCGCGCCCGCCGAGGCCCAGCCGTTCCTCGAAAGCGGCGTCGCCGAGCGCTGCGAGCTGGCCGGCGACCGCAAGAACCGGCTCGACGAATACGTGCGCCACGGCGACCAGGTGTGGGTGTACTCGCGCCCGATGGCGGTCGCCATGGACGATCTGACGGAGCAGTACGCGGCCGCGCGCGCTGCGCTGCGCAATGCTTCCGTGCGCGACGTGCGCCGCGGTTTCAACTCCACGCTGCTGGTGGTGGTCGCCGCGGTGTGGCTGTCTTCGCTGGCGGCGCTGATCTATCTGGCGCATCGTATCAGCCGCCCGGTGCAGCAGTTGACGCAAGGACTGAAGCAAGTGGCCGCGGGCGATCTGAAAGCGCGGGTCGAGCCCGGCGGATCGGACGAGATCGGCGCGGCGGTGGCGGCGTTCAACGACATGGCCGGACAGCTTCAGCAAGCCCGCGAGAATCTGATTCACGTCACGCGCCTGGCAAGCTGGCAGGCGCTGGCGCGCAAGATGGCGCACGAAGTGAAAAATTCGCTGACGCCGATCCGCCTGACGATGGAAGAAATCATCTCCGGCCGCGACCCGGATCGCGTGTTTCTCGAGCAGGCCGCGCAGATCGTCGCCGACGAAGTGACGACGCTCGAAAAACGGGTCCGCGCGTTTTCCGAGTTTGCATCGGAGCCTCCGGTGACTCCCGAAGAAATCGATGTAAACGCATTGGTCGAAGAGCGCATCTCTTTCTTGAGGTCGGCGCATCCGGAGATTGTGTACAACTTGCGCCTGGCGCCCGAACGGCCGCTGGCGATCGCCGATCCGGATCTGATCAAGGGCGTGCTGACGAATTTGCTGGAGAACGCGGCCGAAGCGGCGCGGCCGGGCGGCGTCGTGCTGGCGTCGACGCTGGTGGAAGGAGCGCGGTTGAACATCGAAGTGCACGACTCGGGTCCGGGCTTGAGCGCGCAGGCGCGGTCGACCTTGTTCGAACCGAGTATTTCGTTCAAGAAAGGCGGGATGGGATTGGGATTATCCATCGCGCGCCGAAGCGCTCTGCTGTGCGGCGGAGATATCGAGCCGCTCGATGGGGAATTGGGCGGCGCGGGTTTTCGAGTCGTGTTGAATTCGACTGGATCCGGGAGCCAGGGTCCAGGCCCCAGGAATGGTCACGTCTAGCATGTCGCAACGGCGGATTCTCATTGTCGACGATGAAGAAAACATCGGCCGCTCGCTGCGGCTGATTCTGGAACGCGAAGGCTACGCGGTGACGACCTGCACCAGCGTCGCGCAGGGCAAAGCGCATCCGCAGCGCGCCGACGCGTATATGATCGACGTGCGGCTGCCGGACGGCAGCGGGATCGACCTGGTGCGCTGGATGCGCGCGAACGCGATCGACGCGCCGATCGTCATGATTTCGGGTCATGGGACCATCACCGACGCCGTCGAAGCGACGCGCGCCGGCGCGTTCGATTTTCTCGAAAAACCGCTCAGTCGCGAAAAAGTGCTGCTGTCGCTCAAGCACGCGCTCGAACAATCGAAATTGCAGGAGGAGAACACCCGGTTGCGGGAGATGGTTGGCGGAGCGTGCATGATCGGCGGAAGCTCGGCGTTCGAGCGCGTCCTCGATCAGGCCACGATGGCCGCGCGCAGCGATACGCGCGTGCTGCTCACGGGGGAGTCGGGTACCGGCAAGGAACTGCTGGCCGCGCACATCCACGCGGAAAGTCCGTTCGCCGCGGGGCCGTTCGTCAAAGTGAACTGCGCCGCGATTCCCACCGAACTGATCGAAAGCGAGCTGTTCGGCCACGAAAAGGGTGCCTTTACCGGGGCCACGTCGGCGCGGCGCGGAAAATTCGAGCTGGCGGACGGAGGCACGCTGTTTCTGGATGAGGTCGGCGACCTGCATGCGTCGTCGCAAGCGAAGCTGCTGCGCGTTTTGCAGGAAGGCGAGTTTCACCGCGTCGGCGGGGAGCAGTCGATCAAAGTGTCGGTGCGTGTGATCGCGGCAACGAATCGGGATCTATCGGAAATGGTCGCGCAGCAGAAATTCCGCGAGGATCTGTATTATCGCCTGTGCGTCGTACCTGTGCGGGTGCCGTCCTTGCGGGAGCGTCGCGAGGATGTTCGTCCGCTTGCGGAATATTTCCTCGGCGAGTTTTGCGCGCGCAACAATTTCAAGCCCAAGCGCTTCGACGAGCGTGTCTTCGAAGCACTGGAGGATTACGCCTGGCCGGGCAACATCCGCGAGCTGCGCAATACCGTGGAACGCATGGCGATCCTGACGCGCGGCGACGTGCTCGAGACGGAATCGGTCCCGGTTGAAATTCGCATCGCGAGGTCCGCGGGCGCGAAGGGCAATCTTCGGGAAGCGAAGGAATCGGCGGAGCGGGAGCACATTCTGCGGGCGCTCGAAGAGAGCAAATGGAATGTGTCGAGCGCCGCGCGCGTGCTCGGGATGGAGCGGACGAATCTGCACAAACGGATCCGGGCTCTGGGGCTCGTGCGGGGGCAGGGGCAGTAAACGCTAGAATGCAGGTATGAAGCTTCTGGTCACACTTGCGCGGGACGAGAGCGGGACAATCGTTGCCGAATGCCCGGCCATTCCAGGTTGCGTGTCGCAAGGGAAAACGGAGGCTGAGGCTCTGGACAATATTCGTGAAGCGATCGTGGGGTGCCTGGAGGCTCGTGCGGCGAATGGAATGCCGATGACGATTCAGGTCCGCGAGGTGGAAATTCCTGCCTGATGCCGCCACTCCCGGTCATTTCCGGGGAACGTGCTGTGAAGACCTTTGAGAAAGCCGGCTGGCGCAAGGATCGGCAGCACGGGAGCCATGTGATTCTGCTGAAGCCGGGGCATCGCGCAAGCCTTTCGGTTCCTCAACACCGCGAGCTTGCGCCGGGCACGTTGCGGTCGTTGATTCGCGCTGCCGGGATGACCGTCGAGGAATTCGTGCAGAAGCTCTGAAGACGTAAAAAGGCCTCCCTTGTGGGGCGGCCTCTCCGACTACAGAATCTGTAAATCCTCCCTGAGTTACGGCCGGTTGACGTTCTCGGCCTGCAGGCCCTTTGGACCCCGCTTGACCTCGAATTCCACTTCGGCGCCTTCTTCCAGGGTCCGATAACCCGACATCTGGATGGCACTGAAGTGCACAAACACGTCCTCGCCGCTGGCCCGCTGGATGAATCCATAGCCCTTCGCGGCGTTAAACCATTTCACGACACCCTTTTCTCTCACTACTTGAGTCTCCTGTTCCATTCCCGGCGAGCCGGGACGTTCCTTCAAAACTCCGGCTATTGTCTCACGTAATCCGTTCCACTGCAACAATAAAGACCGAGGTATGTAGAAAGTTACAAGCTTTTTTGTAACGCCGTAAGCCGGGCGGAGGTTATATGACGGTCGTAGACCTGTATGAAGCGTCAGTACCAGCCGATACTTAGATTGGAGCGCAATAGAGACCCGCGATGACAGCTTTGAAGTCTTTTATTATGATCTGCTTAACGGCAGCTCTCGGAATCATGACCGGGTGCGGACCGGGCGATTTCAATTATGGCAAGGTCGGCAATCTGATTCAAGGCGCGCCGATGCGGCTCGACGCCGAATATGTCATTCTGAGTCCCCAGCAGCTTCAATGCGGCATCCAGGCCGATCTTTGGGATCCGCCCGCGGACGCCGGCGGGCATTCTGTGGCGCGGCTGACGCAGAAGGGGCGGGATCTGAAGTTTGCCGACGACGTATCGATCGGCGATATGAAACAGCCGTATGTGCAGGTTCGCGGGGAATTTTCGCTGGTGGCGCTGGATGTCCAGTCGGATCACGACGGTTCGGAGCCGCAGTCGAAGCTGGTGGAGGTGAAAATCGGAGTGCCGGTGGCGAATTCATGCTTTCCGCAACCGCTCCCGATGATGGGGGTCCGGAAAGGGAACTTCACGCAGGATTACCCTCCGGTGGTACAGTTCAAGTACAACAACGGCTGGTACCTCGATCGGATCGTGCACTAAGCGACAGCCGAATTCGTTCAAATAAATCTGTGTTGCGGTATGCAACGCATGTTAGAATCGGTGCGCTGAAACTCCTTGGCCATCGATGTTTCCTGGCGACCATTGAGGTCCTCAGGCAAGCGAATCGAGGAGATTCCAATGCGATTTCACAGTGGTGTCAGGCATCTGGGAGTGGTGGCGCTTTCCGTTATGGGCGCCGCATCCAGCGCCTGGGCGACCGCGGTCTACGTGCCGCCGTCCCTCAATCTTGGCGATACCTACCGGATTGTTTTCGTGACCAGCGCGGTGCGCGATGCTACGTCCTCTAACATCGCGGATTACAACGCGGACGGTTTGGCGGCAGCGCTGACCGATCCCGGATTGGCATCGCTTGTCACCACCTGGACGGCACTCGTTTCCACACAGTCGGTGAACGCGCTCACCAACGCAGGCCTGTCTTTGTCGGACACGACGACGCCATTCTTTAACACGCAAGGAGATCTCATCGCAACCGGTGTGACGGTCGCGGGGACCGGTCTTTACGGAGGAGCGACCACGGCCCACGTAAACGGAATCGCCGATCAAGACGGTGTGCCCGACGCCAGGGACATTTGGACCGGCACCAACTCGGACGGGACAACTTCGAGTCCCCTCGGCGCCGGGGGCAACGTCCTTTACGGGCGGGACGTACATCTCGATTCCCAGTGGACCTTCTACTCGTCCTCCTTCCAGACCAACCAGGCGCCCATATTCGTAGTTTCCGGGTTGCTTACGGTGACGCCGGAACCTGCCACTGCGGGGTTGATGGGCCTGGGAGTGGCGGTCCTGCTCTGGTCCGCGAAGATGCGGAAAGCACATACTTCCGTTTGACACGTTCTTGGAGGATTCGCTACTCTAAAGGAGTTAAGAACTCGCACGGAAAAGGTCTGTCTACATGAAAACCGCAATTCCTTCGCCTTCGGAGATCGAGCGCCACTGGCACTTGATCGATGCCGAGGATGTGGTGTTGGGACGCATCGCCAGCAAAGCGGCGATGATTCTGCAAGGAAAGCACAAGCCCAGCTACACGCCGTTTCTCGACACGGGCGATCACGTGGTGGTGGTCAACGCCGCCAAGGTCCGGCTGACGGGCCAAAAAGAAGAACAGAAGATTTATCGCCGGCACTCGGGCTATCCGGGCGGTCTGACGGAAATCCAGGCGCGCAAGGTTCGCCAGACGCGGCCGGAGCGGATGGTGGAAGAAGCCATCCAGGGGATGCTTCCCAAGACCAAGCTCGGAAAGCAGATGTACCGAAAACTACAGGTTTACGCGGGTCCCAAGCATCCGCATGACGCGCAGAAGCCGATGGCTCTGGCGATCTAGTAAGGAGATTCAGTGGCGCTGGTTCAACATCTGGGTACGGGCCGCCGCAAGCGTGCGGTGGCGAGAGTGTTTCTGCGGTCGGGCAAGGGTACGATTACCGTGAACGGCCGGACGTTTGAAAACTATTTTCCGAGCGAAGCGTCGCGGGCGATTGTCCGGCAGCCGCTTCTGGCAACGGAAACCGCCGACAAGTTCGACATTCTGATCACCACCGATGGCGGCGGGATGTCGGGACAGGCGGGAGCGGCGAAGCTCGGCATTGCGCGTGCGCTGCTGGAGTTCAACTCCGAGCTCCGCGCGAAGCTGAAGGGCCTGGGTCTGCTGACACGCGATCCCCGCCAGCATGAGCGCAAGAAGTACGGACAGAAGGGCGCTCGCAAGCGGTTCCAGTTCTCCAAGCGCTAGAGCGGTTGTTCTTGAAGCCGTTAGTGGACGTTAATGAACGTGCATTGACGGGCTCCCTATTCTCACTCACTCGGGTCCACAAATTCCGCTTTGGGCCGTGGACTGGGTTCAGCCAAAACCTAAGGAGGTTTTTCTGCCGTCGATTAGCATGAAGGAATTGCTCGAAGCAGGCGTTCATTTCGGGCACCAGACCAAGCGCTGGAATCCAAAGATGAAAGAATACATCTTTGGCGAACGCAATGGGATCTACATCATAGATCTGCAAAAAACGCTCAAGCTGTTCAAGGACGCGATGCGTTACGTGGGCGAGATGGCGGCGTCGGGCAAGACAGTTCTGTTTGTCGGAACCAAGCGCCAGGCCCAGGAAGCGATCGCCGAAGAAGCCACGCGCGCCAATCAATACTACGTGAACCAGCGCTGGCTGGGCGGATTGCTGACCAACATGTCGACCGTGCAGCGGTCGATCAAGCGGCTGAAGGAACTCGACGCGATGGCGGCCGAGGGCAACTGGGATGGCCGCGCCAAGAAAGAAATCATCCGCCTGGAACGGGAGCGCAAGCATCTGAACCAGAACCTGGCGGGCATCAAGGACATGAACGGCCTGCCGGACCTTCTGTTCGTGATCGATTCGAACAAAGAAGCGATCGCGGTGGAAGAAGCCCGCAAGCTGGGCATTTCCGTGGTCGCCGTGGTCGATACGAATTGCGATCCGGACAAAGTGGATTACGTGATTCCGGGCAATGACGACGCGCTGCGCGCGATTCGCCTGTTCACCAACAAGATTGCCGACGCGGTGATCGAAGGACGGCAGCTCGCAACCGAGACGGACTTCGCGGCGGAGAAGATCGTGGCCGGCGAGGAGACTCCGGTGGAGGAGATCCCCGAGTACGCGCAGTTCATCGATCCGAAATACGCCGAGCAGTTGATGTCGGAGAGCATGCCGGACGAGGATCTGCCGTCGACGTCGCTGCCGAAGAAGAGTGTGGCGTCCGAAGCGGCTGCGGAAGAAGCTTCCACGCTGAACTCATAACGACGAAGATTTTTTTTCGGCCGTTAGTGAACGTGAATCAACGTCAATGTTCGATTTGCGTTCATTCACGGCCGGTGTACAGAGGGACTTATGGAAATCAATGCACAACTGGTAAAGCAGCTTCGGGAACGCACCGGAGCGGGGATGATGGAGTGCAAGAGCGCGCTCGTCGAATCGAAGGGCGATATTAACGAAGCGGAAACGGTTCTGCGCAAGCGCGGCATCGCGTCGGCGGCGAAGAAGTCGACGCGTTCGACCAAGCAGGGCGTCATCGGGACGTACATTCATCCGGGCTCGCAGCTCGGCGTGATGCTCGAGGTGAATTGCGAATCGGACTTCGTGGCGCGCACCGACGATTTCCAGGAACTGGTGCACGACCTGGCGATGCAGATCGCCGCGGCCGATCCGCAATTCATCCGCAAGGAAGAGGTGACGCAGGCCGCGCTCGATAAAGAGCGCGAGATCCAGCGGGCGCGCGCCCTCTCCGAGGGAAAGCCGGAAAAGATGGTGGACAAGATCGTCGAGGGGCGCCTCGCGAAATTCTTCGAAGAGGTGTGCTTGTACGAGCAGCCGTTCATCAAGGAAAACACCACGACCATCGGGGACGTGATCAAAAGCAAAATCGCCAAGCTGGGCGAGAATATTTCGGTCTCGCGGTTTGTGCGGTTCAAAGTCGGCGATACGGCTCCGGCCGAAGAATAGAGAACAGGAGTCAGGAGACAGGAGGCAGGAGTCAGAATCGGCGTATTCTGAATTCTGACTCCTGACTTCTGACTCCTTTTGCTTATGTCCAAGTATTCGCGGATTCTCCTCAAGCTCAGCGGCGAGGTGCTCGCCGGCGACGGATCTTTCGGAATCGATGCGGTCAAGGTGGCCGCATTGGCTGCCGAGGTTGCTGAGGTGGCCCAGACCGGGGTGCAGATCGGGCTGGTGGTGGGCGGAGGAAATTTTTTCCGCGGCGTGGCGGCAGCGGCGCAGAATATGGATCGCGTGACGGCGGACCACATGGGGATGCTGGCGACCGTGATCAACGCGCTGGCATTGCAGGACGCGCTTGAAAAACAGGGTGTGCCGACACGCGTGATGACCGCGATCGAAATGCACGAAGTGGCGGAGCCGTACATCCGGCGGCGCGCGATCCGGCATCTGGAAAAAGGCCGCATCGTCGTTTTCGCGGCGGGAACTTCGAATCCGTATTTTTCCACCGACACAGCGGCGACGCTGCGCGGGCTGGAGATCAGGGCCGAAGTGGTGGCCAAGGCGACGCGCGTCGATGGGGTTTACGACAAGGATCCGCTGAAGCATCCCGAGGCGATTCGTTATCACGAGATCGGCTACTCCGACGTG
>JAIQFJ010000568.1 GCA_020073325.1 Terriglobia bacterium | reverse complement strand
TGATCGGCGCGTCGCCGGAAATGTTCGTGCGCGTCGAGGGGCGGCATGTCGAGACGTGTCCGATCGCGGGGACGGCCCGGCGCACGGGCGATCCGCTGCGCGATGCGGATTCGATTCGCGAACTGCTCAATTCGACCAAAGAAGAATCCGAGCTGACCATGTGCAGCGACGTCGATCGTAACGACAAGTCGCGCGTGTGCGTGCCGGGGAGCGTCAAGGTGAAGCACCGCCGGCTGATCGAGTCGTATGCGGGGTTGTTTCATACGGTGGATCAGGTGGAGGGAACGCTGGCCGAAGGGTTCGATTCGCTGGACGCGTTTCTGACGCACATGTGGGCGGTGACGATCATTGGGGCGCCGAAGAAATGGGCCGCCCAGGCGATCGAGGACCTGGAGAAAGACGCGCGCGGGTGGTACGGCGGCGCGGTGGGGATGATCGCGCTCGACGGCGATATCAACACGGGGATCACAATTCGCACGATTCATCTGCGCGACGGCGTCGCGGCGTATGGCGCGGGGGCGACGCTGCTGTACGATTCGATTCCGGAGAACGAAAATCGCGAGTGCTGGCTGAAGGCGACAGGATTTTTCAGGGCGCTGGATGCGGCTCCTGCTGCGCCTGCCGTGCACGTTCCGAAGATCGAAGACGGGCGCGGCGTGCGGCTGCTGCTGGTCGACAACGAAGACTGTTTCATCCACACGCTGGCGAATTATGCGCGGCAGACGGGCGCGGAGGTGCTGACGTATCGCGCGGGGTTTCCACCGGAGTTGATTGAAAAAATCGCTCCCTCGATGCTGCTGATTTCGCCGGGGCCGGGGCGTCCCGAAGATTTCAAGCTGCCGGAACTGGTGCGATACGCGGCGAAGATCGGGGTGCCGGTGTTCGGCGTGTGCCTGGGGCTGCAGGCGATGGTGGAGGCGTTCGGGGGCGAACTGGGCGTGCTCGGGTATCCGATGCATGGGAAGCCGTCGCTGATTCATCATCGGGGGCTCGGGGTGTTTGCGGACCTGCCGCGCGAGTTTCGGGTGGGGCGCTATCATTCGCTTTACGCGCTGCGGGAAAAGCTGCCGTCGTGCCTGGAAGTGACGGCGGAGTCGGAAGACGGGATTATCATGGGGATCCGGCACAGGGAGTTGCCCATGGAGGCGGTGCAGTTTCATCCGGAGTCGATTCTGACGCTGGAAGGAAACTGCGGGTTGCGGCTGATGGAAAATGTCGTGCGGATGCTGGGGCATGTCCACGCGAGGCGGTAGCGCTTTCGGCCGCTATTCTCCGTTCGCGATTTCGTTTGCCGTCACGAGCCTTTTCTTCATTAATTTCTGCAATCTGATTTTTCGATGCGGATGCCGGTCGCTTTGGGCGGGCGCGGATATCGCCTGCAACATTCATGCGGCGTCGGGGCATCATTGCCCGTGGTGCAGCCACGGGATCAGCGGATACGCGATCGAGATGATCCTGATGTGCGCGCCGCAGTTCGCGATTTCTTTGACGCGATGGAACTGGACGATAAGGACATTGGCGGCCGTCGCGATGTTTCCGGTCGCGGGATCGGGAATCGCTCTTATGTTTGGCTGGATCGACTCGTACTGGGCACCTTAGAACTTGCGCCCGAACCTTACGTCCGTCATACTCGAAAAAGCTTTCCTATGGGACTCGAACCCAGCGACGTACTATTTATCGCCATCGTGATCTGGATCATCCTCGAGATCATCAACGGGGATTGGGGCGGCGGACATCGCGCCCGGGTTCCGGCAGAGCGGTAGCTTCTGATCGGCCCCCGCCATTACGAGTCTGTGTGAAAATGATCGGCGTCGGCCGCTTGCTGCGGTCGCGGTTCCTTAAACGGCTGATTCAGCGGGATGCCGGCAATGAACCGCGACCGCAGGAAGCGGCGAACGTTCAGTTTTCACACAGACTCTTACTGGCGGGGCTTTCCACGCAGATCGATATGCGCAGCGCGATCCGGCGATTACGCATAATAGTTTAGATGGCCGATGTGATCGTGATGGGGGGCGGCTTAGCCGGCCTTGCGGCGGCGGCTGCGCTTGGCGGCGCCGGTCATTCCGTAAAAATCCTTGAGGCGCGACCCTTTTTGGGCGGACGCGCGACTTCCTACGAATCCGGTTCCGAAACCATCGACAATTGTCAGCATATTCTGCTGCGCTGCTGCGTCAATCTGATGGATTTTTATCAGCGGCTCGGGGTGCTGGACCAGATCCGGTTCTTCGACGAATTCGTGTTCATCGAGCCGGGAGGACGGCGCAGCGTGATGAAAGCGGGCCGGCTGCCGGCTCCGCTGCATTTTACGGGATCGTTTGCCGGGCTGAAATTTCTGAGCCTGGGCGAAAAGATCGCGGTCGGAAAAGGGCTGCTGGCGATCCGGCGGGAAAGCTCGCGGACGGATCTGGATCGGATCACGATGCGCCAATGGCTCGACGAGCACGGGCAGCCTCCGCGGGTGATCGAGCGATTCTGGCGGCAGATCCTGGTGAGCGCGGTGAGTGAAGAACTGGAGCAGATGGCGGCGATCCACGGATTTCAGGTCTTCCGGCTGGCGTTTCTGGCGACCTCCGATGCGTACGAGATGGGCGTGCCGGCCGTGCCGTTAGGAGAGCTGTATGGCGAAGAGGCCTGGCGGAAGATCGGCAATGTGGAGATCCGGCTGAGGACGCCGGTGGAGCGCGTCGAGATTCGCGACGGCGTGGTGCAGTGTGTGGTCGCAGGAGGCGAGCATTTCAGGGCCGATCACTACATCAGCGCGCTGCCGTTCGAGCGCGTCGGGGCGCTGGGGCTACCGGTGGACGTGAGCGCGTTCAAACATGCGCCGATTGCGGGAATCCATTTATGGTTCGACCGCCCGATCACGGATCTGCCGCAGGCGACGCTGCTCGACCGGACCATTCAGTGGTTGTTCAACAAGCACGAGGGTCGGTATGTGCAGCTCGTCGTGAGCGCGTCGCATGGGTTGACGGAAATGGCTCGGGCGGATGTGATCGCGCTGGCGGTGAAGGAACTCGCGGAGTTTTTTCCCGCGGCGAAGGAGGCCCGGTTGGAGAAGGCGCACGTGGTGAAGGAAGTGCGCGCG
>JAIQFJ010000132.1 GCA_020073325.1 Terriglobia bacterium | reverse complement strand
CGACCGCTGTAAGCGGCCGACGCCGATCATTTTCACACAGACTCTTACGGGCGCGGTTGGGCGTCAGGCCGGAGTAACAACGAACTCTAACGGAATCAATCGAATTGGCCGATCTTAGGAGGACCATGAGAGCGCTGGCCGCGGTTCTGCTGATCGGTGCAGCCAGTGCGTTCGCTCAACGTTACAATTTCAAGTTCTACGGCGAAGAAGAAGGCTTGCAGAATCTGGCGATCCAGGTGGTGCTGCAAGATCGCGCCGGATTCCTGTGGGTGGGGACGCAGAACGGACTCTATCGCTACGACGGGAATCGCTTCACCGCGTTCGGCAAGAACGAGGGATTGCCCGGCGCGCGCATCGAAGCGCTGCATGAATCGATCGACGGGACGCTGTGGGCCGGCACTCGCACGGGACTCGCTCGATTGCGCGGCGATCGATTCGAAGCGGTGCCGATGAAGATCGCGCAAAGCGTGGTGAGCCGCGAAGGCATCGCCTCGGACGCTTCGGGACAGATTTTTGTCGCGACGGAACACGGCCTGGCGACCGGCGCGGATCTCGATTTCAAGTTGACGGGTCCGAGTGTGGAAGCGGCGAGTGTTTTCGTCGATAGCTGGGGCGTGGTCTGGTTCGGCTGCGGGAACGCGCTGTGCCGCTATCACAACGGCGATGTGCAGGAAATTTCCGACGGACTTCCGGCGGAGCGGTGGGATGCGATCCTCGGCGACCTGGACGGGAATCTGTGGGTCCGCAGCGAAAAATCGCTATACCTGCGAGCCGCGGGCACCCATCAGTTCGTCGCACAGCGCGGAATCGCCGAAGCGACGAACACCTATCCGACGCTGGCGTTCGATCCGGCGGGACGGCTCCTCGTGCCGACCTATCGCGGGCTGGCGCGGCAAACCGACAACGGATTCGAGCTGATCGACGCGAAAGAAGGCTTAACGAGCAACGATATTTCCGCCGTCATGCAGGATCGTGAAGGATCGATCTGGATCGGGCTGCTCGGCTCGGGCCTGGGGCGATGGCTGGGGTACAACGAATGGCAAAGCTGGTCGGATCGCGAAGGATTGAGCCGCGAATCGATCTGGTCGGTGGCGCGCGATGTGTCGGGGAGACTGTGGGTCGGCTCGCAGTTCGGGCTGAATTACGCAGTGGAACGCGGCGGACGGCTGGAGTGGAAACAGCAGGCGATTCCCGGAGTCGAGATGATCCGCACGCTGGCTCCGGCGCCCGACGGAACGTTGTGGATCGGCGCATCGCCGGGAGGATTGCTGCAGTTGAATCCGCGGACAGGGGTGGCGCGATCCTTCGGAGCGGCGCAGGGAATCACCACCAACAACGTGCGTCACGTGATGGTCGACGGCGACGGGCGCGTGTGGGCCTCGACGCGCAACGGCTTGTTTCGCGGCGGAGCGTCGGGGACATTCGAAGAAGTGATCCCGCCCGATGCGCGGCCCGGCGAAGTGTTTCACATGACGATGGCCGACAGCAAAGGCAACCTGTGGGCCGCTGGGTCGCGCGGGCTGGCGCGATGGAGCGGCGGCCGGTGGACTCGCTTCGATGTTCGCAACGGGCTGAAGTCCGACGTGGTCGCGCACATTGCGGAGGATCCGGACGGCAGCGTGTGGATCGGATACTACGACGCGTTCGGTCTCACGCACCTGACGTTTCCGAACGGCGAGCTGAAGCTGGAGCACTTCACGGCGGGAACTTCACTGCGCTCCGATAAATCGATTTTTCTGGCCTTCGATTCGCGCGGGTGGCTATGGTCGGGATCGGACCATGGCGTCGATGTGTTCGACCGCGTCCGCTGGCGGCATTACGGACGCGCCGACGGATTGATCTGGGACGATTGCAACAGCAACGGGTTTCTGGCCGACCGCGACGGAAATATCTGGATCGGCACCAGCCGCGGCCTGTCGCGATTCCGTCCGCTGGCGGCGCCGCCCTCGAGCGTGCCGCCTCCGGTGGTGTTCACTTCGGTGAAGTTCGGCGACCAGAGCGTGGATCCGGCGTCGGTGGAAAAAATTCCGTACCGCCGCAGCTCGATGCAGGTGCGCTTCGCGGCGCTGACGTTCATGCAGGAGTCCAGCGTATTGTTCCGCTATCGCCTGCTGGGAGTGAAGAGCGGATGGCTCGAGACCGCCGAGCGCGAGCTGAATTATCCGAATCTTCCGGCGGGAAACTACACGCTGGAAGTCATGGCGCGCAATCCGCAGGGGATCTGGAGCACGGAGCCGGCTCGCATGACGTTCCAGGTGCTGGCGCCGTGGTGGATGTCGTGGTGGTTCCAGCTCTCCGGCGTCGCGATGCTGCTGCTGATCGGACGCCTGATGTGGCAGCGCCGCACCCATCGGCTGGAAGCGGAGCGCTACCGGCTGGAGACCGCGGTGACGGAGCGCACGCGCGAGTTGTCGCAGGAAAAGCAGCGCGTGCTCGAAGAAAAGGCGCGCACGGAGCAGCAGAAGCACGAAATCGAGCGCCTGCTCACGGAAACCCAGCAGGCCAGCCGGTCGAAGAGCGAATTTCTGGCCAACGTGAGCCATGAAATCCGCACGCCGATGAACGGGATCATCGGTATGACGGACCTGGTGCTCTCGACACCGCTCACCGGAGAACAGCGCGAGCATCTCGAAACCGCGCGCCTTTCTGCACGGTCGCTGCTGACGATCATCAACGACGTTCTGGATTTTTCAAAGATCGAAGCCGGGCGCATGGAGCTGAGTCCCATTCCGTTTTCGCTGCGCCAGTGCGTACAGCAGACCGCGCGCATTTTTTCGGTGGACGCGGCGGCGCGCAAGCTGAGCCTGGACGTGCGGATCGAAGAAAGCGTGCCGGACCGGCTGATCGGCGATCCGGATCGTCTGCGCCAGGTGCTGATCAATCTGATCGGCAACGCGGTGAAGTTCACCGAACGCGGCGGCGTCGCGGTGAATGTGCGCTTCGAACCCGCGGGCAGCGGCGCGGCGGTTCATTTCTCGGTGAGCGACACGGGGATCGGGATTCCCACCGAAAAGCAGAAGTTGATTTTCGAGGCGTTCCGGCAGGCCGACGGATCGACCACGCGCAAGTACGGCGGCACCGGGCTCGGCCTGGCGATTTGCGTCCGGCTGGCGCAGATGATGGGGGGCTCGATTTCCGTCGAAAGCTTCGCGGGGCACGGCAGCACGTTCCATTTCCGCGCGCAGTTCGAACTCGCCGCGGATTCGCCGCAGAATCGCCCGACGGATTCGATGAGTTTGCAAAGCATGCTGGCCGCGGTGGGGACCTCGACGGTCGCTCCGCCGCAATTCTATGTTTTGCTGGCGGAAGACAATATCGTGAATCAGCGCGTGGCGATGCGGGTCCTCGAAAAGCGCGGCCATCGCGTGGCGCTGGCGTCCACGGGCCGCGAGGCGCTGGAGTGGTTCGATCGCGAACGCTTCGACCTGATCCTGATGGACGTGCAGATGCCGGACATGGACGGAATCGAAACCACGGCGGCCATCCGCGAGCGCGAAAGAGAACGGGGCGGCTACACGCCGATCGTCGCGCTGACGGCTCACACGATGAAGGGCGATCGCGAACGGTGCCTGGACGCGGGCATGGACGGATACATCAACAAGCCGTTCGACGCGGTGAAGCTGCTGGAAGTGGTCGAGACGATCGCGGTCCAGACCAGAGACTAGACACGCACCGCGCGCGAGTTGAACAGCGCCGCGCCTTCGTTCGAAAGCAGCACCCAGAGTCCGTAGACTCCGAGCGCGGTGTGGAACGGGAATCCGGGCAGCTCGATCGCGGAAATGATGATCGTCAGGATGCGCGCCCAGTTCTGATAACTGAGCAGTCCGATTCCAGCGATCAGCCCCGGAAGCGAGATCACCAGGACCACGACCATAATGACCGCGCCGATCAGCCCGAGGATTCCGCCGGCGACGAAACCGTCCGCATCCTGGCCGACCATTCCGGCGAAGCTGGCCAGGCCGCCGAAGAACAGCATGGCGATGATCCCGGCCAGTACTCCGAGCCCACCGAAGATAATGTGCAGAATCGCGACGATCTTCACATGCTGCTGCATGTTGCCCCCCGGCAACAGTATACGCAACCGGTCCGGCGAAGGTTCACATCATCTGCGACGCATGAAGCGCAGGGTGGAGTCGATTTCCTGGAATCCCCAGCGCTGGTAGAACGGGATCAGCTCCGGGCGGCAGTACAGCTCGAAATGCTGGACGCCGCGGAGTTCCGGATGGGACACGATCGCGTCCATCAAGACGCGGCCCAAACCGGTGTGTCGATCCGTGGCGTCGACGATCACGTCGAAGATCAACGCTTTGTAGGTAGAGTCCGTGAGGACGCGCGCGAAGGCGATCAGGCGGTCTGTTTTCGGATCGGCGAACGCGGCCAGGATACGCGTCGCGTCGAGCATTTTGCGGACGTCTTCAAGCGTGCGGCCTTTGGTCCACCACTCGTTTTGATAGAGGCGATGAAGATCCTCGATTTGCGATTCGCTCAAGACATCGACGCGGCGCGGTCCGTCCGATGGAAGGCCCGCGAGTTTTGCCTCGAGATTGGCTTTCACTTGCGGCCATTCGGAATCGAGGATGCTGAACCAGACGGTGTCGCGAATGCGGCCGGACCATGTGTTCATGTGGTTGCGGAAGATGCCTTCCTGGCGCGCGCCGATGCGGCGGATCGCATTGCGGGAGCGGCGATTCATCGAGTCCGTCTTCAGCTCGACGCGCATGCAGTTCCAGGTTTCGAAGGCGTGCCGCAGCATGAGATATTTCGCTTCCGTGTTGACGATCGACCGCTGCCAGGGACGCGCGATCCACGTCGCGCCGATTTCGACGTGGCGATTCGGTACATCGATGTTCATGAATCGCGTACTGCCGGCGGCGCGTCCATCGACGATGGTCGCGAAGGGAAGCGCGGTTCCGGCTTTCTGCCAGTCGAGCGCGGTTTGGATAAAACCGGTCATTTCCTGGGGCGTCGTGACGCGGCTGGGGATCCATTTCCAGAGTTCCGGGTCGAGCCCGACTTCGCATAGATCGGTGTGATGATCGTGAGACAGCGGCTCGAGGCGGACGTGCCGGCCCTCGAGCGTCACCGGCTCAATCTTCATCGAACCGTGCTCTGCGCGCGGAAGCGACCTGTCGTCGTAAGGATTTCGCGCGTGTGCGTGTATTCGGATTGGGTGATGGTCAACTGTGCTTCCTTGATTTGCCGCAATCCCTGCTGGACCAGAAGAAACGCCACGTACCATGCGATGACGCCCAGGCCCACCAGCAGCACGTCGCGCAGCAGCCAGTTTTGTCCCTGCACCAGGTTCGTGTCCCACAGCGTGTGCAGAGCGACGGGAATCAGGAACGTCCGGATAAAGGTGCCGTCGAACAGCATTTTTAACTTGAAGGAATCCGCGCCTTTGACGCGCCAGAAGGCTCCGGCGGCGATCGCGGTCCAGGCGATGTGGCCGAAGGGCGCGAGATAGGAGCGCATTTCGAGCAGCTTGAAGGTCCAGTCGTAACTCGGTTTGCTCAGCGTGTACGCCGCCGCCTTCAGGACCTCCAGGTTCTGGTCGTGATGAAACGCGTTGATCACCTTATTGAGATACTCCGTGTTGTTCACGACGGTGAGCATGAAGCGCGTCAGGAAGCCGTCGTAGAAGGAATATCCGGCGGTTTCGAAGGCGGCGAATCCCGCGCCGACAGCGGCTCCGAAGACGATGCCGTTGAGGATGTACTTAAATTTCGCGCTGCGGACCACGATGATCACGGTCAGCAGTTTGGCCACTTCCTCCGTAATCCCCGGGCTCAGTGCGCCGAGCCAGCCGAGTCCCGAAAGCCTCGCCACCACTTCGAGCAGCGCGAGCGAGGTGACGCCGCCGAAGCAGATCATCATGAGGATCTGCATAAAGCTCACGTTGCGCGGCGTGTTGAGCTCCCAGAAAAGCACGACGGTGGCCAGCGGGACGGCGAGCGCGCCCATCATCATCAAGCCCGGCAGGTCGTGCGGGTTGGTGAAATTCTCGATGGTTTTCGAAAAAAGAAAATACACCGCGAGCATGAACCCCAGCACGCGCATGAAGAACCACGGCCGGGGCCATCCGGTCTGCACCTCGTCGAGCGCCGGCGTGGTCTTGCTGGTGCCAACCACGAAATAGTCTTCAATCTCGCCCTTCTTGCGGCCCTTGAAGACTTCGGAAAACATCGTGGTGAGGCTGAAGCCCTCGAGCTTATCGGTCGCCGTGAGTTTGTTGAGCCGGGCGCCGAGGTTCTGAAACAAATTGCCGAGTTCGACCGGCGCGCTGCCGACGACCCAGGTCGACGCGCCGAGTTGGAACTGCTGGCCGTTCGAAAGCGTCCCCTGCGTGACGTCGGCGCCGGCGACGCGAATTTTTCCTCCGCCCAGCGTGCGGAAACGCAGAATGTTGTTCTGCCAGGAAAGTGCGATGTGATTATCGAGCACCTGCGGATCGCTCTGCCCGACGCCGGAGACGCGGCCGAGCGCCACTTCGCTCGTGCCGATCACGTAGGCTTTTCCCGCGTCGGGCCCCGCGACGGCCTGAATCTTAATCGCGTAGACCGGCTGATCGGCGGGGGTGGTCGCCGCGGCGGACGCGCTGAGCTGATGCGCCAGGGCAACGGAGGCGGGGCTCCACTGCGGCCACCCGGCTTGCGCGACTTGCGTCGACGCGGGGATCGTTCCAGCTTTGATCAGCCGCGCGACTTCCGCCGCGGACACCGGTCCGCGGGTTTCCGAGCCTTCCAGGTAATACCACTGGTCTGCAGGAGCCATGGGGACAATTCTACCCGCGTTTAGGATCATATGAGGATGGCGCACACGGCATTTGTCCGGCACGAGCCGCGATGGCCGGTGCTGGTCGCCCTGCTTTCGGTGGGCGGGCTGCACTGGATTCTTCCGCCGGCGCTGACCGTCGGACCGGCCTGGCTGGTGATCGCGCTGGTGGCTGCGCTGCTCGCCCCGGCGATGATCGCGGCTCGCCTGGGAAACTGGCGCGCGAATCGGATCTTGGGATATGCGGCGAATACTGTGGTGACGATTTCGCTGGCAGCGTCGCTCGCGCTGCTGGTATCGCGCCTGCCGGGGCACAAGGATCCTCCCATCGAGCTGATGCGCTCGGCGGCCGCGCTGTGGTTCTGCAACCTGCTGGTGTTCGCGTGCTGGTATTGGAGATTGGACGCGGGCGGTCCGTATCAGCGGTCGTTACGGAGATCGCACACCGACGGCGCGTTTCTGTTTCCGCAAATGGTGCTCGATAAGGAACTGCGCAAGGAGATGGGCGAGGACCAGTGGAGCCCCGGGTTTGTCGACTATTTATTTCTGGCGTTCAACACCAGCACCGCGTTTTCGCCGACCGATGTTCCGGTGTTGTCGCGCTGGGCGAAGGGGCTGATGATGGTGCAGTCGGCGATCTCACTGGGCACGATCGCGATTCTGGCGGCCCGGGCGGTGAATATTCTGTAGTGAAGGACCGCTCTATGACTGTCGCGCCTGGGTCTGGTTGTCAGGCGCGACAGGGATGGAGCGCGTCACCCGATGACAATCCCGCCGCGACGGCCAAGCCTCCGATAAACTTGTCTCAATGATCCACGTTCAGGAGCTGTCGAAGACGTTCACGGATCCGAAGCGAGGCACGCGGCTCGCCGTGGATCGCGTCAGTTTCGATGTGCGCGCGGGCGAGGTGTTCGGGCTGTTGGGACCGAATGGCGCCGGCAAGACCACGACGCTCCGGTTGATCGCGACACTGCTCAAGCCGACGGGCGGCACCGCGACGCTCAACGGCTTCGACATCAATCGCGAGCCTGCAAAAGTCCGGGAGCAGATCGGATTTCTGTCGGGCGATATGGGTCTTTACGGCCGATTGACGCCGCGCGAAATTCTCGATTTTTTCGGACAGCTCAACAGCATGGACACAGAGCACCGGCTGAAGCGCGTCGATCAGTTGATCGCGATGTTCGACATGCAAAACTTCGCGGATGTGCGCACCGATAAGCTCTCGACCGGAATGAAACAGAAAACCGCGATCGCACGGACCATGCTGCACGATCCGCCCATCCTGATCCTGGACGAGCCGACGTCGGGACTGGACGTTCCCACGTCGCGCACCATCGAGTCGGCCATTGTGCAAGCGAAAAAGGCAGGCAAGTGCATCATCTATTCGACACACGTCATGGAAGAGGCGGAATATCTGTGCGACCGCATCGCCGTGATCAGCGACGGGCACCTGAAGATGACAGGCACCATGGATGAGCTTCGCGCGGCGACCGGCAAGCACCGCCTGCGCGAAATTTTTCTGGATCTGCTCGGACTGCCGGCGGATGTTTCGCCTGACAAGGAATAACGAGACAAGGACGAACCATGCGATTTCCTCTGATCCGCGCGATTTACCGGAAAGAAATGCTCGACATGTTTCGCGACCGCCGCACGATGATCAGCATGCTGGTGGTGCCGCTGGTCGTGTTTCCGCTGGTGATCTCGGTGATGATGCGGTTCGCCACGCGTATGGAGGCGAACGCCGAAACAGAAGCGAAGACCATGGGGATCGCGGCGCGCGTGACCACGCCGTCGGTCCGCGAGGCGCTCGAAAAACTCGGCGTGCCGGTGAAGGAAAAAGGCGATCTGCGCGCCGCGGTGGAGAAAAAAGAAGTCGCGGCAGCGCTGGAGGAGCGCGGAGAGACGATCGAGGTTTTTGTCGACAGCTCCAATCCGTCGTCCACCGCGGCGGGTGATCGGATCCGCACGGCGTTGTCGGAATTGAAAGATCAGCGCATCCGCGAAAGCCTGCGCCATTCCGGAATTCCCGAATCCGTGCTGACGCCATTCACGGTGAAGCGCACCAACATCGCGGGCGAGCGCAAGATGGCGGGATCGGTGTGGGGCACGATGCTCGGCTACATTCTCCTGTTGTTGATGTTCACGGGCGGAATGTATCCGGTGATCGACATGACGGCGGGAGAAAAAGAACGAAAAACGCTCGAGGCGTTTCTGGCGTCGCCGGCGCAGCGGCGTGAGATCGTCATGGGCAAGACGCTGGCCGCGATTACGGCGATCATCATGACCGCGATGTTGACGCTGGCCAGCATGGTTTATTCGCTGCACAGCAATCGCCTCGCGACGAAGTCGGAAGAGATGCGCAACGTGATGAAGACGATTCCACTGGATGCCAACACGCTCGCCATGCTGGTGGCGACGCTGATCCCGGTGGCGATTTTCGCAGCGTCTCTGATGTTCGCCATCGCGCTGTTCGCGCGCAGCTTCAAAGAAGGCCAGAGTTACCTGACGCCGCTGGCGCTGCTGGTGATTTTCCCGGCGCTGCTCGGCGGGCTGCCGGGATTGCAGTCGACGCCCGCGCTCTTCCTGATTCCGATTTTCAATGCGAGCCTGGTGATCCGCGGAATCATGCTGGGCGATTTGTCGACGGTGAATTTTGCGGTGGCGCTGGGAGCGAATCTGGTGTATGCCGCCATCGCGTTCGTGATCGCGACACGGCAGTTTGAGAAAGAATCGGTGCTGTTCCGGTCGTAAGCGGCCCGGCCGGCCTTTCAGTTCCCGAGTTCCAGCGCGACAATCGACTTCCGGTCGCGCACGTAGAGCTTCGTTCCCGCCAGCGACGGCGCGGTCCACGCGTTATGCTCCAGCAGTGAAGCCCTGGAGATCACCTTCGCGCCTTCGGGAGAAAACGACGCCAGGGAAATGCCGCCGTCTTCATCGACCACGATAAATCTTCCGCCTGCGTAAATGAAATTCGCCTTGGGAAAAACGCGCTCCTGCCATTTGACGTCGCCGGTTTTGACGTTGACCGCCATCATCGGCGCCGGTCCGAAATCGCCGCTCGATCCATAAACGTAGTCGCCGATCCGAACCATGGTGCTGTGATGGACGCGCATGCGATTGCTTGCCCACAGTTCCTTCACGCCCGTCTTCGTCACCTGAAGCGCGCGGCTGCCGGTGCCGTAAGCGGAGCTGACCAGCAGAATCCCGTCGTCGCCCCACACCGGCAGGGCGATGTTCAGGTCCCACGACGTTTTGTGCGGATGCGTCCACAACAATTTTCCGTTGTTCGGATCGAGCCCCGCGATGGTGCCTTCCTTCTGGCTCCCGTCGCCGTCGTCGAGAAACGTCACGAGCTGATCCTGCCCGTCGACCTTGATCAGCACCGGAGAGCTCGGCGCATTGGCGTAATCATTCGCCGCCCAGACCAGCGCGCCGTTTTCGGGATTCAGCGCGATCACCGCGTGTCCATGCCCGCCCAGCGTCAGGATGATCGTATTCTTGTACGTCAGCGGACTGCACGAATAGCCGCGCCCCATCACCGTCGCGCCGGGAAAATCTTTGTACAGATCTTTCGTCCACAGAAGTTTCCCGCTGTGCTTGTCGAATGCGTGCAGCACGGCCAGAATACCGACGGTGTAGACGCGGTCGCCGATGATCAGCGGAGTCGCGTGCGGTCCCGCGCCGTTCTCCATGGCGAGCCCCTTGAGGAACGGCGCGGGATAGGAATACTCCCAACGCATCTTCCCGTTGGCGGCATCGAGCGCGATCGCGACTTCGTTTTCGCCCGTTCGGTACATCGTATAGAGCGTCCCGTTGTCGACGGCGATCGCCGAGTATCCCTCGCCCAGCGGCCGCGACCACAATTTTTTCGGACCGTCCGCCGGCCACGATGGCGCGAGTCCCGTCGCGTCCACCATGAAGTTGCGATTCGGTCCTCCGAACTGCGGCCATTCCGGCAGATCGGCAGCGAGTCCGATTGAGGCGAGCGCCAGCAGCAGCGCCGTCTTCATCGCACCACCCGCTTCAGCGAGACATTGCGGGCCACCTGGCCGTCGTTTAACGTAAGGATCCCGTCCATTGCATCCTTCTTCCGCGTGAATTTCCAGATACCGAGCGGAATTTTCCAGGTCATCGTTTCAGTCTTCGCGTCGAACTGAAATTCCCCGGATCCCATGTTCTGCCGCACACCGCCGACCACTTTATCAGTACTCGCGGAAACGTGGCCGTCGCGGTCCGGATCTTTGAACGTCCAGATAACGTGCTCATCGACGCAAGCCGCACGAACTCCGGTGCAAATGTACTCGCCTTCCCACTCGCCCGCGATTCCCGAATCGCTGCCCGCCAAAGCGACTCCGCACAGAGCGGCCAACATGAAACAGACGCGCATCATAGAAGAGCAGACGTTTCGAGCCGGGAAACGGTATTCGGACAAATCCGGATGGGCGTAGACTGGAATCAGAGGGCAGATCAGTCGATGGTAAAACTGGGACGTCCATTATGAAGCAGGGCGAAATTCGTCCGAAGCATCCCGAGCGGATCTGTTGGGGGTGCGACAACTACTGTCCAGTCAAGGATCTGCGGTGCGGAAACCGGTCGCCGCATCCCATCGAGTCGGACGCCGGCTGGGATCCTGAAACCGTCGCGGATTCTGATCCGGTGGTGCCCGGGGCGGGACTTGAACCCGCACTCCCGTTGCCGGAAAAAGGATTTTAAGTATTTTCGGTCTGCGTCTAAACCATTGACAGATTTGCACTTAAAGTTCTGGAATGTGAAACTGTGTAAGTAACTGTGTAAGTTTCGCCTTCGGCGGACACGCGGTCGCGCCCTGCTTGGCACGCTGCGGCCGGGCTATGCTTATACTGACCGTTGATCACGCTGCGGCGGTAAGAGCGCGCCTTTTGATCATTGTGACCTCTACGGCATCGTCCAGAACCAAAGGAATGGCTAAGCATAATATGGGTTGCCTCCCCGTTCGGAACCAGGTCAACGACGATATCGGTACATTCGAGGACGACTAAATCCATCAACGGCTGGAAAAATGATGCCTTCATTCCTGCGTGAGGGACTGTAGCCCGATGGCCGGGACCTTAGGCTCGGCGACTCCGGCCAAAGCCGGGGAGTAGGCCCGCGGCGATTAACCGGTCACGCCCTGATCGCCAAACCTTATAATAAGCAACAGCCCCGCCGGGAGCAGAGGAGGACACATTGAAGGCACGAAACTTCGCGCTGCAAGCCGCACTCGTCTTGATCTTCCTGGGTCCCGCCGTGCCTTTGCATGCTCAAGGCGATGTTTGGGTTGGATCGGATCTGTCCATCTGCAACAAAGGCACTGTGCCGGTCGAAGTCGTAGCGGCAAACCAAAGGAGCGGCCTGGTAAACACCTGGTGGTCCATCACGGGCGTGACGAAAGCTCCCGGGGAATGCGCGATTGTCACGAATCAGGACGAAGACCCGTCCTATATCGCCTTTGGTCTGAGTAATGCCAAGGGAGGCATGGAATCGGGTACCGCTGCCCAGGTGCCTGATATCGGTTCGGTTCCGCGGAACCTTATTACCATTCTTGGTCCGGAGGAAAAAGTTCTCATCGGCGCCGCGAAGGGTATTTGCGCCCGGATAGGCGTTACCCGTTATTCTATGAACAATGATTTTACGAAGGATTGCTCCACCCTGACAATGAGCGGCCTGGGCCCGGAATACGGACAGGGACCATTCCTTCCTCTTACTTCGGCGCTGTTCTTTCACCCCGCACCGCACAATTGCCGCGGTCTTCCGGTCTGGGTCGCATGCGAAAATAACCACTACTACGTGAACATTTACCCCGGCGCGACGGGTCGCGAACTGCACGCCACGGCCGGAACGAAGAGCGGCGTGGACGCTGCCTTGGAGGAGGCTAGCGACCGAGAGGCAGCCTCCCAAGTGCTGAAAGCCATCGCCAAGGCCATGGCGGACGAGCGCGAGAAACAGGCGAAGGCCGCAGCCGATGCGGCCGCAGCCAAAGAGCGCCAGTTGCGCGAGCAGGCGGCCGCCCGTCAGGAAAAGCAGAAACAGATCCTCGCCGCGGACGCTGCCGGCAATCCCAACGTAAAGGTCGAGGCACAGATGATCAGGCGCGACGAAGCGGACAACCAGCAGAGATGGGCCGGAACGCGCCAGTCTCCCAGTGCCTACGACCCACAGTGGATGGGACAGAACATCGTCATCACGGGCACGGTATCGCGGGTGGAGGTCGACACCAAGGGATCTCCGCGGTGGGTGACGATCTACTTCAGGGAATCGCCCGATGCGACCTTCGTCGCCTGCTCCCCCTATGCCGATCTGTTCCAGGAGAGAGTCGGCCTGAATCTCTCAGCTATGGTGGGCAAGACGCTCGAAACTGCCGGCCCGGTCGAGTCACCGATGTGCGGACCCAAGGCTTCGAAGGGAAGCATCCGGGTGGTCGAGTCCAGGCAGTGGCAAATTCGCTGACGGGATGAAGGAGTGCGAAGCGCGAAGCGTGACCGAAGGCCGGGTTTGGCCCGACGTTGGGCGTACAGAGTTCAGGGGAATCTTCATACCGGACGGTCGTCAAGAACGCATGCAGCCTGCCTCCCCGTTGAAATTGATGCGCCTCGCGGGATGGTGCCATCCCTGCGTCGAAGCGGGATGATCGTGACCCGCAGTCTTTTCGGCTTCGAAGCGAGGGCAAAGTGAAAGTTGGTGCGGGCGGAGGGACTTGAACCCTCACGGGCCTTGCGGCCCAACGGATTTTCGTACCACTTCGGCTTTCGCCGCCGCCATCCGGCGTTCGTGGTCTGGACTATCCCTTCGCCATTTCAGGCGCTGCCCGTCTAGTCTCTACACCTTCCCCGCCAGAAATAGCTTCCAGCGGGGCTTGGCTCGGGATCGCCATTCTACAGGGTTCCCCGACTTTGAGCAGTTCTACGTCGCCGGTTTCCCGGCGAGCACTCAAGGTTGCGCTTAAGTCCGATGCGTCTGCCGATTCCGCCACGCCCGCACGATTTCAAAGGTAGCACGAACCGACGGCTGACCCGATCGGACTTTTAAGTCCTTTCTGGATGCGCGCAAGTATATGCATCTACGCAAGTTATAAGCTCGCACCTGTGAAACTGTGTAAGTAAATGTGTAATTTCCGCCACTCACGGACTTCTCTCGCGTCTCGGAACATTCTCGAATTGGCGACTTCGGAGGTGTTGATCATTCCGTTGCGGAAAAATCGCAAGTAACGCCTTCCCGCGGCTTGAAGCGGCAGGTACATCGCTTCAGTTCAGTTCCCAGAGCGGACCGGCATACGTCAAACGCCTCCGCGTCTTTATGACGCAAGGTCAGCAGAGAAGAAAGATTCTGCCTCGCCTCCGAAAGAGAGAGCCTGAAGGCTTTCTCGTAAGTATCTGGCTTGCCGTCTGCCTCCGGCGGCCTGTCTTTCCAGTTATTGGAGCGAAGATCTTCCTCGCGGAGTCTTACCACGCCACGGAGATGGATCTCTGCATTGTCCATGTCACCGCACGTTGCTTCCAAGCGGCCCACACTGAAAACCGGGCTTATATTATTCACTTCCTCTTGCCCCATAGTCTTCTTGAGCACGGGTAAGCCATCGCACGGTCGATGCGCTTCCTCATAAGCTTGAGCGATGACCTGAGCGTGAAACAAGTTATCCGTCATCGACGCTGCGCGCGAGCAAGCCTTCACGGCTACCTCTAAATCTGTGCCGTCCCTCACACCGGTGGCGCAAAACATCGTCCATGCGTCCTCGTTCGCAGGATTCAGTTTCACGGCGCGCCTTGCTTTCGGGAAACTCTTCGCTCTAAAATCTACTCCCGCCACAAGTTTGCGACTGATGCTGTTCCGTGCACTCTGAGGAAGCGCCATCGTCACAGCGTCCATCGGTGCCCATGACACCGCCGCAAAGTACCCAATCACCAACATTAGCGGCACGCCGACACCAAAACCTATCGACGCTTTACGCACCGGTCCGAGCTGAGAACCGGTTGCGCCTGAGGTATGCGTAGTCGTCTCGCTCCAATACAGTGATGTCGAGAATGCTAACCACCACCCGAATGTAAGCATCGGAGAAAGGGTGCCGGGGTCGATTTTCGCAACACCGCGATCATATCCATCGAACATATGGAGCGTAACCGCCACCAGCAACGTCGAGGTCGCACAAAGGGCGACCGCCCAAAACCAACTTGTCCGCCGACGTGTTCTAAACCAAAACAGTTGCACCAGTAGCCAATATCCCGAGGCTCCGATTACTGAGCCGGTGACAAGAATCGCGTCGGCGCTTAAGTCGTTCTCGCGCAGAATGTCAGCCAAAGGAACCCACACCACGGACCCGATCAACCCCATAAACGGTGTAAATACGCTCAGGGCCGTAGCGAGCGTGAAGAAACCTAGAGAGCGAAGGGCCGTTCTCCGACCTTGCAGCGAAACGACGATGCTGGTTGAATGCAGAGCACCCATCAGCGCGTAATGAAGAAAGTTAAAGTTGGAGATCCAGACAGGGAGGTGAAAATCCCTCACGACCCAAAATATGACCGCCGCGACGGACAAGGCCGTGAAGTGAGTGCGGTACT
>JAIQFJ010000567.1 GCA_020073325.1 Terriglobia bacterium | reverse complement strand
GATGACGTCCAGTGTCGCGGCGCTCAGCTCCTCGAAGATGCCGAGCCCGAAACTCTGCGTGACAGGAGAGTCAGTTCGATCGAAGACCGCGTATGCCCCGGCGTACTCCATCCATTCGGCGCCGCTCTCGGGAAAGAGGCGGCGTCGCGCTTGTGCGAACTGAGCGCACGCATACCCCTCGGCACGCTCCAACCGTCTTGAAAGCGCGAGATTGGAAAATATCATGTCGTCTGGTTATCGTACCTGCTGGAGAGCCGCGCGGTGCTTTGGAGGTCAGCGCTGCACGGAGCCGGTATCTTTCGAAACGCCTTTTACGGGCCCATGCGCGGCGGCCTCGCGTTTGAGGTCGGTCTCGGCCTGCAGCCAGTCCTGTTCGGCCGATCCGTCGGGGCACCCGCGCGCCACCCACAGCTCGAACGCGCGCGCCGCGATCTGCTGCGGCGCCGGCAGCGCGTCGCGCTCATGATTTTCGGCGTGAATCGCTTCGTGTTGTTCGGGATAATGTTGCGCGTCGACCCCGGACGCGGTCTTGGACTTTCCGTCTTTGTCGCTGTGGTAACTCACCACGAGTTTGATACGCGATGCCGCCCGCTTGTTTCATATCAACCGCTCTGGCCGCAGTTCGCCAACCCTGCGATGCGAACAGCGAGCCGCGAAGCGGTTCACCGGTAATTTCAGCGTTGGACGGCTCCCTCCGGTCGCGGCTCGCAGGGCGGATTCGCGGCAAGCGGGTCAATCGTTTTGCTTCCCTCCAGGCGTGGCGTGCTACTCTTCGATTAGGCATCGGCCATTGGCCGAGCTTTTACTCGAGATGCGTCCCCGCTCGTTCTTTCTGTTGGCACTTGCAGGCTTCGCCACGTGGGGCGTCTTGCGGGCTCAAAGACCGTTCAAAGAGTACGCGACTCAAGAAGGCCACGCCGAGTACGAGCTTCCCTCCGATTACAAAGAAACCACCGAGTGGACCCGCGCGCGCCTGCGCTACGACTCGATGATGGCCCCGCACGGCTATCCCGACGGGTATCGCCGCTGGACCGTCGATTATCCCCGCTCGGATCGCCTGCTGTTGCAAGGGATCCGGCGGCTGACGCGGATCAATACGCGGTCCGTGGAACAGGTGGTTGACCTCGACGGCAGCGATGACGTTTACAACTGGCCGGTAATGTACGCGGTCGAGACGGGTTATTGGAAACTCAGCGACGAGCAGGCCGCGCAGATGCGCGAATACCTGCTGCGCGGCGGCTTCTTCATGTGCGACGACTTCCACGGGACCATCGAGTGGGACAACTTTATGGCCAGCATGCAAAAAGTCTTTCCAGACAGGCCAGTTGTAGATCTTGATAACAAAGACCCCATCTTTCACGTCGTATATGATCTGGACGACCGTTTTCAGGTCCCCGGCGCTCAGTACCTTTATACAGGGCGGGTTTACGAATACGATGGCTACCAGGCGAAGTGGCGCGGCATCTACGACGACAAGGGCAGGGTCATGGTGGCGATCTGTCATAATATGGACCTCGGCGACGCCTGGGAGTGGTCCAATGAACCGCGGTATCCGGAGAAATGGGCCTCGCTCGCGTACCGGATCGCAGTCGATTATTTCTTATACGATCTGACACACTGATGTTCGAGCTTTTCTTCAAATATCCGTCCTCGGTTTTCTCCAAAGGGACTTTTGTGCTGTTGGGCGGATGGCCGACATGGCTGCTGATTGCGGCGATCCTTGCCGCGGCGGTCGGGCTTGGGCTGCTGATCCGGAAACGCGCGGAAAATTCGGTGCGCGTGAAGGGCGTCCGGTCGGCGATGGTCTGGCTGCTTCAGACCGCGCTTGCGGCGCTGCTGCTGCTGATGCTGTGGCATCCCGCGCTGAGCGTGGCGACACTGCGGCCGCAGCAGAATATCGTGGCGGTGGTGGTGGACGATTCCTCCAGCATGGCGATCGACGACGCGGGCAGCGGGTCGCGCCGCGGGGCGGCTCTCAAGGTCCTGAATTCGGGATTGCTCAACGACCTTCAGAAACGTTTCCAGGTCCGGCTGTACAAGCTGAGCGACCAGCTCGAGCGCATCCCCAAACTCGATCAGCTCAATTCTTCAGGCCAGGCGACGCACATCGGCGAAAGCCTGAAGCAGGTCTTGCAGGACGCGTCGAGCTTGCCGATCGGCGCGGTTGTTTTGTTGAGCGATGGCGCGGATAATTCGGGCGGCATCGACCTCGAAACGATTTCGGAAATTCGCAGGCAGCGGATTCCGATTCACACCGTCGGTTTCGGGCGCGAGAAGATGTCGCACGACATCGAGATCACCGACGTGCAGGTCCCGCAGCGCGCGCTGCCGGACTCACGGCTGAGCGCGCTGGTTAGTTTTCATCAAAACGGGTATGCAAACCAGACGGCGAAGATCACGCTGAAGGACGGGCAGAAGATGCTCGCCAGCAAGCAGGTCCAGTTGAAGGCGGACGGCACGGAGCAGAGCGAGCCGGTTCTGTTCAGCGCCGGTGCGGCCGGCGTGAAGACGCTCGACGTGGCGATCGACCTGATGCCCAGCGAAGAGAATGCCAAGAATAATCACGTCACGCGGCTGGTGAACGTCGATCAGCGCAAGCCGCGCATCCTTTATATGGAAGGCGAGCCGCGCTGGGAATTCAAATTTCTGCGCCGCGCCGTCGAGGACGACCGGAACATCAACCTGGTCTCGATTCTCCGCACCACTCAAAACAAGATTTATCGCCAGGGCGTCAAAGACGAGAACGAATTGAAGGACGGCTACCCCACCAAGGTCGAGGAGCTGTTCGGGTTCGAAGGATTGATCATCGGGTCGAGCGAAGCGGCATATTTTACGGCCGGCCAGCAGCAGTTGATTCGCGATTTCGTCGACCGGCGCGGCGGCGGGCTGCTGTTTTTGGGCGGTCGCGATGCGCTGGCCGACGGCGGATACCAGCGGTCGCTGTTCAACGATCTGCTCCCCGTGGTGTTGCCGGACCGCAAAGGGACCTTCGTTCGCGCCCCTGCGAACGTCGAGCTGACGCCCGCCGGTCGCGACAGCTTAATCACGCGTTTAGAAGAAGATCCAGCTAAAAATATCGAGCGATGGAAGAAGTTGCCCTACCTGATGAATTTTCA
>JAIQFJ010000131.1 GCA_020073325.1 Terriglobia bacterium | reverse complement strand
TTCTACGCGCGCGTGGGCGAGCAGTCGGCGCACGTCAACAGCACCGGCAACGCGTTCATCAATTCGAACCTGGCGGGCAACGGCGCGGCCAGCGTGAATCGTCCGATCAACGCGACGCTGACCGAAACGCACACGTTCAGCCCGGTCACGGTGAACAATTTGCTGGTGTCCTATGGACGCAGCGCTCCCGACTTTCCGCCGTTTGTCGATAACAGCGGCAAGCCGGAAATTCTGTTCCAGGACGGCACGTCGAACTTCGGAACGGCGAACATTCTGCCGCAGGGCCGCATCCAGAACACGTTTCAGTATCAGGACATCGTGACGCACATCGTCGGCAAGCACACGCTGAAAGTGGGCGCGGAGGTCGACCGCGTGCAGGCCAACAGCTTCTTCGACAGCAACGTCAACGGATCGCTGACGTATCTGACGCTGGCCGATTTTCTGAACAACAATCCGTTCCAATACACGCAGGGCTTCGGCAACACGGTGCGCGGCAATCGCATCTGGAACGAATTTTTCTTCGCCCAGGACGATTGGAAGATCACGCGCAACCTGACGCTCAACATCGGATTCCGCGAAGAGATCTCCAACGGAGTTACCGAGGTGAACAATATTCTGTCGAACCTCGATATCAGCAAGACCACCACTCCGCTGGGCGGCGCGGGCACCGGTCCGCTGGGCGCGTTCTACACCGGCGGGTCGTATTTCAAGACGAACTACAATCCCGGTCCCCGCTTTGGATTCGCCTACGCGCCGCTCGGCGGCAAGACGGTAATCCGCGGCGGCTACGGGATCGCGTACGACTTCATTTATCTGAACCCGATCACCAACGGACGCTTCCTGCCGCCGTTCTTTTACGGGCTGACGCTGCCGCAGGGACAGGTCGGCGCGGGGGCGAACCCGGTGTCGAATATTCTGGCCGGAACGGCGGCGTTTCAGCAGCAGGGAAATGCGCTGGTCGGCACGTTCGGCACCAACATTCTGAATTTCGGCAACGTGAACTTCATCGATCCGAACCTGAGGAACCCGCAGGTGCAGCAGTACAGCCTGACGGTCGAGCGCGAACTGTTCCACGGCTGGCTGGTGCGCGCGGGATATTCGGGCAGCAAGGGCACGTATCTGCAGCGGCTGGAGCCGCTGAATTTCCTGGCTCCGGGACAATTCACGCCGCCCACCACGCTCGCGCAGCAGCAGGCGCAGCAGGCCGCCGGAATTTACACGAAGCTCAACGCGGGTCTGAGCGGATCGGTTTCCGCGCGCAGCAACCGCATCGATCCGCGCTTCAACAACGTGGGCGAATACACCTCGTCGGCGAATTCGAGCTACAACTCGCTGCAGGCGTATCTGGAGCGCCGCTTCGCGAACTGGTATGCGTTCACGGTGGCGTACACGTGGTCGAAGTCGATCGACGACAATTCGGACGCGCTGAACGTCCTGGCGAACGATACGTCGGCGCAGCAGGATCCGTTCAACAATCGCAACAACCGCGCGGTGTCGCAGTTCGATATTCCGCAGCGGCTGGTGATCACGCACGATTTCATTTCGAGCTTCAAGGGAATTTCCAATCCGTGGCTGCGGCACGCGGTGAACGGATGGGAATTTTCGGGAATCTTCCAAGCCCAGAGCGGACTGCCCGTGGACCTGTTCGCGGGTTCGGTGGCGGGGCTTGCCGATGGGTTGCTGCTCGGCGGCAACGGAGCGCAGCGGCCGGACCTGATCGGTCCGCTGAACCTGCAATTTTCGCCGACGTCGGGCGGGACGAACCCGAGCAAGATTCCGGGCTCGGGCCTGGCGCAGCCGCTGGTGGGCGCCTTCGGCACGCTGGGACGCAACGTGGTTCGGGCGAATCCGCTGATCGAGTCCGACATGACGCTGGGTCGTGTTTTCCCGATTCGCGAACGCACCAAACTGCTCCTGCAGGCGCAGGTGTTCAATGTGTTTAACAACACGACGTTCAGCTTCGGCAGCGGGCTGAATTCGCTGTCGTCGCCGTCGACGTTCGGGTATTACACGTCGACCGATACGGCCTCGCGCCGGATTGCGTTGACGGCCCGCTTGACCTGGTAGTTCTTTTTCATACGGCCGCGAATGATTCGCATTCATTCGCGGCCTTTTTCACTTTCTTTCGGAAGCGCTTCCTTGCCGATGGCCCCACCGGCGGGGTGTCGCCGAGTTTCGCTCAGCACGCGTCCATGGCTCGCACACGTTGCCGGCGGTGCCTAGGATGCCGGCGCGGTGGAATCGGTCCTTCCATGGAGAAGCACTCGATCTCCTCGATGATGAGAATAGCTTCTGTTGTGCGAATCGTGATCGCATCAAAACGCGAAGTAGAAGAAAATCGGCGACATGGCGGATCTGTACGCACGGAGCCGCGACTGTAAGGAGCGGATATTGGGGGCAGCGACTGCCCGCTTGTTGTCACTCGCGGCTCTGTGTGGATTCTTTCGGCATCCGCGCCTCCCATTTCGCCCCTGAGTTCCTCTCAGAGTCCGAACGCGGCGGGGTAGCGGACCTTGCCGTGCACTCCGTCGAGCGCTCCCGGTGATAATTCCAGCGCCATGTAAGCCTCCGGCGGGAACGGACTCTGCAGATTGCGAGCAAGATGTGTCGAGAAGCCGAAGCGAGGATAGTAATGCTGGTGACCGAGGACGATCACGATGCGTTCGCCGCGCTCGCGGAGTTCGTCGAGTCCGCGGCGGATGAGTTGACTGCCGATGCCTCGGTTCTGAAATTCGGGGATGACGGACATCGGAGCCAATGCGACGGCGGCGACGTTTTCGACCCACATACGGCTGAACAGAATGTGGCCGGCGATTTTTCTGTCGACTTCGGCGACAAGAGATAAGAGCGAATCTCCGTCGCAGCGCAGTTGATCGACGAGATTGGCTTCATCGGGGCGGCCGAAAGCAGCCTCGTTCAGGCTGCGAATCGCATGGTGATCGCCCGCGGCCTCCGGACGCAAAAAGGCCGCGAATGATTTGCGTGGATCAGCGTTCATTCGCGGCCTGTTTTCTTACGCGAGCTGTTTACGGATCGGCAGCTCCCGGATGCGTTTTCCGGTGGCGGCGAAGATCGCGTTGCAGATCGCCGGAGCCATGGGAGGAACGCCCGGTTCGCCGACGCCGGCCGGAGGTTTGTCCGTGCCGATGATCGAAACGTGCGTCTCCATCGGAGCCTCGTCCATGCGAGCCACCGTGTAGTTGTTGAAGTTCGATTGCACGATGCGCCCGTTCGCCGCCGTGATCTCGCCCGACATCGCGAGTCCCGCGCCGAACACCGCCGCGCCTTCGAACTGCGCCTTCACGCGGTCGGGATGCACGACCAGGCCCGCGTCGACCACCGTATCGACGCGCGGGATGCGCAGCTTGCCGTTGTCGACTTCGACCTCGACCACGGTCGCGATGTAGCTGAAGAAGCTGCGGTGCACGGCGACTCCGTAGCCTTTGCCGCCGCCCGACTTCTTCTTGCCCCAGTTCGACTGCTCCGCCACCGCTTCGAGAACGCGGCGCGTGCGGGCCGTGTCGAGCGGGTAGAGACTTGGTCCCCCGCGACCGCCGCGGCCGCCGAGTTCGATAATGCGATCCTGGCCGAGCGCGCCGAGCAGGTACTGGACGCGATCCTCATTCGCCATCGCGGCCAGCTCGTCGATGAACGAGTGCACCGCGAACGCGTGCGGAATATTCGCCACCGAGCGCAGCCAGCCGATGCGGACGTGTCCTTCGGCCTTGCCGTTTTCGGCGCGGAAATTCGGAATGTCGAACGGCACGTCGACCCAGCCCATGGAGCCGAGCCCGCCGTTGCGCAACCCGGGCTGCAGCATCGGAGGATAACAACTGCGGCCGAGCCACGCCGTCGGCTTGCCCTTTTCATCGAGCGCCGCTTTGATGTACATCGCGGCGGGGAAATGGAAGTAGTCGAAATGAACGTCGTCTTCGCGGCTCCAGACGACCTTCACCGGCTTGCCGACCTGCTTCGACAGCATCGCGGCTTCGACCACGTAATCGGGTTTCGACTTGCGGCCGAAGCCGCCGCCGAGCAGAGTGACGTTGCAGACGACGTCCTCCTGCTTGATGCCGAGCGCGGCCGAAACGGCCTGCTGTACCGCCTGCGGGTTCTGCGTCGAGGTCCACGCGGTCACTTTGCCGTCTTTAAATTCGGCGACCGCGGCGGGCGGCTCCATCGGGGCGTGGGCCAAGTGCGGAACCCAGTATTCGGCTTCGTGCGTCTTGGTCGCGCCGGCGAACGCTTTGTCGACATCGCCGACGTTGCGCTCCGGCGTGCCCGGCTGGCGAACGGTGTTCTGCAACTCCTTCTTATATGCGGTGGTGTCGTAGGAGGCGTGGGCGCCCAGGTCCCAATCGACCTTCAGCTTTTTGCGGCCCTGCATGGCGGCCCAGGTATTGTCGGCGATCACGGCGACTCCGCCCAGCGCCTGGAACATGTAAGCCGGCGGCTTGAACGCAGCGATCTTTTCGGTGCCGATCACGCCCTTGACGCTCTTGGCTTCGGAATCGTCCACCGACTTGAGCGTCCCGCCGAGCACGGGGCAGCGCTCGATCGACGCGTAGACCATGCCGGGAACTTTGGCGTCCTGGCCGAAGGTCCCTTTGCCTTTGAGGATGTCGTCCTGATCGGTGACGGCGATATTCTTGCCGACGATCGTGTAGTCGGCCGGAGCTTTGAACTTCAGATCGGCCGGCGCGGGCACGGGCTGCGACGACGCCAGCGCGACCAGTTCGCCGAAACCGGCTTTCTTGCCCGATGCGGCGTGCACGATCTGGCCGTCCTTCGCCTGGCACTCCGATGCCGGGACGCTCCACTTGGAAGCAGCGGCGTTGATCAGCATGGTGCGGGCGGTCGCGCCGGCGACGCGCATGGGCTGATAGAAACTGCGGATGGAATTGGAGCCGTCCGTGTTCTGATCGCCATATTTCTTGTAGCCGATGGCCTGCTGGATTTTGACTTTGCTCCAGTCGGCGCCGAGCTCTTCGGCCACCACCATGGGCAGCGCGGTGCGGATGCCGGTGCCCATTTCGGAGCGGTGCGCGACGATGATCACGCTGCCGTTGGGCTCGAATCCGAGATAGACGCTGGGGTGCCAGGCGGAGCTATCCACGGTTTCCGCGGTGTCGAGCGGAGTCGCGGCCTGCGCGTCTTCGGGCAGATAGCGCGTGGCGAGCACGAAGGCTCCGGCGGAGAACATTCCTTCGAGGAATCCGCGACGGGAAACGTTCTTTACGGTAATCATGCTTTGGCCGCCTTTCCGGACGCCGCCAGCTTGATTGCGGCGCGAATGCGTTGATAGGTTCCACAGCGGCAGATGTTGCCGGACATGGCATTGTCGATATCTTTGTCGGTCGGGTGCGGTTTGTCTTTGAGCAGCGCCGCGGCCTGCATGATCTGGCCGGCCTGGCAGTAGCCGCACTGCAAAACGTTGGTCTCCCTCCAGGCCTTTTGCAGCGGATGATCCGCCTTGGGCGCGAGGCCTTCGATGGTGGTGACGGATTTTCCTGCCAGGGTTTTCATGCTTGTCTGGCAGCTTCTCAGCGCTTTTCCATCGACATGGACCGTGCATGCGCCGCACTGGGCGATGCCACAGCCGTACTTGGTTCCGGTCAGGTCGACCACGTCGCGGAGATACCACAGCAGGGGCATATCCGGGTCGCCATCGAACTGGCGGCTGGTGCCGTTAATTTTCAGTTGGATCATCGAAGATCTCCTAAAAGAAGCTATCGTACAAGTTATCACGCATTGAGGCCGTGCGAAACCAGAGATCCCCAGATTCGGCCTACGCCGAAAGGCGCGCTTGTAACGGTTCTCGAAACAGAGCCGCGAGTGTCAACGAGCGGGTGGTTGTCCGTCCAGAAACGATGATGCACCGTCGCCACCCGCTCCTTGACACTCGCGGCTCTGTGCGGAGTGTTCGAGAAAGGTCGGGTGTCAGACAGAAGGTGTCGACTTTAGCTCCGTTCGAGGGGCGAGGCTGAGGACATCCGGATCCGGAGTTGGGCGGTTTCCTGGCGGTGGCAGACCAGGCAGAGCGTGCGGAGGTTTTCCAGGTCGCATTCACCGCCGCCTTCGACGACGGGGATGATGTGGTCGGCATCCCAGAGCGATTTGCGGTTGAGGCGCTTGAGGCCCCAGCGGTCGAGCAGCTTTAACTTGAAGCCTCCGCGCGACCGCTTCAGTTCGTTGTAGGCCGCGTGCGAATCGATGCGGCAGAGTGCGCAGACGCCTTTGTCGCGCAGGAAGACTTGTTCGCGCACATAGCCGGGGTCGGTGCGGAGGCGCCATTCGTGGACGCAGAAATCGGAGCAGAACGTGAAACGCTTGGGCGGGACTTCGAGGCTGCACCAGCGGCACAGCGGGCGTCCGTTGGGTCCTTTTTCGAGGGATTCGCGGTCGGCGAATCCACCGGGCATGGTGCGGGAAGTGCTCACAACATTGTTAGTGTAATTTGTTTGGCGAGCCCCCGCCATCACGAGTCTGTGTGAAAATGATCGGCGTCGGCCGCTTCCTGCGGTCGCGGTTCATTGCCGGCATCCCGCTGAATCAGCCGTTTAAGGAACCGCGACCGCAGGAAGCGGCGAACGTTCAGTTTTCATACAGACTCTCACTGGCGGGGCTTTTCGCTTACAGCAGCAAACCGAGTGCGGCGACTCCGGCGGCGGCGAGTCCCCAGCCGCTCAGCAGGCCGTGCTGGATCAGGAAGCCGGCGACGGGAGGTCCGGTGATCTGGGCGATCGACGTCAGCGATTGCGTCAGGCCCAGGACGACGCCTTGCTCCTCGCGCGGAGCGGCTTGCGTGATCATGCTGGTGAGTGTCGGGCGGACCAGGCTGCCGATGGCGCAGAAGGTGGTCGCCAGGACCAGCATCGGGATGGAGTGGGTGAACGCCAGGGTGATGTAGCCGGCGGCGTAGCCGATGAATCCGGCGCGATTGAGGGCGTTCTCTCCGAATTTCCTGACCAGTTTCCCGAGCGCGGGGCCTTGCAGAAAAATGCCGCAGAATCCGGCGTAGGCCCACGCGTAGCCGACCTGTTCGGGGCCGAACGGTGTGCCGTGATATTCCAGGCGGCGCTCGGCGAAGAGCGGGAATCCGGCGGTGAACATCGCGAAGGAGAATCCGAAGGCGAGGAATTGGAACAGGCGCGTCGCGAGGCTTTTCTGTTCGAAATAGCGGGCGTATTCGCCCCATTGGAGCAGCGAGAGGCGGCGTCCACCCGGGCCATCGGCCGGGGCTGCGCTCGTTTTGACGGCGGGGAGCAGAAAATACGTTGCGAAGATGCTGGTGGCGGAAAGGGCGGCGGCGGCGAAGATCGGGTCGCGATAGTCGAATTTGGCGAGATAGCCCGAAATCGCGGGGCCGATCAAAAATCCCATGCCGAAGGCGATGCCGATGATACCGAAGGATTTGGCGCGCTCCTCGGGACGGGTGACGTCGGAGATGTAGGCTTGGGCGAGCGACAGATTGCCCGCCGTCGCGCCGTCGATGACGCGGGCCAGGAAGACGATCCAGAGATTCGGCGCGAAGGCGAGGATCAGGAATCCGATGAGGGTCCCGACCTGGCTGACCAGGAGCAGCGGCTTGCGGCCGGTATAGTCGGACAGGCGGCCCAGCAGCGGTCCGGAGACGAGCTGGCAGGCGGCGTAGGTGCCGATCAGCAGGCCGACCAGGGTGGGCGAGGCTCCCAGTTTTTCGGCATAAAACGGGAGCAGCGGAATCATGATCGTCAGGCCGAGGACGTCGACGGCGACGATCAGAAAAATGGCGAGCAGCGGCGAGCGGAGCAATCTCTATGATACTCAAACATCTTGGGTCCTAATGCGCTTTGTAACGCTTCTAAACCGCAATTTTCGTGCCAGGGGGTTCGTCCGGTGGTAGACTGGGACCAGCCATGAGTTCGTTGTCACCTCGGCTGCAAGTGAGGGTCCAGCAGAAGCAGATCCTTACACCGGGCTTGGTCCAGATGGTCAGCCTGCTGCAGCTGAACCGGCTGGAACTGAAAGAGATGATCTCGGCAGAGGTCGCTCAGAACCCTGTCCTTGAAGAATCGGCGGATGGCGGCGAAGAGCTGACTCCCGAGGAATTGCAGCCCCTGCTCGAAGCGGAGCGGCTTTCGGAGCCTGCCGACCAATCGATCCTGGAAGTGACGACGGGCGCCGGCGAAGACGCCCCGGAACGCGATGCCGCGGAAATCGAGGCGGCCGCGCTCAGCAATCCGGAGCCTGCGATCGCGGAAGCGATGGTCGCGCCGGAGACGGCGGAAACAGTGGAACAAAAGACCGCCGATCCGTTTGACGAGATCGATTTCGGGTCGTACTTCGACGATTATCTCGACCCGGGCTACAAGAGTCCGGCGTCGGAAAATATTGAAAAGCCGTCGTTTGAGACGTTCCTTTCGTCGCCCAAAACGCTGAGCGATCATTTGCACGATCAGCTTGCGCTGGTCGCGCTTGCCGAACAGGTTCGCGACGCGGCGGAAACGATCGTCGGCAATCTCAATGAAGACGGATACCTGGTCCTGACGGCTGAGGAAATGGCTGCCGATCATTCACCGGCCGATCTGGCGGAGGGGCTGCGGGTGGTGCAGACGCTCGATCCGGCGGGAGTCGGGGCGCGCGATCTGCGGGAATGCCTGTTATTGCAGATCGAAAGCCGCGGCGGAAAAGGCGGCGTGGCGTGGAACATTGTCCACGATCACCTGAAGCTGGTGGAGCTGCGGCAGTTCAAGGAACTGGCCCGGCTGCTGCACCGGCCCATCGAACATATTCAGATCGCGATCGACGTGATCAAGCATCTCGACCCGCGGCCGGGCCTGCGTTATTCGGGCCAGGGCGCGCGCGTGGTCGAGCCCGACGTTTATATTTCCAAAGACGGCGAAGATTATCTGATCAGCGTGAATGACGAGGATATTCCGCAGCTACGGCTGAATCCGCAGTATCGGAAGATGCTCGACCGGGATCAGGAGCCGAATCGCGACGTCCGCAATTATGTAAAGGAGCGCTACGCTTCCGCCATCCAGCTCATGAAAAATATCGAGCAGCGGAAGCAGACCATTCTGAAAGTCTGCCAGAGCATCGTACGCCGGCAGATGGAATTTCTGGAGCACGGGATTGATTGTCTGAAGCCGATGATGATCAAGGAAATCGCCGAGGAGATCGGTGTGCATCCCTCGACGGTGAGCCGTGCGGTATCGAGCAAGTACGCGCACACGCCGCAGGGAGTATACGAACTGCGATATTTCTTCTCGGAGGCCGTGCAGGGCCCGTCCGGTGGCGCAACGCCGCTGTTGATTTTAAAGCGCCGCGTCAAAAAAATGATCGAAGAGGAAGACGCCGCTCATCCGCTCACCGATGAACAGATCACCGAACGCCTGCAATCCGAGGGGATCCAGGTGACCCGCCGTACCGTCGCCAAGTATCGCGAAGATATGCGCATTCCTTCGACGCACCAGCGTCGCGTGCGCAATTAAACGAGACGGGAGGTTTCAAAACCACCATGAATGTCAGCTACCGTGGACTGGAGAGGCAGTTGCCTTCCAAAATCCAGGAAAAGCTCGACGCGAAGTTTGCCAAGCTTTCCAAGATGCTTGAGAAACGAGGAGAGAAAGAAGCGCATGTGGTGCTCACCAGCACGCGCCATCTCCACAAGGCGGAGGTGACGATCCAGTTTTATGATCACCAGCTGGTGGGGATCGGCTCCGACGGCGACCTTGTCGCGGCGATGACGGCGGCGGTCGAAAAGATCGAAAAGCAGGCCGTCAAGACTCGCGCGAAGTGGCTGGAGAAACGCAAAGGCGCGGCGGAAGTGAAGCAGAACGCGACGGCGAAGGCCGAGCCTGTGGCGGCGCCGGCGCGCCGCGAAAAAACTCCGGCTCCGGCTTCCAATGGCTCGCGCGTATTTCGAGTGAATCATCACGACCGGCGCAAACCGGCAACGCTCGATGAGGCGATTCTCGAAATGGAGGACGGCCGCGATTATCACGTCTATCGCGACGCCGATAAGGAATGCGTGTCGGTCCTGGTGCGGCGCAAGGACGGCAATTTTGATCTAATTGAATCCTGAGGGATGCCAAAAACGCCGGTCGTCGATCCAGCACAAAGCGAACTGGTCATCATCACCGGCCTGAGCGGATCGGGGAAGGGCACGGCCCTCAAAGCGTTTGAGGATCTGGGCTATTACGCTGTCGATAACCTGCCCATCGACCTGATCCCGAAATTCGCGGAACTCGCCGGCAGCTCGAAGATCAAGCACGCGGCGATTGTCGTGGACATTCGCGAGGGGGCGGCGCTCGATCGCTTCCCGGCGATGTACAAGCGCGTCCGGCGAAAAATCCGCACGCGGTTGATTTTTCTCGAAGCGGACGATCCCATGTTGATCAGCCGCTTCAGCGAGACGCGGCGTCCGCATCCGCTGGGGACCGGGCAGAGCGTCGCGGCCAGCATCCGGCATGAGCGCGAGGCGCTGGAGCCGATCCGGCGCCTGGCCGATCCGATCATCAACACCAGCAAGTTCAACGTGCACGAGCTGCGCGAGACCATCCACAGCACGTTCCGCGATCACCGGCACGAACACAAGATCCTGGTGCAGGTCACGAGCTTCGGCTATCGTCACGGGGTTCCCGGCGATAGCGACCTGGTTTTCGACGTGCGCTTTTTGCCGAACCCGAATTACATTCCGGCGTTCAAGCATCTGAGCGGGAAGCATCCGAGTGTGGCTCGGTATATCCGGTCGTTTCCGCAATCGATGGAGTTTATCGAGCGGATTTCAGATCTGCTGATTTACCTGATTCCGCACTACATTCGCGAAGGCAAGAGCTATCTGACGATTTCCTTCGGCTGCACGGGCGGGAAGCATCGCAGCGTGCTGATCACCAATGAAATTCGAAAACGGCTGACTGCGGCGGGGTTCCGGGTGAAGGAGACGCATCGCGACGTGAAGAAGTCGTGATTTGCGGGGCGGGCAAAATGCCCGCCGCAGGCTGCAAGCCTGCCCCACATGACTAGAACGTCAGGCCGACGTGGGCGACGAGCATTCGGGGAGCCATGAAGTGGGTTCCGCTGAAGGTCGAAAGAAAGTTGTACAGCGCGACCACGTTGGTAAGATTCGTCACTTCGAAGGACGCCGTGTAGCGGACGCGCTTTTCGGTGTGGAACAGATTGTCCGTGCCCACGGCGATGTTGAATATACTGTGCGGCCTCACGCGCGCTGGATTGTGGTCGTCATTTTCCTGGCTGGGGAAATTGTCGTAGCCGCCCTGCGGAAGATTGATCAGCTTCGAAGTCACCACTCCCTGCTTGCCGCCGGGGCCGACGCAATCGGTCAGCGGATTGGCGATGGTGGCGAACGCGCCGTTGCAGGCGAGCCCGACGCTCACCTGCTGGTTCGGGTCGAGCGCGAGCGCCGCGCCGGCATCCGGAACGCCGCTGATCACCAGGCCGCTGTCGTAGCGATAGGTGAACACGATCCATTCCGCGTTGTGATGCTGGTAGCGCAGGTTGACGGTCGATTGAAAGGCCTGGTCGTGATCGATACGGAAGACGCCGGCGCCGATCGGCGCGCCTTGCGGAATCAGGCCGCCGTTTTCGGGCGGAAAATAGCGCGCGCGGGTGTGGCCGAAGGTCCAGTAGGCCTGGAATCCTTTGAGATTCGTGGTGCTGACTCGCCCGGTGATGCCGTCGAGCTTCGAATTATGCCAGGCGATGGGAAACGTGATGGTCGAATTCAGCAGCGTGCTGAAGTCGAAGGCGTTGTGCGTGTACTTCCAGAAATAATCGGCGTCGACCAGGATGAATTTGCCGATCGCCTGCTGGAGGCCAGTGTTGAACTGGTTGCGGAAGCCGGGCGAGATGGGAATCGTATTCGATCCGAAAACGTTCTGGGTCAGTCCGCCGATTCCCGTGGCGCTTGAAAGCAGCAGGTTTTCGTTGAACGGAGTTTCCATGGTGCGCGCGTAGGCAACGCGCAGGACCGAGCCGGTCTTTTTCAGGTTGTAGGAAATGCCCAGGCGCGGCTGCGGCTCGGTCTTGGTGGTCAGGCCGTCGTAGCGATCAAAACGGAAGCCGACGTTGAACAGAAAATTCCCCGCCGTGATCGCGTCCTGCACGTAGAAGGCGTACTGATTGATGTTGCCCGCATCGTGGAAGGAAAATAGCGATCCGTTGCGGCTCAGGTCGAAGGGCAGCAGGGCGGGCGAGAATGGCGCGGCCGCGTTCGGATTCGACGCAATGTTGGGCTGGAATCCCGCCGCCGCGCATTGGCCGGGATTGAGCAGTGCCGGGTCCGGCACGGGCGTCCCGTCTTCGGAGATGCAGGGCGAATTGAATCCGGGATCGGTCACGCCGAACTGGAAATTTTCAAGCAGGCGCGTCTGCTTGAGATCGACGCCGTACTTCAGGCTGTGGCGTCCCTTCGTGGTGGCGACGTCGGCCTTCAAGCCCCAGTTGAGAAGCTGGCGCTGCTGGCTCTGCGTGGCGGGAGTGTCGTTGATGAGATCGCCGCTCGGGTAGTAATTGAACTGATCCTTGCGGATGTAGGGATTGATGCTTAGCAGCGTGTGGGAATTGAAGGTGTGCTGATAGCTGGGCGCGATGTTCCAGGTGAGGACGCGCTGGCGCTGGTCCTGGCCGAGCTGATCGTAATCGTTGGGGATCTGGATCCAGTTGCGCGCGGCGAACAGGTTAACGTGAAAAGCGTCCTTGGGGCCGAGTTGAAAATCGACGCGGTCGAACAGCGTCTGGTTGTTGCCCTGATCGTGAATCGGAAGATATTCGGGAGTGTCGAGAAACCGTCCGCTGTTGCTGCCGTCGGCGGCGAAGAAATTCCCGAATTTCGCGGTGCCCCAGCCGAGGCTGAATCCTCCGCCCTGCGTGGAACCGCAGCCGGGGCAGGAGATGCCGTAGCCGCCGTAAGTCGAATCGATGCTTCCAAAAAATTTCCCGGCGCCGAGGCCGCTGCGCGTGGTGACCTGCGCGACCAGGCTGGTCTTATCGCCGAACTCCGCGCTGGGGGTTCCGGTGGTCAGCTCCATGCCTTGAATCGCACTGGTGGGGAGCTGGGTCGAAAAAACCTTGCTCTGCTGATCGCTGATCGGCTGGCCGTCGATGACGAAGCTGGTCTGGGCATGATCGCCGAGCGGGTGAAACAGGCCGTTGCTGTCCGCCGCGACGCCGCCGGTGGAATAAGTGATCGCCTGGCTCAATCCGCCGCCGGGGTCGAAGGAGGGAAGTTTGAGGAGCTGGCTGCGATCGACGTCGACGTGCGCGGAGGGGTCGTTTTCCAGAGTCTCGGCCGCGGCTTCGACGGTCACGCTGGTGATGGATCCCGCCAGAGCGAGCTGAGCGGTGACCTGAACGGGAAGCGAGTTGCGAATCACGACGTCCTGCGAGTACGGCGCGAATCCGCTGGCTTGAATCTCCAGATGGTAGGGATTCGGCGGAATATTGGTCAAGCGAAATTTCCCGTCGGGGTCCGTCTGCACGGTCTGCATGAACCCGGTGGCTGCGTTGTGGATGGAGACGGCTACGGCTGGGACGGCGGCTCCGCTTGGGTCGACGACGGTTCCTTCAATCGTTCCGGTATTTCCCACCGACTGTGCGAAGGAGAAAAGTGTGAACAGGAAGAGACTGCACAGGGCGAGCAATAGCCTCATATATAGAATGGTCGCAAGGAGGACCTCTTCAACATAGTAGATTCTTATCAGCGGGCTCAAATCGACGGTGAACGGGCCTATTTCGGCGGCAGGCGGCTTGCGGCGACGACCAGTAAAATCAGGATCGCCGCGGTTCCCAGCCATCGCATGAACGGCGAACCGAACACGATGGCGCCGTTGAAAAACATGAACGCGAAGAACAGGTGGACGGCGACGGTCACGCGGCGCGGGCGCGTCCGGTAGCGATCGAGTCCGGCGAGCCACCACCACAGGGCGTCGGCGATCCAGAGAATCGTGAAGGCGTAGTTGAAATAAATTCCCGCGCCGGAATCGATGCCGAAAACTTCGCGGGTCTGCCGCGCGGTTTCCTGATAGGCGGCGGCGTGGCTCCAGTGGTGGCGCAGGGCGAAGGCGGCGGCGACGTGCGCCAGGTAGAGCGCGCATCCGGCGGTCCAGGCGAGACGGGCGCCGGCGTCGCGCCGCTTCATCCACAGCGCGAGGCTCAGGACATAGAGCAATGTGGCCGCGCGGATTGTCGCTAGAATGACGATTTGCGCTCTCCTTCGAAAGTTTATTATGGCTGGGCCAACCTGGCGATTGCGGCGCTGGCCATGGTCGGCACGCTGCCCGGGCGTACGCAGGGGCTGGGGCTGATCACGGAGCCGCTGCTGAAGGACCTGCATCTCGATCGCGTCACCTATGCGACGGTGAACCTGTGGGCGACGCTGATCGGCGCGGCGTTCTGCCTGCCTTATGGGAAATTGATCGACCGGTTCGGGTCGCGAATCGTGATGACGTTCATCGCTCTGGCGCTCGGCGCGACGGTGTTGACCATGCGGTCGATGGAATCGCTGGCGGCGATCTTCATCACGATCACGCTGACGCGCGGATTCGGGCAGAGCGCGCTGTCGGTGGCGAGCCTGGCGCTGGTCGGAAAATGGTTCGCGAAACGATTGAATTTCGCGATGGGGATTTATTCGCTGCTGGTCGGTGTCGGCTTCATCCTCGCGTTTCCGTCGGTGGGCGCGGCGGTGCTGAAATTCGGCTGGCGAGCGGCATGGTCGGGCGTCGGCGTATTTCTGGTGCTGGCGCTGGCTCCGCTGGCGTGGATTTTCGTGCGCGACGTTCCGGGGAAAGAAGAGTTGGAGACAGAACCGTTCTTCGCGTCGGACCTGACGATTTGGGAGGCGCTGCGGACTCCGGCGTTCTGGATCTTCGCGCTGTCGAGCTCGATTTTCGGGCTGGTCTATTCGGGAATTTCGTTGTTCAACGAATCGATTCTGGCCGAGCGCGGCTTCGACGCGACCGTGTATCACACGGTTCTCGTGGTCAGCACGATGCTCGGGTTGCTGGCGAATTTCGGCGGAGGATGGCTGGCGGCGAAGTGGTCGATTCAGCGCGTCGCCGGGATCGGAATGGCGGTGCTGGCAGTGTCGCTGTTCGCGCTGCCGCTGGTGAAAACGTACGCGCACGTGATGATGTACGGAATCGCGATGGGGATCGCGGGCGGCGTCCTCACGGTGGTGTTCTTCTCGGTGTGGGGACAGGCGTTCGGACGGACGCACCTGGGTCGCATTCAGGGGGCGGCGCAGATGATGACGGTGTTTGCATCGGCGGTGGGTCCGCTGTTGCTGGCCGAAACGCTGCGGCAGACGGGATCGTACGACGTGGTGTTCAACGGCCTGGGAGTGATCGTCGTGTTTTTAGGAATCGCGTCGTGGTATTGTCCGATGCCG
>JAIQFJ010000130.1 GCA_020073325.1 Terriglobia bacterium | reverse complement strand
GGACGCGCACGCGCGCGTCGGCGCGATCGATCTCCACGGTGAGATATTTCGACTTCATCCGCAGCACGGAGGTGGTGTCCTCAAAAGTGGGCGCGACAGCTTCGTGCGAAATGTGCGTCGACGGCAGCACGCCGCCGAAGCTGCGGGCGTACCGAAACGCGACCGGGCTGAGCCACTCGATTTGCGCGGAGCCGTCGTCGAGTTTCAGTGTCAGCGTTCCACCGCTCCAGTCGCGCGAGAGCACCGCTGCGTGGAGAGAGCCGACGAGCAGAGTCGCAAGGGCGATCGCGAAGGGGAGGGCTCGCCGCTCCCTCTGGTCGCGGTTCAAGGCGCTGAGAGAACCGCGACCGGAGGAAGCGGCCAACCCTGAACCTTTAAATAACAACGATGCGCTCCTGCATTTCGCCCGTGACGCGCGCGCTCGTTTCGTCGACAAACACGTCGACCTCGGAGCGAATGCCGAACTCCGGCAGATAAACTCCGGGCTCGATCGAAAAGCACGTCCAGGGGAGAATTTTCCTCTCGTCGTGCGTCTCGAGGTTGTCCATGTTCGCGCCCGTGCCGTGGATCTCTTCGCCGATCGAATGGCCCGTGCGATGGAAAAAATATTCACCCAGCCCCGCATCCTTTATATATGCGCGCGCGGCATCGTCCACTTCGAAGCCGCGCAACTCGCGCTTTTCCGCGACGGCACGCTGCACGCGTTCGATCGCGCGGTCGCGTGCAGTGCGGACGATGTCGAAGACGTTCTGGATCTTCTGCGGCGGAGTCTCGCCGCAATACCCGATCCAGGTGATGTCGTAATAGACGCTGCCCGGCTGATCGAGCTTGCCCCACATATCGATAAGCACATGATCGCCGCGCTTGATTTCGGAGCACGCTTTTTCCGAAGGGTCGTAGTGCGGATTCGACGCGTTGCCGTTGACCGCGACGTCGGGTCCATGGTCGATGAAGACGCCCTCGTCGCGATAACGCGCGAGGATGAACTGCTTGATGTCCCATTCGGTGACGCGCTCGCCCGCGCGCTGCTTCGCACCGATCTGCTCGAATGCCTGGCGGCGCACGCGATCGATGCGGCGGCCCGCTTCGAGATGCGATTCGAGCTGCGCCTTCGTCCAGCGCGCCTCGAAAAACTGAATGAGATTCGCCGACGTCGCGATTTCCACGCCGAGCGAGCGGATCAGCTCGACCGTCCCCGCGTCGACCATCGCGACGTAAGGCACGGCGCAATTCGGTGAATACTGCATCGCGATCTTCTTCGACCCACCCATGAGATCGCTCAAACGCGCGGTCATTTCATCCCAGGCGGCATACTTCAGCATCTCGCCGCGCAGTTCCTGCAACGTGACAGCTTCGATTTTGTGCACCAGCCCGCGCGGCTCGCCGTGCGCGGGGATGAAGTAATACCAGCGCCGCGACACCATCGACCCGGCCGTGAACTGAAGCACGCGATACGCCAGCGGATCGCGATGATGATGATCGAAGAACAGCCATCCATCGAGCCCTTCTTCACGCAATGCGGCTTGAATTTCGTCCAGTCTCATTCGAAAAACGGTCTCCACTTTTTTTCGTCGGGCGGCGGCGTGGCGAAACTGACGATCACCAGGCTCGCCACGGATGCGATCAGCGCGGGGTAAACTGCGTCGACTTCATTCTTCCAGCCTAAGCCCTGCGCCACGTTCCAGGCGACGGTGACGCCGGCGCCCAACAGAATCGACGTCACCGCCGCGGCGGTGGTCGTACGTTTCCAGAAAAACACGGCGAGCACGACGGGTGTCACGGCGGCTCCGTAGACCGTGTACGCGTAGAGCGACGCGTTCAGGATCGATTCGAACTGCGTGGCCTGCAGCAGCGCGAAGATGCCGAGCGCGATCACCAGCACGCGCGACACGATCAGCGTCTGGCGCTCGGTCGCATTGCGATTGATGAAGCGGCCGTACACGTCGTGAATCAGATTGGTCGCGGGAGAGAACAGATAATTGTTCGCGGTCGAAATGACTTTCGCGAAAATTCCGCCGAGCAACACCGCGCCGACCAGCGTCGGCAATCCGCGGCGCGCCGCCAGCGCGATAATTTCGCGCGGCTTGTCCGTTTGAAATTTCGCGCTGCCGATCACCGCCAGCACGATCAGCAGCGTTTCGAGAATCACCGTGCCGACGATCCAGCCGAGCACCGCGAGCCGCGCATCTTTTTCCGATCGCGCCGAAAAGAATTTCTGATACATCCCCTGATTGCCCACCAGCAGCAGCAGCGTCGGCAGCATGTAGCCCATCGCTTTGCGCACACCGACGTCGCCGAACACGGTGAAGTGACTCGCCGGCAGAGTCGAGCGCACCTGCGCCCATCCGCCTTCGCCGAGCAGCAGCGGCACGGAGACGATCACGATGGTGGTAACCAGCGCGCCGATGACGAGATCGAGATAGGCGATCGACGCCATTCCGGCCGCGGCCGTAAACGCGATGACGAACGCCGCGATGATGTACATGCCGACGGTGCGGTCGAGTTCCGGAAAAATCAGGTGCAGCACGTCGCCGCCGCCTTTGAACTGATAGCTGGTGATGACGGTGTAGGAAATAACGATGGCAATGGTCGCCATCACGCGCGCCGTCGCGTTGTAGCGCGCTTCCAGCAGATCGGGCACGGTGAACTGCGCGAAGCGCCGCGCACGTCCGGCGATCACGGCGATGATGATCAGCCCGAACCATCCGCCGGCCGATTGCCACAGCGCGGTGAATCCGTGCAGATAGGCATTTTCCGCGCCCGCGAACAGCGAGCCTGCGCCGATCCAGGAACTGAGCAGCGTGAAGACCAGAACGGTCCACGGAAGTTTTCGGCCCGCGACCATAAAGTCGCTCTTGTTGTGGACCGACAGCGTCTTGGCGATCGTGACGCCGCACAGCGTCGCGACCACGGCGCACAGAACGACGATGTAAATTACGCTGGAATTTTCCGCCAATCTATCTTGGTCCTGAAGTTCGCAAATCCCGCCACGTCGCGCGCGTCCACCACGGAAAAGGAAACGAAATCGTCCAGCCAGTCCTGGCTGTGGCCTTCGCGGTACTGCGTGGCAACGGTCAGTGTATAGTCTTGGCGGGTGAGAAGGCAATCGAAGGTGAAAGCGACCTCAAACGTTTCGCCCGCCGCGACGCGCCCCAGATCGACGCCTTCGATGCGCGTGTTCGTTCCGAACACGTCGATCCCCAGGCGATTGCGGATCAGCACGCCGACCACCGGTTCTTCCAGATCCTTTTCGGCGCGCGCGCGGACGCGGATCGTCACCGGCTCGCCCGGATGCAGGCTGCGCGTCTCTTCCCCGCGCGCATCGATCAGCGTGACATCGATAACGCGGCTGGCGCCGTCGCCGTGGCGATACGTCCCCGACGGAGTTTCTTCGACGCGGGCCTGCGGCTGCTCGCGCTCGAGCACCAGGCCGATGTAGCGGTTCACCACATCGCTCGGCGATCCCATCGCGGCGACGCGTCCGTCGATCATCAGCGCGGCGCGGTCCGACAATCGCTTCACCAGCCCCAGGTCGTGCGAAACGAACATCACCGTGATGCCGCGCTTTTTCAGATCCTCGAATTTCTTGATGCAGCGATTCGCGAAAATCGCATCGCCCACGGCGAGCGCTTCATCGACGATCAGAATTTCGGGGTCGACGTGAATCGCCGTCGCAAACGCCAGCCGCACGTACATGCCGCTCGAGTATTCTTTCACCGGCCGGTCGACGAAGGATCCAATCTCGGCGAATTTTTCGATCTCCGGAAACACGCGCTCCATCTCGCGCCGCGGCATCCCTAAAATCTCGCCGTTCAGAAAAACATTTTCGCGACCCGTGAATTCCGGATTGAATCCCGCGCCAAGTTCCAGCAGCGCCGCGATGCGGCCCTTCGTGATGACGCGCCCGCGCGTCGGCTCCAGAATGCCGCTGACGATTTGCAGCAGCGTGCTCTTCCCGCTGCCGTTCGGCCCCACCACACTGAAAACCTCGCCGCGCTCGACACTAAGCGAGACGTCGCGCAACGCCCAAAACTCGGTCGCGACCTTTCCGAACAGGCGGTCCGATGGCTTGCGATATAAACGATACAGCTTCGAAACGTTCTGGACCTGAAGCAAACTTCAGTCTATCAACCCAGGCGCGCGCTTCGACGCAAACCAACCGGCAAAGGCAGGGCGTAGCCGATCAGGCAAAATTGATCCAGCGCGAACAGCACCACGCTCTCGAAGCCCTTGCCCGACGCGACCCGCGATTCCTTCTGCCACGCCGTGGTCGAGTCGCCGACGCCGATCAGATGACTGCGCTCGGTCGCCGCGAACCCGAGCGCAAAGCCGAAGTCGATCGTCTGCTCCGCCATTTCCAGATCGCGGCCCAACGTGAATCCAAAGCTCTCCGTTTTCAAGCAAGTCAGCGCCGAAGGCGTCCATGCCGACGCCGGATAATTGATCACCTTGTTGAACGTGGTCTGATTCACATCGTTGGGATACAGCACCTCGAACCGCGCCGCCGGGTACGCCGCACGCACGAAACTCATCACGGCATTCGTAAAATTCCCGATCACCGACGGCAGAAACGCCGCCTCATCCGGAATCGTCGCCGGATCCACCGTGTTCGTCGTGATCGTCGCCATCGCGTGACCGTAAGCCGCAAGAAACTGGCTCTGCGTCCACGCGTCGTAGAACGGCATGCCGGAAAATGCGTGCCCTAATCCGTCGCTTGGAAAATACCACCACTGCACTTCGCCGAACTGCAGATACGGAGTCAACCCGGCCGACGCTTGAATCGAGGCGATCTCTAAATAGACCTCCTGCCAGAACGCGAGGCTGGCCGGCGAAAAATTTGTCTGCAGCGACGGCGTCGGCAGCAGGATCGGATCTCCCGACGGCCCGACCTGCGCGATCCCCACGCTCGCCGACGGATCGCCGTTCCCCAATTCCATGCTGAACACCGCCGTCGAATCGATTCCGTATCCGCCCAGCGCCGCGAAAAAACTCGCCGACCAGTCCCGCACCGCGCGATTCAGTCTCGGCGACGCCGTCAGATCCGTGCGCCAGTCGCCATCGACGCCGCCCGCCCGCGCCGAGCCCGACGCCGTCGCCGAAAATCCGCCGCTGGTCGTCGACGCCGCGAGCGAAACGTTGTTCCCATCCGCGCCCATCGATCGCGACCAGATCGTCAGCACGCTTCCCGACGCGCTGCCCCATACCGCCGTGTATCCGCGATTCAACTCGATCGCAAACGCCGTCGCCATCATCGACGCCGTCATTCCCATATGGACCAGCTTCGTCAGCACGATGTCCGATGAAGGATCGCCCACGCGCCCGATCGTCACCGTTACCGTCGAACTGAACGCGGGCGTTCCCGAAAACGTCGCCGTGCCCGACGCATACACCGTTCCGGTGCGCACCAGTTCATAGAACCACAGCGCGCCGGCGTAGTGATTCTGCCGGCCCATAAATCCCAGCGAATCGATCATCCACGCTGTCCGCTCCGGCGCCAGCGCAAGCGAATGCTCCGTATCCCAGTCGGTCGCCACCGTCATCTTCGGCTGTGCCGCATACGAAGGCAGCGCGGTCGACGGCACGGCAAGCTCGACAAAATCGAAAAAGAAATCTCCGCCGTTCGAATTCGTCAGCGTCACCGTGTGATTCCCGCTGTCATACGACCCGACCGTAAATCGAAATAGCACATCTTCGCCGGCCAGCGCCGTATCCACCGGCGCCGCCGCCGATCCATCGACGGAAATCGCGATCGTCGCGCCGCTCGCCAGATATCGCAGCCCCGCGTACAACGTGTGCGACACAAGCGCGTTGTAGGCGACTGTCACCGACGCCCCCGATGCCGGCGTCGAATGAATCGTCCCGCCTGAATAATTCCCGCGGCTCTCCACCCAGCTTCCGGTGTATGTCACGCCGAAGTCGTGATCCTCGATCCGCCGGCTCCCGGGCCCCGCAACAGAATACGTCCGATTTGTTCCGGTAACCGTCCAGTCCGAAACCGCCACCTGAAATTCGCTGCGATCGTACGACCCCGACTGCAGATCCGCCGCATACGTCCAGCGCATCTTGCGAATCGTATTGGTCGGAATCGCAACCAGTGTCCCCGACAGATCCGGCGTCAACGTCCCCTGCAGCGAGCTGAAATCGAAGGTCACCTGCCATTGCGACGGCGACGTTCCATTCGCAAACGTCTTGGCCGCGGCATCCCAGGTCTCCGCGCCCGTGGCATAGGAATACAATCCGAAGCGATTCCCGTTCGCGCCGGTCGTGCTCGCCGCGATCGTCGCACCATTGGTGTAATAAACGCGAATCGTAGTCCCGGTCGCAGTCGCCTTCAGCACGCTCGAAAACGCGTTGATGATCCCTTCGATCGCCGCGACCACCGACGTCAGCGTGTCGCCGCCCAACACCTGATACGTGTAGTGCTCCGCCAGCCACGCGAGCCCGACGAAATCGCCCGACGCCACCGTGCCCGACAACGTGAAATCCGCATATGCCGATTGATACGACCCCGCCACCGCCGTCGCATGCGGCTTCAGCGGCACCCAATAAATCGTCTCCGACCCGCCCGTCGGCGTCGCCCACACGCGCAGCGACGGCCAGTCGACCGTCGCGAATAAATCCGAATCGAGCGGAATGCAATTCGTGCGCGTCTCCTTGTACGTCAGTACCAGTCCGTTCAAATCGCCGTCCGGCAAATTGCGAAACGCCGGATGCTCATGTGTGTTGTCGCGATTCCACTCCACCACCGCCCAATCGAATTGCTGCCGCCACGTGCCCGACACGGTGAATCCCGTGCCCGACGCGCCGCTCAGCGCCGCGATCGCCGACGGCTCGAAGAAGAAGCACTGCAGATCTCGATCGGGCGTCAACTTTTCGATCACAGCCGCACCGTCACCGTCAGATCGCGACCGGGCAGGCTATTCGCCTCCGTGTGGACCGCCGTCACGTCGAGTTCGAGAATCGATCCCGACGTCAGCGGAGCCATCCCGAATCCGCCCACCGCGTTCGACGTCGTCGAGCCATCATCGAAATTCAGCGTCGCGATCACCGTGGAGCCCTGCCGCAGCTTCACCACCAGCGTGTTCGTCCCCGGCGACATTCCTGTCGGCTGCCCCGGCGCCTCGCGCAGCACCGCGAAAATATCGCGAACCGCGTGCGCATCCTCGACCACCAGCGGCGGCGCAGCGTCCGTCTGCACCGCCAGGTATCCGTCCACCTGAATCGACAACTGCCCGCCCGCGAGCGTCCGCAACCCCTGATCCGCCGTCGACCCGAACGACGCATGCGACGACGGCCCTGCGCCGCGCACATTCGTGACCCAAAATTCCGCCGCGCCGATTCGCACATCGGGCAGATAAATAGACGACGTGTAGCTCCCGCTCGCCGGGCTGCCAAAAAATCCGGCGACGAAGGAAACGATGCTCACGTTGCGCTCCAGGTGATAAATCGGAGCGCCCGCCGAATGCGCCGCCGCCGTGCTGCCCAGCGATCCGCGGTCCACCTGATACACTGTGCCGCCGCTCATCGTCGCCGTAACGCGCAGCATCTCGCCTTCGATCTGCACAAAATCGCCGATCGCCGCCGTGCCCGCGCTCGACAGAGAAATCGTTGCGTCCGTCGAAGCGACGCCGCTCGCCAGCGTGAACGTCGACGGGCTCGACAGTTCGTCCCAGGAATAAAGGATGAGCGTCCCCGCCGAAATCGTGTGCGTGTTCGTCAGCGTCGTGAACGACACACCGGCCAGGTTCACCGTTCCTTGCCCGGTCAACTCCAACCCGAACACCGGCGCCGGAGGAACATCGCTATCGACACCGCCGCCCGACGCGCCGCCGATCTGCCATCGCGTGAGCGGATTCAGCGCCTCCGCCGACTCCTGATTCAGCACGTTCGCCGACCGCCCCGACACCTGCACCGTCGCGCCCGTCTGATTCGGCACCTCAATATCCACCGGACTCGTCGCGCCCAGCCCGCCGAATTTCCAAGTCGCGTCGGCAACGGCAAAGAAACTCGTAGAGTCCGGCGTCGTCGTCCACGCAGGCGAGATCGTCAGCGTCGTCGCGTTGTTCGCGATCACCGCGCGCTCCTGCGCCACGCCCGCCCCTCGCGTGATCCGCACGACTCCGCCGGCGAAATCGTTCGTCAGCATCCCCAGCGTCGAGTTCCCGATCGTCGTCGACGAAAACGTATCCGTCGCCGCTTCCGGCTGCAGCTCCATCCGCCAGTAGAAATTCGCGTGATCGTAGTTCTCGTCCGGCGGACCCGCCTGCGTCGCCGCCGCGCCCGCGTCTGTATACGACGCCGCTACCGCGAGATTCGGCGCGATCAGCAACAACTCCAGCGGATTGATCCCGCGATAAACGTTGAATCCCGCCGTGCCGCTCGAAAAACTCAGCCCGGTAAGCGTCACCGCGTTCGTATTGGTCCCCGCCGGGATCTTCGCCGGAACGACAAACGACAGCGCCGTCTCCGCGCCGCCCGCGTCCAGCGCGCTCACCGCGTAGTACAGCGTCTGCCCGCCCGCGATCGTCCCACCCGTCGTCGCGATCGACGCGTCCAGGCTCAGCAGCGGGATCCCGGTGCTCGTCGCGCTCGGCCGCGCCGGAGGCACGAACGCGCAGGCAAGCTGCACGCTGAAGCTTCCGTCGGTGCTCTCCGTCGTCGTCTCCGTGATCCCGAACTGATCGATCCCGTGCGAATCGACCACGCTCCCCACCAGCGGCCGCGGAATCCCGACGCCCGCACCAGGCTGCCGCCGCGTGCCGCCTGACGCGCTGCCCGGCGTGTACCACGCATCGTCATGCCACTGCGCCGTCACCTGCACCGTCTGGTAGTTCGGACCCGGCGCCAGCCGCGTCACTCGAAACGGCTGCCGCTCCAGCCCTTCCTTCAGATACGTCACCGTGATCAGATCCCCGGGCGCAAGCCCGATCCCCTTCACCGTCGTCTCGAAATCGATCAGCGTGTATCCTTCGATCGATTTGTTCAACTGCAACTGCAGCACGCGCGCCGCCTGATCGAAATTCGGAATCCCCACCGCCCCGAACGCCGCCGTCACCTGGCGATCCGTCAACAGCGCGTCATCCACGTCGACCAGCGAAAGGCTGTCCTGCTGATACTCGTTGAACTCGTCCTGAAACTCGACCGTCAGCCGGTTCGGAGTCGCCGCCGTCGCAGCGGCGCGCAACCGGATCGCCGGATCGCCCTTCGCATCACGCAGCAGCCCCGAAAGCGTCGCCGACCCGTCGCTGAACTCATAAGCCGGCCAGCCTCCGTTCAGCTCCTCCGTACTGTTCGACCCGTCGGGTTTCGTCGCTTGCTGCACCGCGATCGTATTCTCGACGCGCAACGTCAGCAGTCCGCCCGGCCCGTACGTCAGCATCAGCATCGACCCCAGCCGCACACCCTTGGCGATCTCGCCCGCCGAATGCCGCGTGGAGATCACCAAGTTGCACGCGAATCGCGGCGTCGAAACCGGATTGCCGTTCAGATCCGTCGTCGTGATCGCCTCGCCGCAATACGAGGCCGCGGCCGCGAAACTCGCAAGATCCATTTCCGACGCCAGCCACCCGCTCCGCCGCAGCACGTCGAGCAGCACCCACGCCGGATTGCTCGTGAACGATTCCCCCAGCGGCGCACCCGACGAATCGAACGACTCCAGCTTCAATCCGTCGATCAGCACCTGCACCCGCGGCAGCGACGATGCATCGCTGATCCGGTTCGGGACTACGACACTCACCATCGCCATGCTGCCGTACGGATCGCCCAGCGGATTGCCCGGCCCATCGGCGAAATTCGGATCGAACGCTCCGTTGCGCGTCCCCGCCGCGATCAGGTTCCACCATCCCGTCGCCGTCATGTCGAGGCCCGCGACGCCCTCGGGAATTTCGATTCCGCCCACCAGCACTTTGATCACGCGCGAAATCTCGCCCATCCCGAGCAGCACTTCCATCCGCGTCAGATTCCCGTCATTGCGCGCGAACACCACCGGCGGCTTGGACCACGCCGTCCCATACACCAGCGGGACGTAGTCGTTGTACAGCGCCTGGTTGTCCTGAATCGACGACAGGTGCGACCCCTTTTCGCCAAAGCTCCGCACCTCGATCTGCGGCGGCACAAACTCCAGCCCGCCGAACCGACGCGTCACATTCGCCAGCGAATCCGCATCGAACATCCCGCGCGCCACGCACGCCGCCCGCGTAAAATCGCACGACGTGAACGGCGTCGTCCCGCTGGCATAATTCCCCGCGCCGCCCGTCTGGTCCGGCGAATATCCGCACTTGTACAGCGCCGAATACTTCCCCTTCGCCGCGCCGTCGAGCGCCTCGGCCCGCTGCGACGCATTCGCCGGAAACATCCACGGGCATCGCCGCAGGATCTGCACCTCCGGCAGCACCACCCGCGACAGGTTCAGGCGGTTGTTGAACGACACCCGGAATGACGATTCGGTAATCTCCTCCGCCGGATTCGCCACCCCGCGAAAAACCGCGCGAGACTCCGTCGCCGCCGTCCCTGCGACGAGATCGAAAAACAAAAACGTGATCGTGACCTGCGCGCCTTTAAATCCCACCTCGCGCTCGATCTGCGAAAAGTGCGAGTCCGCGTTCGCCAGCGTCACCGCGATCTTCGCCGACCCGTCCAGCCCGTCGTCCGCCGACGCCCGCAACTCAAATAGATTATGTTTCAGCAGCCGCGCCGCGTAAGCGTTCCCGCCCACCGTCACCGCGTGCGTCGACCACCGCTCCGTCGATCCCGAACTCAGCACGCAATCGAACAGAAACAGCGGCGTGACCGGAGCCTCTTGTTCTTTCAGATCGTCGATCGTCGCCATCAATTCTCCATATTCACGATTCGGATCACCGCGTCGAAAATGTCCGTCCCCTGCGCCGTCACCGTCAGCGCATCATCCCCAAAGCGAGCCTTGGGATAAACCCCGCCCCGCGTCCCCGTCTGCTTGTAATCCGACGGCGCAATCTGCGCCTCCACCTGCATCCCGAAAAGATCCGCCGACGCCCCCGCGTCCAGCGAAACCGCAAACGTCGTCCCCGACCCTGTCATCGAAACGCGCGTCCACCCCGCCGTCGCCGCAAACGTCTTCGACGAAGACCCGATCGTGAGCGTCACCGCACCGCCGCGCACCCACACGCTCAAGCAGTACTGAAAGGTCCCCGGCACCGGAAGCGACTGCGCAATCGAAGCCGCCGCCGCGCCCGTGTTCACCACTCCCGTCGCGCGACTCGTCCCCAGCGGATCCACAACTCCCGAAGTCAACGACAGCAGCGGCCCTACGACCCACGGCGACACTGCAAAATTCTCGCTCTGCGCCAGCAAATTCCCCACCGGATCGAGAAACGTGAACGCCTGCCATCTCCCCGCGACCGCCGTGAACAACGTCTGCACCGATCCCCACTCCGCCGCCGTCATCCCGCGAGCCACAATCTCCCACTCGATCGCCGCCGCATCCGCATCCCCCAACAAATCCGTGCGCCCGTCCCCCAACACATTCAGCACAGTCCTCCGGATCTGTCTCTTCGTCACCGGATAAACCATCAATTGCGGAAAAGTCATCGAATCTCCGAAATCGTCACAACACTCGAACCCCGAGCCACATCCCCAAACCCCAACGCCAACTCATCCGCATCGAATCGGCAAGCCGCATAAACCGTCCCGTCCCACGGATCCGTGAACGCAAACGACCCCGCCCGTCCCCCGACGCTCACAAAAAAATCCCCCAGCGCCGACAACTCCGATTCATCCAGCAACTCCAGCCGGATCGCCCACCGGTGCAGCGCCGCCCCATACGCCGGGAATCTCTGCTCGCTCCCATCGACAAATCGAAACACCTGCGTCGAAAATCCCGGCGTCCGATCCGACCCATACTGCGCCACCGCCCCCGTCTTCAAGGCCGGAAACGTCACGCCGACACCTCTCGAATCACATCGTTCAATGTCGACGACTCGAGCATCGCCTGCCTCACCGCCATCGCAATATCCTGGCTGTGATCCAGAAACGATTGCGAATCCAAAGCCTGCACCTGCACTGTGACATTCGTCGCAGCAGGCACCGGCCGCGCCGCTCCGCCCGCCGCGTTGTCCGTCGCAAACACTCCCGAAACCGACCCGCTGATCCCCGCATTCACATTCACCGAAGGCGGCGCGACATAGGGCGCCAGCGCCGGCAGCGGCTCGCTCGATCCTCCGCCGCCAAACAACCCCACCAGCCCCGACACCAGCGGGCCGATGCCTGCCCCGAACACGTTCTCCACCGCCCCCAACACCGTCGACCCGATCGACGACGCCGAAGACGATTTCGCCGAGGCCGCCCCCGCAGCCATCGCGTTCTCCTCGTCCGTCTGCAACGCGCGCAGCACTCCCGCGATCGACGCAATCTCGCCGCCCAAGCTCGACGCCCCGCCGCCGAATAAATTCGCGATCTCGCTTACTGGATTTCCGTTCGCCATTCTTTTTCCAAAATCAAAAACGCATCTCCATCCCGAGCCTTCATGTCACTCAACGCGCCGCCCGAAAATTTCCATAACCAGAACCGCTCCACCCACTCGACGCTCTGCGCCGTCACCAGCGACTTCGGACACTCCTCCGCCCCCACGCGCCCTCGCGCCCATACCACTTTCCGAGGCCCCCGCCACTCTTCTTCGATGAACCCGCACCGCCGCCGCGATTCCAGCCCCTGCCGCCGGCATTCGTCGCATCTCCACCCGGCGCTCGCCCGATCGAAATGAAATGCGACGATCAGTTTTTTCTTTCGTCGTCCGTCAGCCCGCACTCGCTCTTGATGCGAGCCAACACCTCCGCCGCCAGCTCCGCCGGCCCCGCCTCGATCGCCGACCCTGGCGTCGCCGCCGCCCCGTCGATCTCCAGCCCCTCGACTCCAACCCAGCCCCAATCGAGATAAGCCCGGTCGATCTCCGCCTTCACCACCGCCGCCTCGATCCGATCTTTCGCCTCGCCGCTCGCATCCAGGAACTCCGCCCGCCGCCCCACTTCGCGAATCCTCCGCGCCAGGTCGATTCTTCGTCCAAACGAAATCCGCGCAATCCCGCACCTCACCCCAGCCCGCGACTCCGCCTCAAACCACACCACACTCTCGTACGTTGTGGGGCCGCCAGCCATGGCGGCAAGCCGGTCGCCAGACCGGCTGGTTTTCCCCTCGGTCAAACGTCCGCCCGACTCACCCGAACGCGACATACAACTCGTCCCCCGAAGTCCCCTGCGCCCTGCTATTCGAAAACTTCCATTGCAGCCGCGTCTCCGAATCGTCGTACTCCGGCACCTCCGGCACCATCGCCGGCATGTACGCCCCGAACAACTGATTCGTCTGCTCGCCGAGCTGCAGCATCACCCCGATCGGCGACCTCGACCGCGCCGCCTGGTACAACCCCTTCGTCTGCGCATCGTCCAGTTCGAACAACTCGAAATTCAGCGTGATCTTCCGCGTCGACGCCGCAATGCATCGCGCAAAATCGCTCCCGAATTCCCGGGCCCGCAACTCGATGTTGTTCTCCAGCCTCAACTCCGCCGCAGTGATCGTCGAAAACTGCGTCTCCGTCGCCCCCAGCCACGCTTCGCCCAAATGCCCCGGCACGATCGTGTAATCGAATCCGCCCACCGTAGGCTCCGCCGGATACGACGACAACCCGTCATCCCCGCTCTCGAAGCTCGCGCTGTCGATCACATCCCGCGCCGGACCCGCAAATTGGAATTCCTGATAATCCCCGTTGACCTTGATCGTCATCCGGTCCATCGCCGCCCCGTCCACGATCCTCTGCACCGCCGTCGACGGATCCCAGTAGTCGAAAAGACTCGCGCTCCCCAGAGACTCCGCCAGCGAATACGTCATCGTCGTCCCGAACGTCGACCCCGCGCCAGGCGGCGTCGAAAACGGCGCGTTCAGAAACACTGTCGTCGAGTCCTGTATCGCCGCGACAAATCGCATCTCCCCCGAAAACGTCACACCCTGCCCCGCCGACAACCCATGCGGAGCCGTAAACGTCACCTGCGTCCCGCTCGACGACGCCACCGTGCCTCCCGAAAACAGAATCGGCGACCCGCCCATCGCCGCCTGAAACAGCGGCCCCTGCGGCGGCGCCGACGGCTGATTCGTCCACTCCGTCATCAACGTGTCGATCTCGAAATTCGTCTTCTTCCGAAGATGATTCGGCAGCCCTGGAAACGTGCGCGACCCCGTCTTGTCGCGCCTTCCCGTCTGCTCCGCCACCTGCCGAGCCCCTAGCTTCACCAGCGGAATCCGATTCGCCGCCGTAATCGCCGGAACCGTCCCGTAGCTCGATTCCAGCGCGACATAAACCCGCTCATTATTCGACGATATGTAACAAGACATTCTGGCCCCTAACTAGACAGATCCACTTCAAACGACACCCGCGCAATCTGCAAAAAATTTCTTCCCCCGTGCTGCACCGGCTCATACGACACCTCGTACGCCCCCGCGAAAAACGCCCCCTGCCCCCATGACCCGCGATTCGCGTCCAGCACCTGTGTCACCGCTTCCACGTATAACCGCAACTGCTCCTCGATCCCCTCCGCCCGATCCTGCGAGAACCGCACTTCCGCCACTGTCCGCACTTTTCCCGAAAATGTCCGGAATTTCTCCGTCAGGACATTCCTGATCCGATCCGAGTAAACATGCACCACCGGATACTTCACCGCCGACGCCTTCTCCGCCAGCGCCGCCGGAATGTTCTGATTCACGATGTGCTCTGGCGGCAGCGGGGCAAGCGCGATCCCCGTATCTGCCGCCAGCCCCGCCACCGTCGGACCCAGCCCCTTGTCCGTCGACGCGAGAAACTCAATTAATTTGTTCGCCGCGATGCTCGCCGCCTGCGCCATATCAACCCCGCCTCAATGTCGATCCGCCCACGACATACGTGTCCGCCGCCTGCCCGTTCCCCGGCGCCGCCCCCGCCGTCAGCGAAACCAGCGTGAAAATCCCGCCGATCGCGCCGGGCGTCGCCGTCTGCAGCATCAGCGAATCCGCGCTCGTCCCGGCGTACACGTTAAATCCCGTCGCCCCCGCCGGCGGATTCACCGCCTGCACCGTCAGCAATGTCCCGTCCTGCGTCGTCAGTGCCGACGCATCGCTCGGCGCCCCTTCCTGCCCGAGTGCGGACACCCAGCTCACCTCGACGTAGTAAATCGTCGCCGATCCCGCGCCCGCCGCCGTACCCAACACCGGCACCGCCGCCTTCGGAATCGGCGAGTTCACCAGCCCGATCCCGAACTTGACCGTGTTGTCCCGCCCCTGCCGCGCCAGTTCGCGATACTCCGTCACCTTCGCCCCGTATCGATCGTTCAACTGGTTGTTGAACGCGTCGCGATACACCACCTCGAGCGTATGCAGCGCGTGCCATCGCTTCATCTGCGGCGTCACCAC
>JAIQFJ010000129.1 GCA_020073325.1 Terriglobia bacterium | reverse complement strand
GTCCAGAGCGTCTTCCAGGGTGTCCGCGGGGGAAAGCGTGGCGAAGTCGGTGAGCATGATGTCTTCCAGGTGCACGGTTTCCAGCACCGACTGGAATACCACCGAGCGCTCTTCCAGTTGCGCTGCAATGAACAAGAAGAAGCCTACGAGCGTCTGATGAGGTTTCCACGGAAGAATTTGATGGCGGTCGCGGGATGCTTTCCGTTGTGGTCGTTCACAAGTACGGAGACATGGAACCTGGGCCGGGATTCTTCAAGCTCGCTGAATCGCTAGGCCTGAAAGTCGCGCTATGTAAAGTCCGCTGGATTCGGGCAGAAGATTGTTCGACCCTCAACATCCTACGCTGGGTGGCATGTACGGATACGCCGTAATGCGCCTGATTCTTGGAACGGATGTCTTGCAGTCCAGCAACCGCCACATGCGAATATCTCGTGGCGACGTTGTGACGGCAAGCACCAAAGCGAGCAGGGACCTTTATGTCCCGCGCAACCTCGACCTACTCATCCACGAACGGGAAGACGCCCTCTATCGGCCCGCGAAGATTTGGTCCTGGCAATTTCACAACGCGACTGTTCAGATCGCCGAGCAACTGCATGAAGCGCTCTTTCGGTGCCCCTCATATCTTGGAGCCATGGAACTCGATTTCTCCGAGGCTCTACATTTGCGTTGTTTTCGCAACTCACTGCCCGAGGCATATCGTGTCATGGGAAGGCGGTGTTGGTTGTTCTACCACATGGGAGAAAGTTGGGCAGTGGATACCGCGACCAGAGAGATCTTCGAGCAATACGGCTTTGTCGTAGATACAGAGGATTTGGGTGCACGGCGCACCGTCTTCGACAACTATGACGGCCTGGAACATTTCCGCCGCGTCGCAGACTTCAACAGTGTGTTCGCACGTATTGAAGGACTGGATGTCGATAGAGTCTCAGATCTGGCCCTCCTCCTTGAGGAAATCCATCCGAAGCTCTTCGATGCACTTGCATCGGCCGCCCGGACTATTGAACGCGCGGAGACTGCAGAGGACTTGGCGCAAGCGGCGCTCTCTGGCCGTCGCCTGCTGGAAAGAATCGCTGACTATTTGTATCCTCCTCGCAATGGAAAGCGGAGGGGCCGAGATGTCGGCCCCGACAAATACAAAAACCGCCTCTGGGCGTATATCGAAGACACTCTGGCGGAGACCGGCTTGGAGGACTCCAGCATATTACCTCGGTTGGGTAAGGAAGCCGACCGATTGGTGGACTTATTCAACAGCGGGTTGCACCACGATCCCGGGCGTGAAAAAGTCGAGGGGGCTTTCCGTGATCTTGTCATTTGGCTCACAAAGGCAATCCAGATCAGCCCGACTCATGCACGGAAGGCGTACCTGGCATACGAGAATGACATTGGGCAGTTCATGCGCAGGATCGTGGATTCCAAATTGTGACCGCGCGGGCATCAATCAATAGAGGCTGGTCGAATAAACCGTGACGAATCCCGTCACGTACAGAGATCCGGTGATGGAATCAGTGCCCAGGCCGCCCCTGCGCATCAAGCTAATATAGGAAGGCCGCGCCGCGCTGGCCAGGAACAGAAGAAGGACGAGAATCATGAATGGCTTCTTCATTTAGGCAACCTCCACCAGGGTGATGTTGATTTCGGAGCGGCCAAGGGCGGTCAATTGGTTCCAGTCGCCTTCGAAGCGCACCGTATAGCGCCCAACGGTCACCACGCCGGTCGGATCGTACGAGAATCTTGGATTCGTGTCGTACGGATCGTAAAAGTAGAACGGCTCGGTGGAGCCGTTCCGTGCGTCGAAGAAGTCGCGCAGCGTCTGGAGAGCGGACGGCGTTAGACGTTTCGCCAACCGCCACCGCCGCCTACTGTTTGTGGCCAGCACCGAACGTTGCGACTCCCCGTTCTTGTACTCGTTCTCGATGAGCGGGTACACCCGTTCATGGACGAACGTGCGGCACAACGATTGCGGGAGCACCGTGGCCGGCGCTGCGTTTAGAACTGAGCCGGGCATCTTAGCTGACAATCGTTCCGGGACTCAACTGAAGACTGGTGAGTTCGCGCCGGTTCGCGTTCGATTTGGTCGCGGCCATCGTCGCGTTCTGGACCAATCGCGGGTTGTCCACAATGGCCTGCACCGCTTGACCCTGGAGTAGCGCGGTGGTGGCGGGACCGTCCAGTTGAATGACGAGTCCACCGCCGGACGGCGTGCCGCCTCCGATCTTGTCGAGTCCAGGGAGACCTCCCAAACCCGGAAGCGGAGTGCCGTTGTTGTACTGCGGCGACTGAAACAGCGATCCGCCGGTCTCGACCAGCGAGAGTGGCGTCACCGCGCCGGGCATGCCGGTCGTCTTCTGGCCGGTACTCATCGCGTACAACTGGATCAGGTCGCGGATCTGCGGCGACCGGATGGCCATGTCGAGGTTGCCGCCGAACCCGGATTTGGCCATATCCACGATCTGCTGCAACACACCCTTGTCGGAAATATCGACTCCGTAGAGCGCCTTGATTTTGTCCTTCGCCTTCTCGACCGCGCCCTTCACGAACAGGCGTACAATCCCGGCGACCGCTCCGGCCGCAGCTCCGATGGCCGCTGCCTGAGAGCCGCGTGTTGATCGCGGCCACGTTCGCTGGCGAGATAGTGATCAACCCGCTCTGGTTCAGTGCCCGCTGCTCGAAGTTGGTGAAATAGAAGGTGCGGTCGGGATCCCGGCTAGAGCAATTAGCGCCGTCTGGAGAAGGCGCTGACACATCGGGCCTTCGCTTTGGTGGGAGAATCATAGGAACGGTTGGATCTGATGTCTCGGGGGACCCATGCTCGAAGGAATCGATAACGAGCCGCTTCTGATCAACTCGATCGGCCACTCTGCCGGCCTCCTGCTTTTTGCCGGTTTTCTCGTTCTCTTCTTGCGCCATCGGCCAAAGCACCCGACGGCGCAAGGGCTTCTACCAATGGCCGCCGCGAGTCTCGCGTTGCTTTGGAACGCAGGCTCATTGGTGGCGCTCGGCGCCTCGAGTGGGCTATTTGCCGGCTCCGACGTGATCGTCGCCCTCAGCTTCACTGTTCTCAGCCTGCTCCCAGCGACACTCCTGCAATTGTCGATGGAGGGAAAGGTTCGGCGGATCTGGATTGCCGGATATGCCATAAGTGGCCTCGCTGTCGGATTGCATCTCGCCGAACTGGCATGGCCCGACCCTCGATTCCACCACGCGGCACTGTGGCTGATCATCATCGGGTTCGGCGCGCTGACCGTGGTCGCGATGTTGATGACGCGGCGAAACGCCCCCCTTGGCACTTCCAACGGAGCTCGGCGAATTGCCGTAAGCATGTGCCTCTTCCTTTTCGCAATTTCCTTTGTGCATTTCAGCCCTGGCCACGTAAGGTATGCATGGTCGAGCGAGGTCGCCGTCCACCACGCCGGTATTCCCTTGGCACTCTTCGTACTGCTGCAAGACTACCGGTTCCTCCTGGCGGATGCGTTCGTGCGGTTTTTCGTAAATGCACTGGTCGCGGGTGGATTTATCGGCCTGAGCCTGGTCCTCAATGCGCGCTTCCAGATCCTGCATCGAGCGGGAGATAATCCGTTTCTTCAGGGAATTCTGGCGATCACAGCCTGCCTGGTTCTGGTGACGCTCGTATTCGTAAGGGGAAGACTACAGGTTGCGCTTACTCGAGTGGTGTTCGGCCGGCCGGACCGTGATCCCGCGATCCGACAGATTCGCGAGGCCGGCGCTGGAGCGGAGAGCGAAACTGTGTTCTTGCGCAAGTCGAGCCAAATTCTGGCTGCCTTCATGAGAGCAACGCATGGCGAGGTTCAAGAAGTCCCCGCTGGGGAGGAACGTACCCTGAAGACCGAACCTACGCTGATTAACGATTCTGGTTCGGTGTTTTCGGCGGATCAATCTTGGGCGCAGGTAAGCGTTCCACTGCGTTTTACCAAGGGCGATGGAGTTCTCATTCTTCTGGGCAGACGCGAGGGCGGACGGCGCTATCTGAGCGAGGACCTACAGGAACTGGCGCGGCTGGGGGCTGTTATCGGGGAACAGGTGGAGCGATTCCGCTCTTGCGAGATCCAGCGGTTGGTTTCGCAGGCCGAGCTTCGCGCCCTGCAGTCGCAGATCAACCCGCATTTCCTGTTCAATTCCCTTAACACGCTCTATGGAACCATTCCTCGGGAGTCCGGAGAAGCCCGGCGCATGGTGCTCAACCTGGCGGAGATCTTTCGCTACTGCCTTCATTCTGACCGCACTTTGATCCCATTATCCGAAGAGGTGCAGATCATCAGAGCATATCTCCAAATCGAGGCGCTCCGGCTTGGCGACAAGCTGAAGACGGAAATCATGATGGACGAATCCGCTGGGACGGCGTTGATTCCCGTCCTCTCGGTGCAGCCTTTGATCGAGAACGCCGTCAAGCACGGGGTTTCCAGTCGCTCCGGTCTGGGGATGGTCCGGCTCAACGCAAGGGCCACGCCGGAAGGAGTTCGCATTGAGGTCTCGGACGATGGTGAAGGATTTCAGTCCTCGTCCCGCCGCAGGAACAGCCCTTCCGGCGGCGGGGTCGGTCTCGATAACGTTCGCCAGCGCCTGAGACTGTGTTTTGGAGAATCCGCCGGCGTCCAGATCGAATCGAGCGACCACGGGAGCACGGTGAGTTTCGTCGTTCCCGCTGCAACAACCGTTCAGCCGATTCCGAAGGAGGTTGCCGTCTGAGCAGACGACTGGCACGGCCGGCAGTTCCGCCTGTTGGGCACAACGGGCCGCTCGCGGCCGTCTTCAGGCCGTCCATGGGTTTGTCCTCGCGCGCCGGCGAACTCCCTGGTATACCAAATTGGGTGAAATCGAAGCTGGTCCGAGTCTTGCTTGTAGATGACGAGCCCATTGCTCGTCGCGTTCTGCGGGAAGAACTCGAATTGCAGCCCGACGTTGAGATCGTCGGTGAAGCGGATAACGGCGCGCGCGCGATGGTGGAAATTGAAGCGTTGGAGCCGGACGTCATCTTCCTGGATCTGCAGATGCCGCAGATGGGCGGGCTGGAGGTCATTCAGCGGCTTCACTGCGGCGCGCACCTCCCAGTCATCGTTGTGGTGACCGCTTACGATCAGTACGCTGTCAAGGCCCTGGATGACGGAGCCATAGACTATTTGCTCAAGCCGGTGGCCGCTCCGCGCCTGCTGCGATCGCTGGAGCGGGCCCGGCAACTGCTCAGCAGCCGTCCCGAGGCGGCAGAGAACCTGGCAAGACTTCAGGAGTTGGCCGGCGTGCCCGCGGCGCCAGCCATCCGCAAGATAGTCGGCCGCTTAGGAGACGAATACTTTCTCTTGAATGCCGGCGAAGTGCTCGCATTTCAGGCCGACGGCGAGATCGTTTGGGTCATCACCGCAAAGCAGCGATATCAGGCGACACAGAGTTTGCGGAAGATAGAGGAGAAACTGAACGGCACCACATTCCGCCGAGTCCATCGGAATGCGCTCGTCAACGTCGATCATGTTCGCAAGATGGCCGCGTTGAGCAGCAACCGCTGGTTGATCACACTTCACAACAACCAGGAATTCATCGTGAGCAAGCGCCTGGCCCGCAACGTCAGGCAGATTTTGAGCTGGTAGCCCTCGACTTTCGTCCGCTCACGGCAAATTCCAGCCCGTTCATTGAGATCGAGGTGCCGCCCGTGAGAAATGCTTTAGGGCACAAGTCGCCTGCCTCCCATACTGTAGCAATGAAGAGAACTCTCGCGCTGTCTGTCCTGGGTGTTGTCTGTTTGGCCCTCACACTTCCTGTTGAGGCGCAATCGCTTGGGGGCGCCGGAACCGTCGGGGGGACGGTCGCGGATCCTTCGGGCGCAGTAGTTCCAAAGGCCACGGTGACGATCGTGAACCGCGTGACCAACTACCGCCAGACATCGACCACCGACAACAATGGTACCTTCCGATTGACCAATGTCCCACCGAATCCGTATCACCTGGAGGCGAGCGCTCCGAGCTTCGCCAGCTATGAGCAGGATGTAGACGTGCGGGGCACAGTCCCGCTCGATCTAAAGATCAAGCTGGCGCTGGCAGGGACATCGTCGACTGTGACCGTGGAAGCGGCCGGCGCAGATCTTCTGGAAAACGTCCCCTACGCCCACAATGACGTCGACACGAAAACTCTGGGCCAGTTGCCCATCAACTCTCCCGGCTCTGGCCTGAGTGACGCGGTAATGCTGAGCAGCGGCGCCGTTGCCGCCGATTCGAATGGCTTCTTCCACCCGCTCGGCGACCACGCCCAAACCAGCTTCTCCGTCGATGGGCAGCCGATCGGCGATCAGCAGAGCAAAAGCTTCTCCACACAACTCCCGCTAAACGCCGTCCAGTCGATGGAGTTGATCACCGGCGCACCGCCGGCTGAGTTCGGGGATAAAACGAGCCTGATCGTCAATACCGTGACAAAATCAGGACTCGGGCAGAAGAGGCCCACTGGCAGCTTCGTCGCTCAGTGGGGCTCGTTCGCAACCTACTCCGAGGAGGCCACTTTGGCCATGGGTGGACCGAAGGTCGGCAACTTCATCTCCGTTGACGCGATTCGCTCCGGCCGATTCCTCGACACGCCCGAATTTACGCCCATCCACGCCATCGGGAACAACGGAACGATTTTCGACCGGTTCGACTATCAGCCCAATGGCCGGGATGCTTTCCATCTGAATATCTTCGCGGCACGTAACTGGTTCCAGATCCCCAACACCTACGATCAACTGGGTCAGGACCAGCGGCAGAAGGCTAGCACCTTCAACTTCGCACCCGGCTATCAGCACACCTTTGGGGCGAAGACGGTGCTCACCGTCAACCCGTTCGTTCGCAAGGATTGGGTGAACTACTACCCGAGCCGCGATCCGTTCGCCGATACGCCGGCGACGCTGGCTCAGAAGAGGACACTCACGAATTGGGGCGTCAAAGCCGATGTCGCCTATGCTAGCGGACGCCATAATATCAAGGTCGGCACGCAGCTCATGCAAACACGTCTGAATGAAAATTTCACTTTCGGCGTGACCGATCCCGGATTTAACGCCGTGTGCGTCGATGACAACGGCGATCCTCAAGAACTGCCCGGGATCACTAACCCGGCTAACTGCGGTGCGGCGGGCTTTACAGAGAACCCGAATCTCATCCCCGGTTTGATACCCTACGACCTCACCCGCGGTGGAGCCCCTTTCCAATTCAAAGGAAGCGCCAACGTCAATCAATACGCCTTCTACATCCAGGATTCCATCAAGTTCGGCAACCTCAACCTGCAGGCTGGATTGCGCGTTGATTCCTACCACGGGTTGGTCACAGACTCGAGCGCACAGCCCCGAGTCGGCGCATCCTATCTGATCAAACCAACCGGCACGGTGATTCGTGCGTCGTACTCACGCACTTTCGAGACTCCCTACAACGAAAATCTGGTGCTTTCGAGCGCGACGGGTGTTGGCGGCCTCGCGGGGAACGCGTTTGGCGCCGCCAGCGTTCCCCTGCCGCCCGGAAATCGGAATCAATACAACGCCGGGCTCGAACAAGCGTTTGGAAGGTTCCTCGTCGCGAGCGCGGATTACTTCTGGAAGTACACGAACAACGCGTATGATTTCGGAACCCTGTTCGACACACCCATCGCCTTCCCCATTTCCTGGAGGAAATCAAAACTCGACGGCGTTGCCGTGCGCATCGGAACACCGACCCTTCACGGCTTCCAGTGGACGACAACCATGGGTCACACTCGGGCAAGGTACTTTGGACCCGAAACAGGCGGCCTTGTCTTTAACAACGACGTCGGTGGCGACGCAGTGTTCCGCATCGATCACGATCAGGCATTTCAGCAGACGACAAACCTACGCTACCAGCACGGAAGCAGCGGCCCCTGGGTTGCGTTCACGTGGAGGTACGACAGCGGCCTCGTTGCGGGCGCTGTCGGTAGCCTCGAAGACGCACTCGGACTGACTGGCGCCCAACAATCGGCAATCGGGTTTTTCTGCGGCAGTGCGCGCCCGACGATTGACACGCCGTTGACAGATTCCCAGTGCACTACTTCAAACTACGGCGCCACCAGACTGGTGATACCCAAGGAAGGAACCGAGAACGACGACCATAATCCTCCCCGTGTCGCCCCGCGTCATGTGTTCGACATTGGCGCGGGCACGGACAATCTGTTTCACACGGAGCGCTACCGGACTACACTGCGATTCACTGTTACAAACCTCGGTAACAAAGTGGCGCTGTACAACTTCTTGTCTACATTCAGCGGCACGCATTTTGTGACACCACGGGCCTACCAAGCTGCGATCGGGTTCGTATTCTGAAGCCGAGCGCGCCACGGCGTCGCGCCGAGACTCTGTGAATCGGTCGTTTGTCGCGTCATTGCGTCCAGATCTACATCGCCGAATGGATGCGTGACGCGCGCCATGCCGGAACGGCCCGAAGCCGCGAAAGTGACGCCGAGAGGGTGACATCGAGAAGCGCCGCAATTGCCCCGGCGTAGCCGACAAGATGTGAGCCGGAAACGCCGCGCACGCTGTGTTGGAGAACACGTCCCAACGCGGCTCCGGCGAGCGTCACTAAACCGAGGCCGATCGCGCCAAGCAGCATTCCGCGCTGCACGACCGTCCTGCGGACACCTGCGGGAGTAGCACCCAACGCCAGGCGAATGCCCATTTTCACGAGCGCGTTGGCCTACCAAGTTCAAGGCGCCAATAGCGGATAACGCGTCTTGCGCCGAGGAGATACTCGCATCCGGGCGGTTCTGGGCGATGAGCGGCCACTCCGCGTCCCCAACCAGCGGCCAGTGCGGTGAGCAGGCCGCGCTATTTCTCTTTGGCAAAGATACCTACCGGGGTATACTATATTCGAACGAGGGGTGCTGCTCTGGCTCACATACTGCGCGACAAGAAGAAAATGCTCAACCGGGTCCGCCGGATCCGGGGACAAGTCGAGTCGATTGAGAACGCGATCGAAAGAGAGGCGGACTGCTCGGATATCCTGCACACGATTTCCGCATGCCGCGGCGCGATCAATTCTCTGATGGCAGAAGTCCTTGATGGGCATATTCGCTTTCATGTAGTCGATCCTGACCAAAACCCCACATCCGACAGGGCCAAGGCAGCACAAGAGCTGATCGACGTTTTGAGGACGTACCTGAAATGAACTCGGGGGAGGAGGAGAGGATGTCGGGCGCGAAGCATGAAGACGACCAACACAATCACGACGAGCGCTGGCGGGAGTGGGCCAGGGTCGCCTTTGTGGCGATCATTCTGCTTCTGGTGTGGCTCCAGGCGGTCCCTCGCATTCGAGGCATCGATCTCGTTGCCTTGATGGGCATTTTGATCGGCGGCCATCCGATCTTCAAGGAGGCCATCTCGGATCTGCTCGAACGCCGCATGACCATGGAACTCTCCATGACGATAGCGCTAATGGCTGCTTCGGTCATCGGTGAGTTCGTGACAGCCCTGCTCATCACGGTCTTCGTGCTGGTCGCCGAGATTCTGGAAGGCATGACCGTGGGGCGCGGCAGGCGAGCAATCCGGGAACTATTGGACCTCCTGCCTCAAGTTGCGGAGGTCAGATCGGCGGCGGGTTTGGCCACCTGCGCTCTTTCGGAAATATCGCTCAATGATGTTGTATTGGTCCGGCCAGGCGGCCGAATCCCGGTTGATGGCGTCGTCGTGAGTGGGCATTCGTTCGTCGATCAGTCCACGATCTCGGGCGAATCCATGCCGGCCGAAAAGATCTCGGGCACTCCTGTTTTTGCTGGCACGATCAATCAATCGGGCGTGCTGGAGATTCGGGCGGAGAAGATAGGCCGCGACACGGCATTTGGCCGCATAATCGAAGCGGTCGAACGTGCGGAGCGTTCGCGGGCGCCGATTCAGCGCACGGCGGATCGTCTCGCTGGATACCTCGTCTATTTCGCTTTGGGCTGCGCGGCGCTTACGTTGCTGATTACGCATAACGCGCGATCTACCATCTCCGTGATCGTGGTCGCGGGAGCCTGCGGGATCGCCGCCGGAACGCCGCTTGCCATTCTGGGCGCGATCGGGCGCGCCGCGCAAAAGGGGGCCATCATCAAAGGAGGGCTGTATCTCGAGGTGTTGAGTTCAGTCGACACCGTGGTGCTCGACAAGACTGGCACGCTCACGCTCGGAACTCCCGAGATCTTCGATGTGCGTGTCTATGACGGCGCCGACGCGAAGCACGTCATGCGCATCGCCGCCACGGCGGAGCGTTTCTCCGAGCACCCGTTGGCCAAAGCGATTGTCAAAAGAGCGGCGGATTGGTCGGTTCCCATGGGCGAACCATCTGCGTTCCGTTATTCTCCCGGCAAGGGGGTCGTGTGCCAGGTCGAAAACCAGCCGACGGTCATCGGCACGCGGTCTCTGCTGGAGCTGGAGGGAGTCCTGATTCCCGATGATGGAAGCGCCTCTGCACAATTCTCTGAAGTAATGGTCGCAACCGGAAAACGGCTTCTGGGTGCGATCAGAATCGCCGACGTCCTTCGCCCCGAGGCAATTGCGGCGGTCGCCCAGATGAAGAGTCTGGGCTTGCGAACTATTCTTCTCACCGGGGATCGAAAGGAGATCGCCAGTGCTACAGCGCAGGAACTCGGCGTAGACGAAGTCCAGGGCGAGTTGCTGCCCAATCAGAAAGTTGCCCGGATACTTCAACTCCGCGCGGAAGGCAAGGTTGTGGCGATGGTGGGCGATGGAGTGAATGACGCGCCCGCGCTCATGGAATCGAATGTGGGTATCGCGATGGGCTCTGGCACGGATGTCGCTCGGGAGAGTGCCGCCGTGGTCCTGCTGGGCGATGATTTATTGCGCCTTACCGAGGTGCTGAAGATCGCACGCCGCTGCCGCGCAATCATCATGGCGAACTTCGCCGGCACGCTCGCGGTGGATGGGGTAGGGGTACTCCTCGCAGCTCTTGGTCTTCTGAATCCGGTGTTGGCCGCGATGATACACGTTTCGTCGGAACTGCTGTTCATTCTCAATTCCGCCCGTCTGTTACCTCGATCGACGCAAACCGGGGCCGCGACGAGGTGACCGGCCGTCGAAGACTCTGGACCACTCAGGGGATTTTCAGCCCGTTCACGCGATTCCGATAGGCAATAGCCCGGTTTCCCCTCTACTATTCGATGATGCGTGGCCGTGCGTCGCGCACGTCTGGGAAATGCGTTTTCACCGCGGCAACGGCAGTTTCGGAATCCGGCCCTCCGTCATGGGAGTGACCATCGTCGTTCTGCTGGTTCTTTGTCTGGTCGGCGGTCTTCTTCATCACCATACTCGTGATTCGGATTGCGCCGCTTGTGCTCTGTGCCATGCAGGCGTTCAAACGCCACCCCCCAATCTCGCCACGGCGCTAGCTATTCCCCGTCTAGCGGCTGTTGGGCCGCTCGGTTTCGCTTGGCCTGACACCGTTCACTCCAGTCTCGATTTCGCGACGTTGGCCCCACGAGCCCCACCCCTCCCGATCCATCTTTTGACGCTTCGGGAGAGTTGTGCCGGGCCGGTCTGAGAGGCTCCCGGTCGACCTCCTCAACCTGAAACCTGTCCGAAAACCCGAGGAGATTCTCAATGAGACACAGTGCCCTTTGGGCATTTGTTCTATGCGCAGCACTTGAAGTCGACTGGCGGGTGGCTGTGCGGTTGGGATTCAGCTTCTGACGTCCGGGCCAACCGAATTCTCCGTGAAAAAGCTCGCATCCCATATCTTGAGCGGCGACCGGCGAGCCATCCTGATCGCGGCGCTCTGTTTCGTGCACTGCGTGGCAGGTCCCGCACTATTATCATTCGGCAGCCTGGCTTCACTGATCGGGATTTCAGAACGCCTGGAGCCCGCCTTTCTTATGGGCTCGCTTGCAGTGGGTACGATGACGCTCGTTCCCAGCTACCGAAGGAAGCACGGACGACTGTCGTGCTTGGCGATGTTTTGCTCGGGAATCTTCTGTCTGATTGTCCGTCACCACGTCCGGTGGGCAGCGTTTTCCATTGATCACGTCGGTGCTGGTATTGGCGCGACGCTGATCGTCGGGGCGCATGCCCTCAACCTGACGTTTTCGAGGCGCTGCCGCTGCTGCGAACCCATCCACGTCACGACCACTAGTACCGATCAAGACTCGACGTGACGCCAAATGTCAAAAGGCCCATCCCAACTGGGCCTGAAAGGAGCGCGGTTGAACCCAATGGGTGCCGCCGAACGGCGAAAGAAAGTTATACAGGGCGGCCTGGTTCGAGAGGTTCAGGGCAGTAAATCGTACAATCGTGCGGATGCGTTCTGCATGGAACAGGTTGTCGGTTCCAACGCCGACGCTGAAAATGTGCCGGGACTTGGTCCGCGGCGGGTTGTGGTCGGCGTTTTCGGCGCCGGGGGGCAGAATGTTGATCCGGGCGGCCCCATACTGGGGCGAGTCGCAGTTTGTGATGCGATTGTTGAGTGATGCGCGATGGGCGCCGCAATAGAAGCCGATCATGGCTTGCTGGTCGGCCGTAAGCCCCAGCGCGTCACCCAGATTGTTCACAGCGCCCACGACCAGACCGCTGTCATACCGCCAGGTGAAATCACCCCACCAGCCATCCTTCTTCGGCTGGTAATGCACATTCACATTCTGCTGATAGACCTGGTCGTGGTCCTGCCGATAGGCACCCACGCTCAGATTCGAGTTGAAGATGACGCCGCCGTTCTCCGGCCCGAAGAACCTGGCGTTGGCGTGACCCATCGTGGCGTAGACACGCAGTCCATGAACATCAATGCTGCTGATGCGTGCGGAGACGCCGTCCAGCTTCGACTGTTTCCAGCCGATCGGAAACGTAATCGGCGTGCTGAAAAGCGTGTCAAAATCATAGGCATTCCGGGTGTACTTCCGAAAATAGCTCACGTCGACCAGAGCCCACTTACCCAGGCTCTGCTGGATACCGGCGTCGTACTGGTTGCGACTGCCAAGTGCAATTGGCTGTTGCTCGGCGTTTCCCTTGAAGAGGTTGCTGGCAAGGCCGCCAGAGCCCGTCGAACTTGACACCACGAGATTCTCGTTCACGGGGGTCTCGATGGTGTGGCTGAATCCGCCGCGAATCACGGTCTTTGTTGGCTTGATGAGATACGAGAACGCTCCCCGCGGTTGAAGTCCGGCGCCGTCGGTCAGTCCGCGATAGTCATCGAAACGAAAGCCGAGGCTGAGCGTCAAACCACCTAAGGTGACGGAGTCCTGCCCAAACACGGCGAGCTGATTGATGTTGGCCCGGCCCGCAAATTGATAAGGGCGGCCGCCTCTGGTCAGATCGTAAAGAAGTAAGCCCTCCAAGAAATCGGGATTGGCTTGAGGCCCGGCGTGTCACATTGCGCTACAGAGCCAAAGCCCGGAATCGGCGCCTGGGTGCCCGCATCCAGGCAAGGTGCGTTGTGAGTGGGGTCGGTTATGCCAAGGCTGAACTGCTCGTCGAGCCTCGTCTGCATGGCATTGAACCCGATTTTCCAGTTGTGTCGCCCATCCACGCGAGAAACATCCGAATGGATGCCGAAGTTCATCAGTGATCGGCCTTGCGCCAGGGTCGCCGGCGAATCTTCAAACGGATCGCGGCTTGGATAGTAGTCAACCTGGTCGCGGCGGACGTAGGCATTGACGGTAATCAGGGTGTGGCTGTCTATCGTGCGTTGGTAGCCGGGAGCGATATTAAACGAGAGTACCTTCTGCCTCTGATCCTGGTTCGGTTGCGCATAGGTGTTGGGGATCTGGAGCCAGTTGCGAGCGGCCATGACGTTCAGGTGGAATGCATCTTTCCCATTCGGCTGAAGATCGATGTGATCGAAAATAGTTCCCGTGTTACCGACATCGTGCATGGGTGCGAACTCGGGCGTGTCCAGAAACCGGCCGGTTCGTTCCGAGTTTGCCGCCAGGAAGTTTCCCCAACGCAGCCCGCCGAATGCCAGTGTCGCTTCCTCGCCCACCGATCCAAAGGAACCGTCGGTCGCGACGAAGCTGCCTGTGGGCTTTTGGCCGAGACCGGAGCGGGTTGTCGCGTTCACTATCAGGCTGGTTTTGTCGCCATATTCGGCGGCGGGAGACCCGGATACAACTTCCATCGACTGGATGGCATTTGCGGGAATCGACGTGGAGAAGACCTTGTTGCGCTGATCCGAGATGGGCTGGCCGTCGAGGACGTAACTCACCTGCGCGTGGTCTCCCAGGGGGTGGAAGAAGCCGTTGGAGTCGGCGGCGACTCCAGGCGTCGTGAGAATAAGGGAGTCATTCAAGCCGGAATCCGGAGAGAGCGCCGGCAACGCCGAGAGCAATTGGCGGCCGACGATATCACTCGGCGCTGTCTTGGTTTCGAGGATGGTTTCCGGCGACCCCTCGACGGTGACGCTCTCTTGCTGTCCGGCAAGTTCGAGTTGAATTGTTAGGATGAGCGGAACGGCGGTCTGGATCGTCACGTCGGTCCCGAATGGCTGAAAGCCTGCGAAGGTTGTTCGAAGCTCGTATTTGTTGGGTGGGATGTTGTTGATGACGAAACTGCCGTCAGGTCCTGTCCGCGTCCGTATCGAATACCCTGTGATCGGGTTCCACAGATAGATGTCCGCCGATGGGATCGGAGCGTTCGTTCCGTCCCTGACTGTTCCTTTGATGGTCCCCGCGCCGATCGATTGAGCCACAGCCTGGCCGAGCCAAAGGAGACCGACCACAAGCAGAACTGTTTTAGGCATACCTAAAACAACGATCATATGCCAGCACCGTTCCATCTGTCAACTAGGCTTGCAGAACCATTCCAGGCACTCCTATAATGAATCAGTGCGGCCTAAATCCATTTCATCGACTTCAGAAGCTGTCGACGATTACTTGAAGACGATCCTGGAGTTGAGCGGACCCGAGGATGGTCGCGTGACGAGCAACGCTTTAGCGGAACGACTTGGAGTTCGCGCGGCCTCCGTCACGGGAATGCTGCAGAAACTCGCCTCGCAGCGGCCATCGCTGGTCATCTATGAGAAGCACCGCGGGGTGAGGTTGTCTTCCACTGGGAAACACCGCGCCTGGGAAATCGTGCGCCATCATCGTCTTCTCGAGCTCTTCCTCCACAACGTGCTCAAGTACCCGTGGGACGAGGTGCACGAGTAGGCGGAGCGACTAGAGCACTTTATTTCAGAGCGCTTCGAGGACAGGGTTGCGGCGCTGCTGGGCGATCCCCAAGTTGATCCGCATGGCCACACGATCCCGCAAAAACACGAAAAGCCTTCCTTTGCCGATGAAGTGCCGCTACTGCGCTGGCCCGTCGGTCGGCCTGCCACCATCCGGAGCGTCGGAGACCGAGACCCCGCTGCTCTCCGTGAGTTGGAGAGATTGGAGTTGCGGCCTAGCGTGGCGTTGACCGTTGAGCAATCGAATCCGAACGCGTCGGTCCTGGTCCGAATAGCCGGTCGCGACGAATCAATACGGCTCAGTAACGAGCTTGCGAGTCAGGTTTCCGTAGCGGCCGCGTGAGTCAGCAGTCCCTCAGGCCCACTTCGCCCGTTCACACGTCGGTTGGGAATAG
>JAIQFJ010000128.1 GCA_020073325.1 Terriglobia bacterium | reverse complement strand
CGGCACGGGATCGGCCGTGCTGTCGGTGAAAGCGGGAACCGGCATCACGGTGGGGGTGCCGCTCGGCGCGGTCGTTACGCCGGGATAAATCGGCCCGACCGTCCCATGCGCCATGGCTGTACCAAGCTTGGCGACACCATTCGGCGAGAACAGGCGAATTTCGAAACTGTAGTCTTCGATTTTGTTCGGATCCGCCGCCACTACTTCCCAGGTCAGCGTCACCGTTCCGGCGTAGACTTGCACCACCGAGAACAACCCGTTCACGCCTGGATGATTCTGCGAAAACGATCCGCCGCCGTTGTCGTCCGCATAAGTCAGCAGAGCGCGCGGAGCCGCGTCCGAATAGCCGGTGGTTCCCACCGACACGTCGCGGGCGCTGACTTCGAGGAACACGTTATCGGGAATGTCGGTCAGCACGAGACGCAGGCGCGTCCCAGAATCGGCCAGGCCGGCCGTGTTCAGGTTGTTGGTCTGCGGAAACGCGCTGTTGTAAAATCCGGTCTCGGTATTCGATGGTCCGACCGGATCGGCCTGGCTGACCAGGAACGTGGGGTCGAGCGAATTGGTGCCCAGATTTCTGCGCTTGAACGCCGAAGGAAAACCTTCGCTGAACTTGACGTGAAATGCGACGCTCGTTCCCGGTGTGCTCTGCGGCAGCATCGTCGGAGTCACCAGCAGGCCCGGCCCGACGCCGGGATCGCTGTCGGCCGCCGTGCGGATCGAGAATTTATATCCGGGATTCACGACGGCCGCCACCTGGCTCGCGCCGGTCAGCGACAACAGATTCCCGCTGCGATCGAAAATCTGTGCCTGAAGCGTCGTCTGTAGCGAATCCTTGGACACCTTGGTGCCGTCGACCCGCAGATTCGTGATGCGAATCGTGCGCGACTTGCCGGGGCCGGGCGCGTCGATCGGAATCTTCGGGAACACCAGCATGTTGTCCTGCAGACGCTGGGCCTGGAAGACATTCGGAGCGCTCGCGTCGCCGGCCGTGATCGCGCATACGCCCGAGCCATCGGCCGGGACGCAGGGGATCTGGCTGCTCTGCGCCGGTTCATCCACCAGCAACAGCGCTTCGGTCCAGTACAAAACCGAGGGCAGGGGAGCGTTCGGATCCGGGACCGTCGGCGTGGTCACGACCGGAATGAAAGTGCGCGTGGCGAGTGGAGCGTCGGAGATCACCAGCACTTGGTATTGCGCGACGCTCGCCCCGGCAGCGGCGGGGGTTCCGCCGGTACAGGTGATCACGATGTCGCTGACCTGATCCGCCAGCGATTCGGCGCGGATCGCGGCGGGAGCTGCGGCGGATGCCGCGCAACTCATGGTCGATTGGGCGTTCAAGCGCGCGGCAAACGCCGCGCCCAGCGCGAGGATGCAGTATTTCAACATGGCGCTACCGCAGGCGGAACAGGTCGACGCCTTTCCAGTCCGGAATCGTGCCGATGTCGCTGCTCTGATCCATCGGACGCGGCCCCAGCGTGTAGCGCAGGAACACGCCCGCGTTCGCGGCGTTGTAGTTGTACGTATTGTTCGCGTTCAGATACAGGCCGATGTACCACATCGGCGTGAGCTGGACCGCGGTGTTGACGTCGACGCTGTAATTCGCTCCGGTCGAGGCGAGCGAGGGATAATACGGGCCGTTTCTCCCCTGAATCGACGGCAGCGTCGGATAGTAGGGCGAAGAGTCTTCCTGGAAATGCTGCGCTCCGAAGCTCGCCTTGACCGAGTACTGGACACGGCGGTTGTACACTCCGCTCCACTGGATCGGAACGTTCGCCAGGAAATACTGCTGCGGGCTGAAATAGCCGCCCTGGCCGAGCGTGAAATACCTCAGGTTCTTGTCATAGTGCATGCCGGAAACGTTGAAGCCGGCGGTAATCGCTCCGCCCTTCACTTCCATCACGCGCCAGTAGACGCCGAGGTCCCCGTCGATGCGTTGATTGGTCTCCACGTTTTGTCCGGTGATGTTCTGGTATCCGCCGCCGGCGTAGAATCCCGATTTCGCGCCGCCCCAGTTACCGAGCAGCGAGACCGAGTTCGCCATGACGCCGCCCCACACGCGATTCGTGACGGGATCGCGCGCGCCGGCGAACGACAGCATCGAGTCTCGGATGTTGTCGCGCTCCAGCAGGATCGTCACCGGTCCGTTGCCCGGCCGGAACCGCAGACCGCCGACCACGTTGTTCACCAGGAAATCCGTCGGCGTGACTCCGGCGCGAAGACCGAAGGTCTGGGTCGACAACTGCACTTCGCCGCCGACGCCGCCCGCGGATTGCTGGTCGAACGTCGCGCCTTTGGGAAGCAGGCCGAAGCGCTTGTCGCTCAGCCCGTCGGGCTTGCCGGCATCGAGATACATCGGATGACCGATGATCGACACCCGGATTTTGTCGTGGATGACGGCGCTCGCTTCGAGATCCGCTTCTTCGATCACCAGGTGCTCATAGCCGGATTCGCCGCTGCGCGCCCGCATCGAAGCGCCGGTTCCGAAAAACGGAGTGTCGCGCGCGTCGATGGCGTCCAGGCGCTGCTGAATATCGCTGCGCAGCGTCGTATCGTTCTGTTTCACGGGGACCGCCGGATCGGGCGTCACCGCCGTGCCGGTCAGGTTGGGAAGAACCGCGCCGGCGCTCGGAGCGGGGCTGTCTTCAGCCGGAGCCGTCGCAGCGGGACCTGGATCCAGGGCGGCAGCCGGATCGGGCGGGACCGTTCCCAGCCGAGGCAGAACCTGGCCGCCATGCTGCGCGACCAGTACCAGTTGGTTCGACTGCGAATTCCGCGAGGGCGCCGGTTTTACGGGCACCGCGACCATCGGACTCAGACCCGCCGGCGGCGCGGCCTTCGTCGTAGCCGGTTTCGAGGCAGGTGGAACAGCCGGACGGACCGTCGGCAGCGGAGCCGCGGGGGCCGGGCTGGCATCTTCTGAATGCGGAGCCGACGAGGCGCCGACTAAAAGCTCGCCCAGGGCCTGCTTAGGATCCTGCGCCGCCGACGGAGGAGGCGGAATCCTTTGCGACTGGCTCACTTCGACATCCGTGGGAACCGCGGCGAGCGCGGAGCGGAAATAGCGCTGCGCATGTTTGTAATCGCCGCTGGTCACGGCGAGGTTTCCCGCCAGCACCAGCAATTGCGCCTGATTCGGCCAGCGGCGCAAAGCGGTATCGACCCACACCTTGGCCGAGCCTGTGTCGCCGGCCGACATGGCGGCTCCGATCGCGCCGGCATAATCCGCGGCGGTCGCGTCTTTCATGCCCCACGCCTGGTAGACCGCCAGCGCCCGTTTGAACTCATTCGCCTGCAGCAGGGCCCCGGCCAGCGACGCACGGATTTTCGTGTCGTTCGGCAGCAGCCGCGAGGCGTTGTCCAGAATCGCCACAGCGCGCGCCGGATCGCCGCCCGCAATCGCCTCGGTGGCGCGCCGGGAGCTCCAGGTGGACCACAACTCCAGAACGCTCGACTGCTGTTTGTCGGAAAGATCCGTCCGCTTCCCCATCCCGGTCAGCAGCGTGTAGAGCTCGTGCTCGTCGCCTTGCGTATTCAGGATCAGCCAGGCGAGCTGCAGCTCGGTATCGGCCGGGATCGGGCGATTCTGCTGCTTCAGCAGCGCCACGGCGCGGCGGATCAGACGCAGAGCCGCGGGATAGCGCACCACTTCGTTTTCGCTTGCCCCCAGCAGCGCCACGTAATCGGGATCGTCCATCAGCGTGTTGTGCACGAACGGCGGGACGCGGGTGTCTTCGGCGAGCACCGCGTCATCCTTCTTTTCCTGATGCAGCGCCGCCAGCAGCGCCTTCCACACGTCCGGCGAATCCGGATGCGAACTCATCAGATCGCGCAGCAACGATTCGGCCTGCTGCGGCCGGCCTTGCGCCAGCCAGATATGGGCAAGCTGAAGCTTTGCGGCGAGGTTCGCCGGGTCGTCCGCCGCCGGCTCCAGTTCCACGGATCTTTGCAGCAGCTTCTCAGCCGATTTGAGTTGTCCTAAAGAGGTGGAGATCGCCGCCAGCGAGCGCAGCAGCGCGGGACGCATCTGCGCCGCCTCGTTGACCGACGCCGGCATCCGGTCGATCAGCCGCGCGGCGCGTCCTTCCTGATGAAGCTGGACCAGCGCGGCCAGCAATCCTTCCCAGGCGTCCAGGTTCTCGGGTTCGGTATCCACCACCCGCTGAAACACCGAGGCGGCCTGATTGGGATAGCCGTCGCGAAGATAGAGTCCGGCGAACTGCATTTGCAGCGACGCCGGCAGGTCGAGCCCTTTCGTATTGGCGAGTTCTACGCCTTCCTGAAGATAGCGCTTCGAATCGGCCTGATGGCCGGCATCCGCGTTGGCCACCGCCAGCAGCGCCAGATAGTTGACGTTGCGCGCCAGCGCGATGCGCACGGACTCGGGGATCTGGCGGGTCAGCGCCAGCGCCGAATCCGCTCCCGACGCACGATAGCGCGCATTGATCAACTGGTACCACGCATCGTCGTTCTGCGGCTGCTCCTGCGTGAGCTTTTCGAAGATCGGCCAGGCCGCGGCGGCGTCGCCCATCTTGATCAGAGTGCCGCCCAGCCCCTGCAGCGCTTCCGCATTGTTCGGACGCGCGACCAGAGCCTGGCGGTAGGCATCCACCGCCTCGGAAAAACGACTCGACTGGAACGCGTCGGTGGCGTCCTTCATCGTCTTCCAGAACTGCGCGGTCTCAAGCGCGTCCATAATCGCCTTGTCTTTGGGCGACTCTTCCTTGGCGGATTCGAAGAACGTCACCGCGCCGGCGAAGTTCTCCTGCTTCATCCGCACGAAGCCCATTCCGGCCAGCGCGCCCGCACTCTTCGGATTTTCCTCCAGCGCTTTTTGGAAATGCTTCTCGGCTTCCTTAATAGTGTTGGCTTTCAGAGCGGCATAACCGAGATTTTCCGTGGGAGTCCGCGCCAGTCCCGTGGGCCGCGACGCCTGTGAAGGCGCGGCCGCGGCCGATTCCAGCATCTTCTGGAGTTCCGGATCCGGATATTTCGCCAGGTAAGCCCGCAGCGACGGGGCCACCTGCGGATTCGAGCCCTCCCACACCAGCGCTTGCCGCCACGCCTGCCGCGCCTTGTTCACCGCGTCGGAGGCTCCGTTCACCGACTCGAGCAGTTTCATGCCGGCCATGCGCGTCGACGGCCGGTAAGTCCACAGCCTTCCCAGCGCGAGCCGGTACCCCTCGGATTCGGGGTACGTTTCCGTCAGCTTACGCAAGCCGGCCGTGGCGCTTTCCCATCCGCCCGGCACCGCCGCCTGCGTTTCGTAGTAAGCGATCGCCAGCGCGCCCGGCGGAGGATCGTCGCCGAAAATCTGGCGATAGATCTGCATCGCCTGATCGAACTGCTGGTTCGCGGCCAGCCGCTCGGCTTCCTTCAACCGCGCCTGCTGCTGCACCAGCACTGCCATCCCCGGCACCTGTTTCAGCGCGGGATGATTCGGATTGATTTTCGCCAGGCGATCCAGATAGGTCTGGCTCTCCTGCACTCGTCCGCCTTGCTTGGCGAACCGCGCCAGAGCGGCCAGCGCTTCCTGATCGTTGGGATCCGCCAGCAGGACCTGTTTCCAGGTCTGCGCGGCCAAGTCAGGCCGCCCGCGGCCCTCCAAAGCCCTCGCCTTGCCGACAAGAACGGACGCGGCCGACGTTTGCGCCGGCAGAGGAGCGATCGCTGCAATCAGAGCGATCAACAGCACGCAGGGACGAATTCGGGGGATCATCTTCATCTCCATTTCAAATTGAGGCTGCCATCGGCGTTGAAGCGATACCGTCCGGCATGCCATGCAGTGGCAAAGAGTGCAAGGTTCTGGTCGTAATAACGGGCTTCTTTGCCGTACAAGCCCGTCAAGGGATTCAATTGGGATTCCAGCCGGCGGCACTGCCCGGCGGATGCTGCCGATTCGCCGCGCGCCTCCAGGTAAGGAATCAAAGCAGCGCTATAGCCGATCGAGCCGTTTTCGTCCTCCACCGCGCCGTCCAATCCGACGATCGCCGGCGGCACGCGATGCTTGCGCAGATAGCGCGACATGCCGCCCAGGCTCTCCAGGATCCGGTCCCTTCCGGGAGTCGCCTGCGCCAGCATCCCGGCCCACAGGTACACGCGAATCGCGTCGTAGCTCGCCACGGTCTTCTTCTCGGGCAGACCTTCCAGAACGAATCCGTGCGAGGCTCGATAGCGGACCCAATCCAGCGCGAATCCATGCGGAGCGCTGGCGTGCAGCACTTCCGGAACCCGCGCCGCGATCCGCTTCCATGGGCCCGCGGGTTGATGAGAACTGACGCCGAGTAGAACCTGCAGCGGCAAATAACTCGGATTCAGGACAAACTGGTCGTCCCCGATCTTGAAATACCGCGCGCCGGGCAGCAGCATGAGCCCGAGTTTCGGAATTTCAGCGACTTCCGCCGCCGCAATCCGGTCGGCCAGCGCGGAGCCCATTTCGTCGAATCGACGCTCGCCCCACCAGCGGCCTGCTTCGAGCAGGACGTAGGCCATCCACAGATCCGCATCCGAGGCCGAATTAGGATCGAGAACCGTCCAGCGGCCCTCGGGCGAAACTCCCCAGTTCCACGCCGGGAGCTTCGATGCCAGGTCTCCTCCGGAAAGGTTGTTCTGGGTCCAGTTCAGAAGTTTTTCGAAATTCCCCCGATCGTTGGCCACCAGGGCGAAAAACATCGCGTAGGCCTGCGCTTCCGACGTGGTGCGGTTTTTTTCCGTCCGGTCGACGATGCGCCCCTGTCCGTCCATGAACTGCGAAACGTAGCTCTCCCACAAGGGCCAGCGACCGGCCGATTCCGCGGAAAGCGACGACGCCAGGACAGCCATGAGCCCCATGACCTGCTTCATCGAGTCCCCTCCAGGCGCATGGCCGCATGCCGGTCCGACCATTCGCGGAACCAGCGCGACAAGGGAAGCGCCGCGATGAGCAGCGCGAACACGATCACGTAGAAATTCGCGCCCACCCAGTTATAAAAGGACTCGATCGGGCTCAGCTCGCCGAGGTAAGTCGATTTCTGCGCCAGCGCGAAGGACTGGAAGCGTCCGTTGAACAATAACGCCACGTTGCCTTTGATCTGGCGCAGCCCGGGCCCGGAAAGAGCCTGCATCAGCGCCTCCAGATTCTGCTGCGACCCGACTCCGATGGTCACCACCGTGTGCCGGTCGTCGAGCGGCGACGGGAACCCCTGGACAATGCCGTCCGGTGTATTTCCGTCGAGCACATCCGCCAGCCGGCGCGACTCGCGTCCGGCCTGGGTAAAGGGAATTCGCGCCAGGACGCCCCACATGCCGGTCAACTCATGCGCGCGCACCTGTGCGCCGTCCATCCGGACCGACATGGAATCGGACCAGCGCGACAGCAGTGGTTGATCCGCGCTCGAACCGATGACCAGCAGATCCTTGGAAATCCCCGCGCGGACGTCGTTCGGCCCCAGCACGGAGACCCGCAGAGCCGGTGAGCCCGTGTGCGCGGCGAACCGGCCGATCAGTTCGAGATAGCAGGAAATTTCTGCCGCCGTGGGCGCATCCGGAAGAACTACGGCGGTCCCCGAGAGATCGGCCAGCCGGGTGAACGGGAAGCCCGCTTGCGTGAACAAATCCAGCCGCGGAAGCTCGACGTAGCGCGGGATGCCGCGCAGATCGATGGCGGAGCCGGGCAAAACGGAAATCTCCGGATAACGGTCCGGCGCCGATCCGGGTGCAAGTGCGAATTCGATGGTCAGCGTATTGCCCGGATAGAGCGCGGAAACCGGCAGGTACACGGTCTGGTGCTGCGACGACGCGCCTTCCGGGACGGTGACGCGAACCGAGGTCACGTGAATGCCGTTCAGGCGGATATGCATTTCTCCGCGCTGCTCGGCCGCCGCATTGGTGCGGAAATTCAGACGGGCCGGCACCGTCGATCGCTGTCCGAAGGCGAGATCGGGCGGCAGGCGGAAATACAGATTCAGCGCGCCGGAGCCATACAGGCGCAGTTGTTCCGTGCTGAGTCCTTCTCCCAATCCAATCGGGCGCTCCGGATTGAGCCAGCGCGGCGCATCGTAGGGACGGGACGGCGAGGGCGCGCGCGGATCCGCCACGTCGGCGTGGTCGCCGTCGGTCGAATAGCGCGACAAGGCCAGCGCCTGGGCGGCCTGCAGGATCTGTTCGCTCGAATCGCCGGCCACGATCAGCAGCTTCCCGTACGGGTCCAGCGGATTGGTGCAGATCTTGATCCGCGCCCCTCCGGACGCTTCGATGGGAAGGCCCGCTTCCGCCGCGTCGCGATTGCGCACCAGCACGATGGCGTCGCCCTGCTGGATTTTTCCAGTGCGCACCGGAAAGTGCGCCGGACGGTCGTCCGCCATCATTCCGATCCACGAAGCGACCACCCCGGCCGCCTGCAGCGTGGTCCGGTCCGGCGCTTCCGTAAACAGGATTTCAACACGCACCGGACGATGTACGGAATTGTCGAAGAAAGGCGCCGGCAAAACGCGCAGACTGTCGGGCAGCGGCAGCATCGTTCCCGCGATGCGCAGGCTGGTGGACGTCTCCACCTGCACCCAGTTCTCGTTCTCCTTGCACCCGGCGGGACACGCGGCCGCAAGTTGCAGCGTCATGGTGTTGTCGCTCACGACCAGGTCCGGCGGCAACGTGATTTCCACGCGCCGAACCTCGCCCGCTACGCCGTCGGCCGGCTGCACCGGAACCGAGGACAACGCGACGCCGTTCAGCGCGACATTCAGGCGGCTCGCCTCCGGCCGGAATCCGCCGGAAGATCGAAGCTCCAGCACCAGCTTGGCGTCGGTCACGATTTTCGTGACCGGTACGCCGAAAGTCAACGTGGCGCGTCCGTCGCCGCCGCGAAACCGGATCGGCTCCTGCTGGCCGAGCGCCTGCAGATCGTGCAGATCCGAAAACGGCTCCGCCGCGCGCGCCGTCGCGTGTAATCCGAAGAATCCCAGCAGTGCGAGCGCGATCGCCGGCAATACGGGTTGCCGCTCCCGCGCCGGCGCCGGTTCGGCGGGCTCGCTTTCCGGGCCCGAAAACAGCGCCTTGGGAATCGTGAGAATCCCGCGCAGCGAGATCAGCAGCAGACGGCTGAGGCTGCGCAGCGGACGATCGTCCAGCCTGCCTTTGCTCCACAGAATCCATGCATCGGCGCGGCCGAAAATGATCCGCGTCAGCGCTTCGTGCTCCACCAGCCGCGTCAGGTTGAATTTCAGGCCCAGGCACAGCCCGACGCTGCGCCTCACATCCACCGGCAGCGCGACCTCGCCCTCGTCCGTGCCGAAGACCAGCTCCGCGCGATGATCCGCGCCCATTTCGCACGGCCGGTCTACCTGGATCGACGCCCCGCAGGTCGACATGTCGAGCGTGACTCCGCCGACCTCGGCTCCGTGCGGCAACCGCAGGCGAATCGGTAGCCGCAGGTCGGTGCGCGCATGCGCCCGCAACTGGCGAACCTCCCACGCCACGGCCAGAGTGGCTCCCAGGACGAAGATATTCAAGCTGGTCCAGATCACGTTGACCACCAGCGTGCCCTGATCCTCGCCCGCCGAGATCCATTGCCGGATGGCGACGCCCAGCCCTGCCAAATTCAAGGCCAGCAGGACCAGAAACGGTGCGGCGATGCGTAAATCGAAATAAGACTTCGTCACAACCGTCCGTTTGGGAGTCACATTGAACTTGCCCCATCTCGGGTTAATGAGCGCGAGCAGCGTCGGCAGCAGAATGTAGGGCGCCAGCACCGTCTCGAAAACCTCGTTCCAGAACGAGTGGCGATGGCTTCCATGCACCCGCGAATTCGTCACCAGCGACAGCAGCAGATGCGGAAACACGTAAGCGAGAATCGCCCAGACGTATCCGTACAGGTTCGACCATCCGAGCAGCAGATAAATCAGCGGCGCAGTCAGGAAGATCAACCGCGGAGCCGCGTTGAGGAAATGGATGACCCCGTTGAAATAGCACAGGCGCTGGTGCCACTTCAGCCCGCGGCCGAACAGCGGGTTTTCAATCCGCAGGATCTGAACCATGCCGCGCGCCCAGCGGATCCGTTGCGTGATGTGATCGGAAATATTGGCCGTCGCCAGACCCGCCGCCTGCGGGATGCTCAGATACGCCGTGCTCCAGCCGAGCCGCTGTAGCCGCAGCGCGGTATGCGAATCCTCCGTCACCGTTTCCGTCGCGATACCGCCGATCTGATCGAGCGCGGCGCGCCGGATCACGGCGCAGGAGCCGCAGAAAAACGCCGCGTTCCAGAAATCGTTGCCGTCCTGAAGAACGCCGTAAAAAAGCTCTCCCTCGTTCGGAATGCGACGGAAGGTCCCCAGGTTGCGCTCGAATGGATCGGCCGAATAAAAGTGGTGCGGTGTCTGCACCAGCGCGAGCTTGGTGTCCTTCAGGAACCATCCCATGGTGACCTGCAGGAAGGAGCGCGTGGGAATGTGATCGGAGTCGAAAATGGCGACATATTCCGCCGAGGTCCGCGCCAGCGCGTGATTGATGTTGCCGGCCTTGGCGTGGCGGTTATCGAGTCTCGCGATGTAGTGCGCTCCGCAGGCCTCGGCCAGCGCGTGCACTTCGGCCCGCTTGCCGTCGTCAAGAAGATAGACGTTCATGCGGTCTCGCGGCCAGTCGATGTTCAGCGCCGCCAGGACGGTGGACCGCACCACGTCCACGGGCTCGTTGTAGGTCGGAATGAAGACGTCGACACTGGGCCATTCATCGACGTTCTCCGGCAGCGGCGCAGGCTTGCGGCGCAGGGGACGAACGCTTTGCAGATATCCCAGCGCCAGGATCAGGACTGCATACGCCTCCGCCAGCATCAGCAGCATTACGAAAAACAGCTCCAGCGGCGGCGTCTGAGAACCGTTGAACAGCAGATGCCGCGTGGTTTCCGATACGCGCCACCACGCATAGCGCGCGGTGCAGAACAGCGAAATGATCATCAACACGACGGTCGCCTGCCGTCCGCGGAAGCGCCGGTCGATGATCAGGGCCGCCAGAAACAGGATCCCGCCGAGAACCGCCTGGTTTTTCCATTCCAGCGGGGCCGTGGCAAACAATCCGAGCGCGAAAATGATCAGCAGGGACCCGATCACCCGCAGTCCGCGGATCCGGGGTCGCGTTTCCGTCTTTTCTGCAGACAGGTTCGGTCGAGCTTCGAGCGTGGGGTGCATTCGTTCGCTCTCCTTCGCTAACGTCCGGCCGCGGATGCAGCCGCTCTATTCCATTGCGCCGACCGGAACCACTCCGCCAGCCGCCAGAAATCCTCGGCGACCCCCGAGTTCGGCGCATCGTCGATCACAGTCCGGCCTTCAGCCAGGGCTTGCGTCACTTCGTCGGCCCGGCGAATTGTTACTGGAAGCAGACGATGCTTCAACTGTTGCGAGAGCCAGGACCGCACGTCGTTGTGCAGCGGCACTCGATTGTCAAAACGGTTCAGAAGATAATAGGGCTCCTGGCCTCGCGTCCTCTGCTCGATGCTGGCAAGCTTGACCATCGAATGCAGGTCCGGCACAACCACCACGACGCGGAGTTCTTCGCCGCTCGAGGGATCGCCCAGTTCCGCCGTCAGATCGAAGACGTGATCGGCCGGCCGGGGCTCTTCGATCTCGCCCTCGACGGCGATCATCGAAACCGTTCCCGCATCTCCCTCGCGGCTCCCGATGAAGGAGCAGCGTCCGGAAAGAATCTCGGCGCCGCCGAAATAGAAGGGAAGCATGCTTCCGGCCACATGATCCACAATCAGGACGCTTTCGCCCCGGCCCGAAAAAACGCGCGCGAGCGTGGCGGCGATCGTGGTCACGCCGACGCCGCCCGCAGCCGGCGCCATCTGCACCGGACGGCTGGTCCGGTGCACACCTCCCCGGTGCTCGTCTCTGGTATCGTCGGGACGGCCGTCCAGAACGTTCTTGAGGACGCTCCAGCGCGGACCGGAATGCGTTACGCGCTCCGGCTCGCGATACTGGTTGGGCTGGACTGGGAAAGTCCGGTGCACACCGGCGGCGGATTCAAGCGGCGCAGCGTCGCGTGTTTCGGTTGGGCGGGGTTCACCCGATTCTTTCGCTCTCAGAGCCGATGGAAACGAGCGGTAAGTTCGCAGGTCGATTCCGGAGCGGGCGCAGATCTCTTGTAAATCGTCGTTCATAAAGCGAAAACTTCGTTGACGGAAATCGTAGACAACACGATTCCCGGGATGTGTCTCACGCACTTTACGATTCGGGTCGAAAGCCCGTCAAGGGACTCTCGTAGTGGTACGCGCCCGATCTTGGTTTTAAGTTGAGACGTCAGTATATACCAAATTGGGATTCCTGCAACAGAGCTTTGATGGACAAACCCGCCGGGAAAGGTACAAAGTTCTTCTAAAGTTCGGAGCGTCTCTCCCGCGTCGCAGGACTTCTTTTGCTTCTAGCGTTTAGGAGGTAGTTGTAAACCTTTGAATTAACGGCATTGGGACCCGCTTCGCCGCGCGCGCCGGTGATTCGGGCGGGCCGGGACGCCCGCCGAAAACTGAGAGTTCTAGTACTTTATGTGTCGATTTCGGAAAAGCCAAGATGCACACAGATGGCCTAGAAGTACTATTAGGACTATTAGGACTCTCGTCTCCAAAATGCGGGTCAAATTTCGGAAAAAATCGAAAAATACCGGGAGCCGCCGCGCCTATTGCGAATTGGCCGCCAGGTCGACCGCGACCGTCACCGTGTTGGCCGTCAATCCCGCGATTTTCAGAGCGACGGGAATGGCGTCACCGGTCGGCGTGCCGTCCGGGACCTGGACATTCACCACGTACAGTCCGACGCTGCCCGGCACCAGGCCCGAGAAGATCACGTTTGCCGGCAGGCCGCCGACCGTCACCGTAGGCTGGCCGAGCGTCGTCGAAAGCGGGCTGCTCGGCGAGGGCGATCCTAAGCTTGGGCGTGGCGTCACATCGCCCAGGCCGGTGCAGTAGATCGAAATGTATTCGCCGATATGCACCGGACGCGAGCCGGGGAATGTCCCGGCGGGAGCCGCAATCGAAGCCGTGCCCGCCACCAGCACGGCGCCCTGTCCGGTGCCTTGTCCGTTCATCGCGAACAGTGCCGGAGAATACGGCTGAACGGTCACGCTGATCGTTGTCGACTGGCCTCCCTGATAAATCACCAGCGGGACCGCGACAGGGCCCGGCACGCCCAGGAACGGGACTTGAAACAGGACCACACTCGGCGAGACATACAGCAGCGGGGTCGGATTGCCTCCGATGAACAGCGTGACTCCGCCCAGCGTAAAGGGAAGCGGAGGCGTGTCCGCGCTGACCGCCGTGGGAGCCAGGTTCGTGCCGTAAAGCGCCCCCAGGCTCCGCTGTCCCAGCGCGCTTCCGCCGAGCGGGTTCGCCGAGCTGACGAATCCGCTGGAAGACGTCTGCGGCGCGGGGCCGATCGTAAACGAAACCAGATTCGACGCGCCGCCCGTGGGATCGAACGCGACCAGCGAAGCGCGGCCGATCAGCGCCAGATCGCTTCCCGAAATTGCCACTGTGAGATGACCGCTGTCGACGAACGTCGTCGGCCGATTTTGCCCGTTCCACTTCACGACGGTCGACGACGAAAAGCGGGAACCGGAAACATTGATGGTGAAGTCGGGATCGCCGGTGTTCGCCGCGGACGGGACGATCGAACTGATGGACGGCTGCAGCGAATCCCCGCTCAGCGGCACCAGAAGGTCCCACACGCTGCGCCCATGCGTCGCGGCCCGCAGCACGCGCGACGAGCGGTGCAGAACCAGCGAAGTCACCACCACCTTCGGCAGGCCGTTGCCGAGACTCGACCAGCTTGTTCCGCCGTCGGTCGACGACATCACGCCCGCATCGGTCGCCAGGTACAGGGTTCCGGGCACATCGGGATCGATCACCATGTCGTTCACCGGAAGGTTCGGAAGATTTCCGCTGATGTCCGTCCAGGTCGAACCGCGATCGGTGGTCTTGTACACATGTCCCTGCCGCCCCGTGGACCCCGCGAATCCCGAAAAGGTCACGTATGCTGTCGCCGGGTTCACCGGGTCGACGGCGATGTGCGTGATCGTGCGGAAGGGCAGGCCCGCGCTGACATCGGTCCACGTGGCGCCGATGCCGTCCTGCATGTCGGATGTCGCCGAGACCACCGCGTTGCTGGCGCCGACGTACACCGTATTCGGATCGGACGGCGCCACTGCGATCGCGCGGATCGTGCCCAGGTTTCCGCCGGTTAAATCCGGCGACGCCGGCCGCCACAGCCCGGCGCTGTCCCGGCTCTGCCACAGCCGGTACGTTCCGAAATAGGCGGTTTGCGGATCGAACGGATCGGCCACCAGTGGCGCGATAAACGAAACCGGATCGCTCGGATCGATTCCGTATTGCCCCGGAACGAACAGCGCGTTGCCGGAAAGATTCACCGTCTTTTCCACCGACACTCTTTGGCACGCGCCGTAGGCAATCGCCGGAAGCGACGGATCGATGATCGTGTATCCCCCGTCGCCGCAGGCAACGTTGTCCCAGCTCATTGCGCCGCGGAATCTCTGCGTTCCGTTATCCTGCGCGCCGGCCAGCGTGGTCAGCGGATTCTGCGGATCGATCGACATTCCCGGATAAAACTGCGTGATCGAAAGCGTATCGTTCAAAGGGGTCCAGGCGACCCGCGGCGCGGCGAAATCGGCCGTGCTGTAGGCGCCGCCGTCGTTTCCGATGTAGAGCTTCGTCGCGTCCGCGGTGAACGTGAACACATGCTGGTCGACGTGCAGGATCTGGCCGCTCGCGCCGGACTGCGGCAGCGCGCTCCAGGTGGCGCCGCCGTCCAGCGAACGCTGGATCAGTAGGCCTCCCGAATACACCACGTTGGGATCCGCCGGACTCACCGCGATCGGAATGTCGTACCACTGCTCGTTTCCCCAAATCGTGCGATTCGGGATCGGCAGCGCGTTCCAGGTCGCCCCGCTATCGTCGGTTTTCCAGATCCCCAGCAAAAAGCCGAATCCCCCAACCGATGCGTCCGAGACCTGCGCATAGATCGTGCCCGGTTGTGACGGCGCGATCGCCAGTGAGATTCGTCCCGCGCTCACCGAAGGAAAGCCGCCTGAAAGCTTCTGCCAGGTGACGCCGCCGTCGGTGGAATGATACACGCCGTTGCGGCTGCTCCCCGTGGGGCTTCCCAAGGCAGCGTACGCGCTCGATCCGTCGGTGGGATCGAAAGCGACGGACGTCGCCGGTCCGCCGGTCAGCGTCTGGGTCCACGACGCGCCGCCGTCGGAGGATCTCCACAGGCCGGTCGCCGCGGCGCACAGCAGGACACCGTTGCCGGCAGGACTCACCACCAGGACCCCGATCGTGTCGCGCAGAAACGGACCCAGGATTTGAGTCCAGCTTGCGCCGCCGTCGGTCGATTTCAGAATCCCGGCCCCGTAATAGCTGTCGCCCGAGAAATTTTCTTCACCGGTGCCGACATAAATCGTGTCGGGATTCGCCGGATCAATCGCGATGGCGCCGCTTGCGAGCGATGCCTGCTGATCGGTCAGCGGAGTCCAGGTCACCCCGCCGTCGGTGGTCTTCCATACGCCGCCCTCAGCCGCCGCCAGA
>JAIQFJ010000127.1 GCA_020073325.1 Terriglobia bacterium | reverse complement strand
TGAGGCGGAGCGCGCCAATCGGGTTGCGTTCATGAATCAGGGAAAAATCATCCGCTGCGATACGCCGCAGGCGTTGAAGCACAGCTTGAGCGAGCATGTTTACCTGATCGCGTCCGAGAATCACCGCGCCACCGTGGAGACACTCGAAAAGCAGCCCGGCGTGCTCACGGTGCAGCCCGCGGGCGCGGGTCTGCATTTGTTCGTCGATCAGAACGTGACGACGCCGGAGAAGCTCGTCGAGGTTACGCCGTTTTCTTTTCGCCCGATTGTGCCGTCGCTCGAAGACGTGTTTATCGCACTGTCGTACGGGGAGGGCAAGCGTGCCGCTTGAAAGGACCCAGGAGTCAGGAGTCAGGAGTCAGAATCGCGGGCCGGCGGTTCATCTCGATAAACTCGTCAAGCGGTTCGGCGATTTTGTGGCCGTCGACAATGTTTCGATCGACGTCGCGCAAGGCGAAATTTTCGGATTTCTGGGGCCGAACGGCGCGGGGAAATCGACCACCATCCGCATTCTTTGCGGCCTGCTCGCGCCGACGTCGGGGAGCGCCACCGTCGGCGGATTCGACGTTTCCACGCAGCCCGAGGACATCAAAAAGAACATCGGCTACATGTCGCAGAAGTTTTCTCTGTACGACGATCTGACCGTGCAGGAAAACATCGAGTTCTTCGGCGGCATTTATGGCGTTTCGGACGAGAAACTTCCCGAGCGTCGCGACTACGTTTTGAAAATGGCCGGCCTGGAGGGCAAGCGCAGTGCCCTGACGCGCGAGCTTTCGGGCGGCTGGAAACAACGCCTGGCGCTCGGCTGCGCGATTCTCCATGAGCCGCCGATTTTGTTTCTCGACGAGCCGACCAGCGGCGTCGATCCCATCGCGCGGCGAAATTTCTGGCACCTGATCTATGAGCTTTCGGGCGCCGGCCACACCGTTTTCGTCACGACGCATTACATGGACGAAGCCGAATATTGCCATCGCGTTGCGCTGATGTATGGCGGACGCGTGATCGCCCTGGGGTCGCCGGCGGAGTTGAAGACGTCGCTTGGCGCGGGGCATCTGTTGAATCTGGAGTCGTCGAATCTTCTGGGAGCGATGGCCGCGCTCGAAAACAAGCCCGGGATTCTCGACGTCGCGGTGTTCGGCGGCGGGCTGCACGTGAAAGTGGACGATCCGGGAGCGGCGATTCCCGCGATTTACAAGATCCTTCAGGACGCCGGGATTCACGTGATGACGCTCGATTCGATCACGCCTTCGATGGAGGACGTTTTCGTCGGCCTGATCGAAAAAGAGGAGGAGAAGAAAGCCGCATGAATCTCCGCCGCACGCGCGCGATATTCCGCAAGGAAATGCTGCACATCATCCGCGATCCGCGCAGTTTAGTGGCGGCGTTGCTGCAGCCGCTGATTATGCTGATGCTGTTCGGATGGGCGCTCAGCCTGGACGTCGATCACATCCCGGCCTACGTCTACGATCAAAGCAATTCGCCGCAGAGCCGCGACCTGATCAACGCGTTCCAGGGTTCGCGCTACTTCAGCGTCACGGAAGTGACCAGCTATCACGCGATCGAACAGGCGATCGACAAGCGGCAATGCCTGATGGGGGTCGCGATTCCGCCGGATTTTGCGAAGCAGCTCGGGCAGAAGCAGCCGACGCAGGTTCAGCTTCTGCTGGACGGCAGTGATTCGAACACGGCGTCGATCGCGCGAGGCTACGCCGAAAGCATCGTCGCGCTGTATTCGGGACAATTGCAGGCGCCGGTCCAGACCGCGATGGGCAACTCGCCGGCGCGCGTCAGTGCGGAGATGCGGGTGTGGTACAACCCCGATCTGCTGTCCCAGAATTTCATCGTGCCGGGCCTGATCGCGGTGATCGTGATGATCATCGCCTCGAACCTGGGTGCGCTGACGATTGCGCGCGAATGGGAAAACGGAACCATGGAGCAGCTTCTTTCGACTCCGGCGCGTCCGAGCGAAGTGGCGTTCGGGAAACTGTTCGCCTATTTCGTGGTGGGGTTCGTGGACATGGTGATCGCGCTGGTCGTCGGCGTCTTCGTGTTCCACGTGCCGCTGAAAGGAAGCGTCCTGCTGCTGCTGGTCTCGAGCTGTCTGTTCCTGTTTGGATCGCTCGCGCTGGGGATTCTGGTATCGGCGTCGTTCCGGACGCAGTTGCTGGCGTATCAGATGGGCAGCTTCATCTCGTTCCTGCCGGCGTTTCTGCTTTCCGGATTTATTTATTCGATCAGCAACATGCCGCGCGTCATTCAGTTCATCGCGCTGTTCGTGCCGGCGCGGTATTACATGAACATCGCCCGCGGCATTTTCCTGAAGGGGCTCGGCGTGCGGGCGCTGTGGTTTGAGCTGCTTCTGATGGTGTTCTACTGCGTATCGGTCTGCTATTTCACGACGCGAAAGCTTCGGCAGAAGGTGGCTTAAATGAGACAACGGCTGCGACGGATGATCCGCAAAGAATTTATCCAGGCCCTGCGCGATCCGCGCATGCGGTCGATGCTGTTCATTCCTCCGCTGCTCCAGCTGCTGATTTTCGGATATGCGGTGAATCTCGACGTGGACAACGCGAAAATCGCGTGGATGGATCAGGACCGCACGCCGGAGAGCCGCGAGCTGCTTTCGCAATTTCAGGGCTCGGGCCGCTTCAACATCGCGGGGTTTCCGGACAGCGAGCGCGCGATGCAGAAGATGATGGACGGCAGCCAGGTGGACGCCGTGGTCCGCGTGCTGCCCGGTTTCGGCCGCGATGTCGTGCGCGGCCGCGCCACCGCCGTGCAGGTCCTGGTCGACGGGACGAACTCGAATACCGCATCGATCGTTTCGGGCTACGCCAGCCAGTGCATCGCGCGATTTTCGAACCAGGCGATGCAGAAGCAGCAGAAGACCAAGATGTACGCGGCGACCGCCGAGAGCGGCCCGGTGCACATGTCGATGCCGTCGGTGGACTCCCGGACTCGCGTCTGGTTCAATCCGGATCTGCGCAGCCGCAATTACTTCATCCCGGGCGTGATCGTGAATATCATCACGCTGGTGACGCTCTCGCTGACGGCGATGGCGATCGTGCGGGAAAAAGAAATCGGCACGATGGAGCAGCTCATGGTGACGCCCATTCGTCCTCCGGAATTGATTCTGGGAAAGACGCTGCCGTTCGTCGTCGTGGGGCTGTGGGACATGCTGCTGGTGCTGGCCGCGGCGCTGCTGCTGTTTCACATACCGTTCAACGGGAGCTTCTGGCTGCTGCTCGGATCGGCCATGCTGTTCCTGTTGACGACGCTGGGCGCGGGGCTTTTTATTTCAACGGTTTCCCAAACTCAACAGCAGGCCATGATGGCGACGATGATCTTCTTCCAGCCTTTCTTCATGTTGAGCGGATTTACGTTTCCCATCCGCAACATGCCGCAGGTCGCGCAGTGGCTGACGTTCTTTAATCCCGTCCGTTATTTCATGGAAATCGTCCGCGGAGTGTTCCTGCAAGGGTCGGGCGTCGAGGCTTTGTGGCCGCAAATGGTGGCGCTTGCCTTTTTCGGTGTCACCATCCTGTGGCTGAGTGTACAGCGATTTCACAAGCAGTTAGAGTAACGATGCGGCATTAAAATCGTGTTACGCGCTACGATCTAAGCATGGCGGCCTTGCCGGACCGGCATTCCGAACCCGTTTTAGAGCTGCGGCGTGTCACCACCGAACAGCTTTCACCGGTCCTCGAGGAGGAGACTGCGGCCTGGCAGGCGGATCTCGACTGGGATTTCAGTCCCTCGGCCGATCTGGTGCGGCGCTTCGTCCACATGCAGGCCTTGAGCGGATTTGCGCTGCTGCATGGCGATCGCGCGGCGGGCTACAGCTACTACGTCTGCGAAGAAGGCAAGGGGCTGATCGGCGATTTGTACGTCCGCCGGGAATTTCGAAGCATCGAGAGCGAAAATGCGCTGCTCGAGGCAGTGCTCGATGCGATGTCGCGCACCGCGGGCGTCCGGCGTGTGGAAGCGCAGTTCATGATGCTGTCCTCGCCGCTGAATCGTCCGGTGCCGAGGCAGAACTGGTTTCGCAGCTATCCGCGCTATTTCATGGAAGCTCCGCTCGGAGGAGCCGGCAGACTTCCGGAAAAAACGGTGCCCGGAATTTCGATCCTTCCGTGGACCGTGAACCGCCAGGACGAAACCGCACGGCTGATCGCGACCGCGTACCAGGGGCACGTCGACAGCCAGATCAACGATCAATACCGCTCGCCCGGCGGCGCGCGGCGATTCCTGATGAACATCGTGCAGTACCCCGGATGCGGCACGTTCTTCGCGCCGGCGTCGTTTGCCGCGCAGGATGCGGACCGGCGGCTGCGCGGAGTTTCGCTGGCGAGCCTGGTCGCGCCCGATGTCGGACATATCACGCAGGTGTGCGTGGCGTCGCAGGATCGCGGGACGGGCCTGGGCTATGAACTGATGCGGCAATCGCTCACCGCGCTTGCCTTTCACGGCTGCCGCAGCGTCAGCCTGACCGTGACTTCGTCGAATGAAACGGCGGTGCGGCTTTACCAAAACATGGGGTTCGTGAACCGGCGCAATTTCGCCGCCTACGTCTGGGAAGCGCGGCATTCCTGATGCTTTCCGATTTGCGACAAGCGGTCCGGCTGCTGGCGAAGAATCCGGCGTTCACGATTGTCGCGGTCCTGACGCTCGGGCTCGGGATTGGGGCGAACACGGCGATCTTCACGATCGCCAACGCGGTCCTGCTGCGGCCTTTGCCGTATGCGGATCCAGACCATGTGGTGTTGGTTTCGGCTCCGCCGGCGAATGAGCGGGCGGAAATCGGGTTTCTGTCGCTTCCGTTTTTCAATGTACTGCACGATCGGGCGCGCTCCTATTCGGGGCTGGCGGCGGCGACTTTCGAAACATTTACGTTGACCGGGCGAGGCGATCCGGAACAGATTGCCGCGGGCCGGTCGAGCTGGAATTTCTTCGATGTGCTTGGCGTGCGGCCGATCCTTGGGCGGACGTTCTCGCGCGAGGAAGACCAGCGCGGCGGCGCGAACGTCGTGCTGATCACCTACGAATTGTGGATGCGGTTGTTTGGCGGCGATCGCGATGCCGTCGGCAGGAATCTCACGCTGGAAGGTCGAGACTACACGGTGATCGGCGTGCTGCCGCCGCAGTTCGCGTTCGCGACGCTCGGCCTGAAAGCCGAGATCTGGGCACCGCGCGTGACCGAGATGAGCCTGGTGACGCCGGCGCGTGTCGCGGCGGGCGGCCGATATTTTCAGGTGATCGGGCGGTTGGGGCCGGGGGTGTCGCTGGAACAGGCGCGCGCGGAAAACCAATTTCTGTTCCAGCAGTACCGGCGCGATTTCCCGGGAAATTTCGATGCGACCACGGATCTGGTGATGCAGGTCAGCAAGCTGCAGGAGCGCGTCGTCGCGAACGTCCGTCCGGCGATTTTGATTCTTTCGGCGGCGGTGGGATTCGTGCTGCTGATCGCATGCGCGAATGTCGCGAGCCTTTTGCTTTCGCGCGCGCTCGGGCGGCGCAAGGAGTTCGCGATCCGCACGGCGCTGGGCGGGTCGCGCGCGGTGCTGATCCGGCAACTGCTGATCGAAAGCGTGCTGGTCGGGCTGTTCAGCGGGGTTTTCGGTGTCGCCATCGGCGCGGCGGGGACGCGTGCGCTGGCCGCGTCGAGCGATGCGCTTCCCGGAGTGAACGGCGTTTCGATGGATCTGCGCGTTCTGGTTTTCGCGCTGGCGATTTCGATCGCGGCGGGGATTTTGTTCGGCCTCGCTCCGTCGCTGCAGCTTTCGAAACCCGACCTGAATACGATGCTGCGCGACGAAGGACGCGGCTCGGCGGGAAATCGCAAGAGGAATCGCGCGCGCAGCGTTCTGGTGGTCGCGCAGGTGGCGCTCTCGACGATTTTGCTGATCGGATCCGGATTGCTGATCCGCAGTTTTGTGCGGCTGCGATCGGTGCCGCCCGGGTTTGAGCCGAAGAATCTGCTGACCATGCAGGTCTCGCTTCGCAAGTATACGCAGGCTTCGCAGAGCATCGCGTTTTATCGCGAAGTGATGCGTCGCGTGGATGCGCTGCCGGGCGTGACGGCGTCGGCGATCTCGACCGCGCTGCCTCCCACGGCGACGCATCAGACGCCCGCGCTGTTTGAAGGACACCCGGCTGTGGAACTGGGCAAGCGGCCGATCATCAACATTCAGCAGATCAGCCCCGACTACGAAAAGGCCCTCGGCATTCCGCTGATGGCGGGGCGCGCGTTTTCGGATCACGACGATGCGCAGGCTCCCAAGGTCGCGCTGATCAATCAGGCTGCGCTGCGGCGCTTCTGGGCGAATCAGAATCCGATCGGGAAGCGAATCTGGGTGGGGAATTTGCCTGTACCGGTGGAAGTGGTCGGCGTGTTGGGGGATTCGCGCAACCTCGACCTTGCGAGCGCGCCTGCGCCCGAAGTCTTTCTGCCGTTTCCGCAGTTGCCGTGGTCATTTCTGTGCTTGAGTGTGCGCTCGACGGTCGAGCCGCACAGTCTTGTCAGCGCGGTGCGGCGCGAAATTGGGGCTGTAGATCGCGATCAGGCGGTGATCGAGATACACACGGGCGAAGAACTGCTGGAAGCGTCGGCCGGGCGGACGCGATCCATGATGTTTCTGCTCGGCGTATTTTCGGCGACGGCGTTCGTGCTGGCGGTGATCGGAATTTACGGCGTGATCGCGTATTCGGTGGCGCAGCGGACGCAGGAGCTCGGCATTCGGATCGCGCTGGGCGCCGCGAAGACCGATATTCTGCGGCTGGTGATCGGCAACGGGCTGATCCTGACGGGAATCGGAATCGCGATCGGGCTGGCCGGCTCCGTAGCGGTGACGCGTCTTCTATCGGCCATGCTGTATGAGACCAGCGCGACGGACCCGATCACGTTCGCGGTCTGCGCACTGTTGTTCACGGGAGTCGCGACGGCTGCGAGCTACGTGCCGGCTCGCCGGGCGACGCGCATCGATCCGACCGACGCGCTGCGGGCCGAATAGAGCGCTGTAAACCTGTACTTTCCTGGAACCGTCTTAGTTCAGTAAGCATCGGTTCGTTCAGATGATTTCGAGACGCGATCTGCTGGCGGCTTTTGCGGCCGCGCCTTTTATTCGGGCGCAGGAAAAGATCTCTACCGACGTGAACGTCGTCAACGTGTTTGCGACGGTTCGCAACAAGCAGGGGCAGATTGTCCGCGATTTGAATCAAGACGATTTTCTGCTGGACGAAGACGGGCGCCCGCAGACGATCGCCTATTTCGCGCGCGAATCGGATCTGCCGCTGACGCTCGGGCTGGTGGTGGATACAAGTCCCAGCCAGCGGCTGGTGCTCGAGCAGGAGCGCGGGGCGAGCTTCAAATTTTTCGATCAAGTGCTGCGCGAGGACCAGGATCAGGCGTTCATGATTCACTTCGATGCCGAGGTGGAGTTGCTACAGGACTTGACCAATTCGCGCAAGAAGTTGCAGGACGCGCTGCGCGAGTTGGAGACGGCTGCGCCGCGTCAATTGAATCGCCGCGATGCTCCGAACCCGGGACAGCGGCGGCCTCGCGGAGGCACGGCGCTCTACGATGCGGTGCTGCTGGCGTCGGATGAAGTCATGAAGAAGCAGACCGGCCGCAAGGCGCTGGTCGTGCTTTCTGACGGCGTCGACAATGCGAGCCGCACCACGCTTTCCGATGCGATCGCTTCGGCCGAGCGATCCGGCACGCTGGTCTATTGCATCCTTTTCGCCGGCGAAGAGCGGCAGCAGTTTGGAGGTGGTCGCGGAATGGGCGGCGGGCGTCGCGGAGGCATGGGCCGCTATCCGCAGCAGCCGCGCGGCGACGGGAAGAAGGTGCTGGAGCGGCTCGCGAAAGAAACCGGCGGCGGTTTTTTCGAGGGATCGAAGAAGCAGTCGCTCGACGATATTTACCGGCAGATCCAGGAAGAGCTGCGCAATCAGTACAGCCTGGGCTATTCGCCGGATAAAAGCGAAGGTCCGGGGTTCCGGAAAATTCACGTCGCGACGAAGCAGAAAGGTTTTACGGTGCAGGCTCGCGACGGGTATTACGCGATTCGGTAAGCCGGAAGATCAGCGCGGGTGCGGGCGATGTGTGCGTCGCAAGCCCCAATCGATCAGGAACAGAATACCGGGAGCCGCCAGGATCGCGATTTCGTCGTAACGCCGCATGCCGGCAGCTAAAACGAAAATCGCCAGAGCCGCAAGCGAGAACAGCGCACCCGGAGCCTCCCATCGATAAGCCAGCAGCATTCCGGCGACCACCAGAGCGAGCAGTCCAATGCCGGCCCATTCGCGCAATTGCGAAGGCGGACCGGCATGTGGATAGAACATTTCACCTCCCAACAGAAACAAAAACATTGCAGCGACCACAAACGAGATCGCGCGTGCGGACCATCGGACGATCGGCATAAGAATCTCCCTTCGTCAGGATCTTTGCAGGATGCGCGGCAGTGCGATCAGTCCCGCGCCGTAAACCAGTAGCGAGATCACCAGCGATGCCGGCGGGTGATGCGAAAAATCGTGCAGGACGATTTTCGCGCCCGCCACGATCATCGACGCGTACATCAGCCAGATGAGTTCCGGCCGCTTCCAGCGCCTGCCGGTCCAGGCGAGCGCGACGGCGAAGACGATCAGCGCCGCCGGTTCGGCGCCTAAGGAAGCCGCAAGTCCCGCGGCGCACCATAGCGGAGCCGCGGCGGTGAACGCAGCCAGCACCGGTTTTCGAGGAAGTCGAAGATAAGCCGTCGCGCCGGCGGCCAAGAGGATGACGGCCGCGGTGCGCGGGAACGCCGACTGACCGGAGAACATGAGAACCGCACCAGCCGGGGCGACACCCGAGATCCACGTTGCGACCCACAGAAATGCCGGCGCATGAATCGCAGCGGCGGCGACATGTGTCGCAGCAATCGCAAGAATGGAGAGCGCCGCGACGCGCACGTCGCCGGAGAACACCAGAAGAATTCCGGAGATCGCGAGCAGGCCGCCGAATGCGGCATACGTCTGGACATTGCGCGCATCTTTCGACCGGATCGCGATCGCGTAGCACGCCGCCGAGGCGGCCAGAGCGAACGAGCCGACCGCGAGTTGCGCTCCCGTGAGATAGAGCACGCCTCCGATCGACACGGCAAATGCGGCGACGGTCTGGCCGATCTCATAGATGGTGATCGTGCCGCCGCGACCTGCGGTTCGAAGGACAACGCTACCGGCGAAGATCGCGAGCAGGGCAGCCTGCATGACGATCGCCTCGCGGACAGAGACGGCGGCATAACCCTCGGGCAGCGGCTTCGCGACGATCATCGTGAACAGAACGACGGCGGCGTCGGCACAGAGCGCCGCGAACCAGCGCAGCGGAGTCGTGCTCCAGTCCGATGCGGCCGCAATCGCCAGCAGGGCGATCGTGAACGGAAGCAGGTCGTGCGTGGCGATCAGCAAGACGATCGCGATGGCGGAGCCGGCCGCCGAAGCGATCGAGACCGCTTCTTTCCGCATCACTGGCGCGATCGAAAATGCCACGATCGCCGCCGCGGCGCCCCAGGCAGGAATCGAGTGGAGATTCAGCGTCGTTTCCCAGATCAGCGGCGCGAAGATCACGGCGGCGGTGATTGCGTCGAAAATCGCCGCCACCTTGTTCGTCACCCGCACGGCGCGCCAGAGCCAGAATCCGGCGTACAGCATGCCGGCGATCGCGCCCGCGGTGGGCGGCACCACGTGCCATTCGGTCAGCGCGCGCAGCAGATACGCGCCCGCGATGGCGAGCAGCGCGCGGCCGAGAGTCGGCACGAGATCGGCGGAGACGTGAACTTCGGGCAGCGGCGGCGGAGGCGTAAGCGGCGCGGGTTCAGTGTGGTGTTCCAGCGCGGACACACGGCGCTGCAGTTCACGCACTTCCCCTGCCAGCTCGCGGAATTCGTCGCGAGAGACATCCGAGCGGACCTGAGAAGCGTCCATGACGCCCTCCTGATTTTCAGGCCGTCTGCTCTTCCTCTCCGGGAGGCAGCAGCTTCAGCAGTACCCACAGAATCCCGAGCGGGAGCAGAAGCAGCGCGATGGCGGGTAGCAGTCCCTCGCGCGTTGCGAATTCCACTTTGTACGTGGTATATCCGAGAAAACTTTTCGAAAAAAGCTGGCCGCCGATGACGACGTTCCAGCGCATGGCGAAAATTCCGATCATGGTCAGGATTCCAGCCACCGTGTACATCTTGCGCCGCGTGCTTTCGCCGAACTTCATCACTTGATTCGCGCCCAGCAGCACCAGCGGAACCAGCGTCCCCAGCATGATCTGCAAGATGATCTGCGAGAAATACAGCTTCGTATGGACCATGAAGTCCAGCGACCGGAATGATTCATCCGACTCGTAGATGCGATGCACCAGGTCCAGCATTTCGAGCGAAAAATCGATCACGAAGACGTAGAACAGGTATTTCGCGATCGCGTCCAGGCAGAACATATGCACCGGCTGCCCGCGCAGCTTGTTGACCACCTGATAAACCAGCAGCACGGTCGCGATTCCGGAGACCATCGCCGAGAACAAAAATACGACGGGCATCAGCGGAGTCGACCACCATGGGTTCGCCTTGACTGATCCGAAAATGAATCCCACGTATCCATGCAGCAGGAACGCGGAGGGGATTCCGATGATCGTGACGATCAATCCGACGCGATCGTCCACGCGACGCGACTCTTCGCTGATATTTTGCGATCCGAGCGTGAGAATGCGGTAGACGAGCCGCATGAAGCCGGTCTTCGTGCGCGACAGGATAACAATGTCTTTGCGATAGTCGAGCCAGATTTCCATCAGCAGGACAATCAGCAGGTACCACAGGTAGACAAATCCGAACATCGCCATCGCCGACGTCTTGTGCGGCGTGAGATACATCTCGATCGACCGTTCCGGATGTCCCAGGTGCAGTTGCAGCGGAAGCGGCGCGACCAGCAGGAACGCAAGCGCGGTCAGCAGGGCGATCCGGTACGTCGGCTGCACTTCCTTCACGTTGAACACGCGCGCCAGCGAGGCGAGAATGAACGCGCCCGCCACCAGGCCAGTCAGATACGGATAGAGAACGATGAGGATGCTCCACTGCAGCTCCACCTCGTTCGGATACATGAAGCCATCGACACCAGGCATGGATTACCTCACCGATCCATCGAGATCTTTGTAATAAGTTTTCGCACCGGTGGCCAGGTGGGGTTTCAAGACCTCCACGTGGTTTTCGCGCATGAACTTGTGCACCGGATCGTTCGGATTTTTAAAATCGGCAAGCTGCCGCGACGCCGTGGGGCACACCTCGACGCATGCCGTGGTCAGGCCCTTGGTGATGCGGTGGTAGCACAGCGTGCATTTATCGACGACGTTCTTGCGCGGATCGAGATAGCGGCAACCGTAGGGGCAGGCCTGGATGCAATAGCGGCACCCGACGCAGTATTTTTGGTCGACCAGAACAACTCCATCCGGAGATTCGAAGGTCGCACCGACAGGGCAGGCCTGCACGCACGGCGAATCGGCACAATGGTTGCAAAGCTTCGGGACGAAAAAGCTCTTGGCATCGGGACGGTCCATCACGGGGAAGCCGTTCATGCCGCCGTTGGGCGAATCGACTTCGGGTTTTTCGGGATGATCGTCGGAGACGTAATAGCGCTCCACCCACGTCCGGAAATAACCGTCGGGCACGCCGTTTTCGGCCGCGCACGCTTTCACGCAATTGCCGCAGCCGATGCACTTGTCGATGTCGATGGTCATGCCCCACCAGTGCTCGGCCGCTTTGTACTTGTCTTTTTCAGGCTCGGGGACGGTTTCCCCTTGCATGGTTTTGAACGCGACGCGAGCGGCGCCGGAGAGGATGACGAATTTTCCGGTGTCCTTCAACAGCTCGCGACGATTCATGTCCTGTTCCACAATGAGCTCCTAGATTTTGGGTGAATGCGGTTTGTGGCAATCGCCGCACGACATACCGTTCGCGTGGTCTTTCGAGGTGACCTGCGGAAAAGTTTTGGGCCTCGCCCGATCCGCCTCATGACAGCGGACACACAGCGTCGCGGGGTTCGGTTTGAAGGCGTGATTCGTGGTGGGATCTTCGGTGTGCGCGGCGGAAGGACCGTGGCACGCCTCGCATCCCAGGCCGGCGTGTTTACCTTCGCTCTTCGTCTTGGCCACTTCGTCGTGACACACTTCGCACGTCGCGCGTCCCGCGAACGAAATCGGCTTCGCGCGAATTTCTTCGAGAACCGCGCCGCGATAGTGGCCGTACTGCCCGAAGCTTTTGGGGACAATCGCCGCGCGAACCGCCATGAAGATGAGAAATCCGGCCGCGAGGACCAGCGCCAATCTCACCAGGTGTCCGGACTCTCTGAGAATCTTCTGCATAGCCGCCCACGCATGATGCAGGCGGCGGGCCCAACCCAAAAATCATTGATTCGAGGAACTTAGCGGCTTCGGCAATCCCGCGATCGTGCGACGTGGCGCAATTCCGTGGGTTTAACCACACATCTTCATCGCGCGATTAGCCGACGCGCGCAAGCAGGTGAGGCTTTTCCCGCGGCCGTTCCTCCACCGCATCCAGCCGCAGCGCGGCCAGCTCCGTGATCAGATCGCCGGCCCAGCGATAGATGTTGTGCTCACGGATATAGGACCGCATGCGCGCCATGCGCGCGCGTTTTTCCTCGGGAGCCATGATCAACGCGCGATGAATCGCGTCGGCCAGTTCCTCAGTGTCGTAAGGATTCACCAGCAGCGCGTCGACCAGCTCATTGCTCGCCCCGGCGAAGCGGCTGAGGATCAGCGCGCCCTGTTCGTCGGCGCGCGAGGATACGTATTCCTTGGCGACCAGGTTCATGCCGTCGTGCAGCGACGTCACCATGCAGAGGTCGGCGGTGCGATAGTACGGCAGAATCTCGCTGTGGCTGTGATGGCGCGGAAGGAAAACGATGGGCCGCCAGGAGCTGGTTTCGAAGCGCCGGTTGATGCGCGCCGCCTCGTATTCCACTTCGCTCATCAACTCGTGATAGCGGCGGATGTGCGTGCGGCTGGGCGCGCCGATCTGGACAAAGGTGAACTGGCCGCGGAACGCAGGATACTTTTCGCAGAAAATTTCGACGGCTCGAAAGCGCTCCGGAATGCCCTTCGTGTAATCGACGCGATCGACTCCGATGCCGAGCATCGTTCCTTCGACACCCAGGTTCCGCAGCAGCGCGGCGCGCTCGGTGTAGGTGGAGCCTTCGGGCGGCTGGCTATTCGGAAAATTCACGCTGATCGGGAACGGACGCACAAAACTGAAGCGGCCGCGGCGATTCACGGCGAACCGCTCGTGGTCGATGCGCGATTCGAGCGTCCGGTCCACCGTGTCCAGAAAATTATTGCAGTGCGCCTGCACATGGAACCCGATCAGGTCCGCGCCGAGCAATCCGTCGAGCAGTTCGCGCTGCCAGGGACAAATCGCGAACGCTTCCGGATTGGGCCACGGAATGTGCCAAAAAATCGCGACGCGCGCGTCGGGGCGAGCTTCCTTGATCATTCGCGGGACCAGTGCGAAGTGATAGTCCTGAACCAACACCACCGGGTTACGCTCGCCCGCGGCCTCTTCGAGGAACGCGTCGGCGAAGCGGCGATTGACATTCTTGTAATGCTCCCAGTCCTGCGCGCGGAAGACCGGGCGCGTATGCGCGATGTGGCAAAGCGGCCACAGTCCTTCGTTCGCGAAGCCCAGATAGAAACCCTGCTCTTCTTCTTCCGTCAGCCAGACGCGGCGCAGAGTGTACTGCGGATCTTCGGGAGGAACGCGGATATGATCGCGCTCGTCCACGGTCTCGCGGTCCGCGTCGCCGGTGCCCTGCGCGACCCAGGTTCCGTCGGTCGCGCGCAGAATCGGCTCCAGCGCCGTCACCAGGCCGCTGGCGGGGACGGAACACTCCACCGCTCCGTTGCGCCGCAGATGCTCGTACGGTTCGCGATTCGAAATCGCAAACATCCGTGAATCGCCCACCTTGGTTTGGACGGAAATGCGGAGGCGGTCCGCCGTCCACAACGATTCGCCGGCATCGCGCAGCCGGGCCTCCTGCTCGGCCGCCGCGCGGGCCGCCGTCAGGCTGGTCGCTAACTGTGCGACTTCGCGCCCCAATGGCTCGAAGGAATCGGGAAGATCCGGTTTCTCGCCCGCCGACCCGCGCCGCACTTCTCCCAGCCACACGGCCAGCCGCTTCAGCGGGCGACCCAGGCTCCATTGCAGGATCAGCAGCGTAACGCAGACGATCAGCGCCGTCTGCACCGCGAGCCCGGTCAAAGCATGTTGCCAGACTGCGGCCTGACGCGATTCGATATAGCGCGCGTCATGAAAAATCGCGAGTGCGCCGATCATGGACGCGCCGTCGCGAATCGGCAGCTCGTAGACATGCATCAGCGCGCTATTGGCCCGGAAAAATTCGCCGATCCCGCCCTGCTTCCAATGCTCCCTGGCCATCGGCATCGGCGCGTGGCCCAGGCGAGCCGACAGGTCCGCCGTCGTCGCCAGCGCCTGGCCCTGTTCGTTGTACACCACCACTCCAGCGAGCCGCTGATGATTCTGGAACTGATCGACCAGCCATTGCAGCGATGGAACCGACTGCGTCGCCACCAGCGGCTCCGCCGATTTTTCCAGCGTCTCCGCCACCACCATCGCCTGACGTTCCAGATCGCGCTTGAGACCGGAGCGTTCGCTTTGGGTTTCGTAAAGAGCGATTCCTAACGAAACGATGGCGACGCCGGCAATCAACGAGAGATTGAGTCGAAGGCTCAGCCGCATAGGACGCTTCCTGGCCCATTCCTGGTAGCACGCCGCTCTCCATTCGCTTTTTCTACGAGTTACGTTGTGGATCGTGTAACGCTACCGGAAAGTTTTACGAGGCTAGGCAATCCTTGCGCATTTTTCGGGACTACAATCAATCTGAGGATTCATGTACTTCCAACAGTTTTATCTGACCTGTTTGTCGCATGCGTCTTACATGCTGGGCTCGGAGGGAATCGCCTGCGTGGTGGATCCGCAGCGCGATGTTTCGCTGTACATCGACGAAGCGCGCGCCCAGGGCCTGAAGATCGAGTACGTGATCGAGACACACCTGCACGCCGATTTCGTCAGCGGACATCGTGAACTGGCCGACAGAACCGGTGCGAAGATCTATCTGGGCGCGCGGGCCGGCGCGAAGTTTCCGCATATCGATGTCCAGGATGGCGATGAAATCAGCTTCGGCCGTGTGGTCCTCCGTTTTCTTGAAACGCCCGGCCACACGATCGAAAGCGTCTGTATCGCCATCACGGATCTGGACAGAAGCGATAAACCGTACGCGGTGCTCACCGGCGACACGCTGTTCATCGGCGATGTCGGCCGTCCCGATCTCGCGCCCGACCTGACGCCGCAGCAGCTCGCCGCGATGCTCTACGACAGCCTGCATCAAAAGTTGTTGCCGCTGGGCGACGAGGTGGAGGTTTGGCCCGCGCACGGAGCAGGATCGCTGTGCGGAAAACAGATGCGTCCGGAGAGGCAATCGACCATCGGCAAGGAGCGCGCGCTCAACTATGCTCTCCGCGCGAAGTCCAAAGAGGAGTTCGTTCGTCTGCTCACGGCGGAACTGCCGGAGCGGCACG
>JAIQFJ010000126.1 GCA_020073325.1 Terriglobia bacterium | reverse complement strand
GGCGCCGACGTCACCGATTTATTCAACTATGTGACCGGCTATTCCGCCAAGACCGATTTCCACAAATTGCTGGTCGCGCCCATCAACTTGCGGCAGCGGCTGGAAGAGCTGACTCAGCGCGAGATCGCCCACGCTCGTGCCGGCCGTGACGCGCGGCTGATCTTCAAGATGAACGCGCTCGAAGATCTCGGGATGATCCGGTTGCTGTATGAAGCGTCGCAGGCGGGCGTGAAGGTCGATCTTCTGGTCCGCGGCATTTGCTCGCTGCGGCCGGGTGTGCCGGGCGTGAGCGAGAATATTCGGGTGATCAGCATCGTCGGACGTTTTCTGGAACACAGCCGCATTTACTATTTCCAGAACGCGGGCCGCGAACAGGTTTATCTGGGCAGCGCGGACTTGATGGGCCGCAACCTGAATCATCGCGTCGAGGTGCTGTTCCCCATCGAAAACAAACGCCTGCTGCGCCGTCTTCGCGACGACGTCCTGGCCACCTATCTCACCGACAATCGCAACGCGCGTCACATGCGGCCTGACGGAACGTTCTCCTGGGACAAATCGGCGGAGCCGGCGATCGACAGCCAGGCTCGCTTCCTGGCGCCTCCCGCGCCAGTGCGTGTCGAAGTCCGCAAGAAAAAATCCAAGTAGCCCGCGATCAGCGATGCGCCGCCGCGGCGGCGGGACGCACATCCTTCACCACGATCTGCCACGGCGCATATCCGCGGCTGGCCGAATAGGCGTCGTCTTCGAAACAGAATGCGGCATCGATGGGAGCCCCCGGCGCCAGCTCCCCTGCGCGCTCGGCGAAATTCCACGCCTTCGCCCGTTGCAATCGTCCCTGCGATTTGAGCCGCATGAAAACGTGGCGCTCTTTCTTGATCTCGACAGGAGCCGCCAGTTCCACTCCGCGCGCGGCGAACACCGGCGACGGATTGCCGAACCCGAAGGGCGCGAGTTCGAGAATCTCCAGCACGGCCTGGTCGTCGATTTCCCGAAAGTCGATTTCGGCGTCGATCTCGAGCGCGGGAATGAAATCGGCGGGCGTCAGCAGTCCCGCGGCATGCGCGCGAAAACGCTCGCGGAATTCCTCCAGGCGCTCTGAAGCGAGCGTAACACCCGCTGCTTGCCGATGGCCCCCGAATTTTGTGAACAGATCCGGCATCGCCTCCAGCGCGTCGAGCAGATGAAAGGCCCGGATGCTTCGCCCCGAGCCCTGCGCGACTCCGTTCTCAATGCCAAGCACGAACGCGGGCCGGTGAAATCGTTCGACCACCCTGCTGGCGACAATTCCGACCACGCCGCGATGCCAGCCCTCGCCCGCAAAGATCAGCGCGGCGTCGCGATCGGTGACCGGCTGCTCAACGCATTGCTCGAAAATCGCGCGCGCGATTTCCTGCTCCGTCTGCTGGCGATCCTGATTCAGATCGTGAAGCTGCGCGGCCAGCGCCTTCGCGCGAGCTTCATCATCGGTGAGAAACATTTCGATTACGTCGCTGGCGCTGGCCATCCGTCCGGCCGCATTGATGCGCGGAGCGACACGAAATGCAACCTGGCCCGCGCTGGGCGACTCGCCCTCGGCCAGTCCCGAAACATCCAGCAGCGCGCGCAAGCCGACGTTTTTCACCTGCCGCAATCCCGCCAGCCCGATCTTGACGATCGCGCGATTTTCTCCGACTAACGGGACTACGTCGGCAACGGTCGCGATCGCGACCAGCTTCAGCAGCGACGCAATCAGCCGTTCCCGTTTCGCACGATCCCAGCCCGAAGCCGCAATCAACGCGTCCATCAGCTTCAGGGCCACGCCGGCGCCGCACAGATTTTTTTCGGGATACGGACAATCCGGGCGATTCGGATTCAGCACCGCCACCGCCGGCGGTAGCTCCGCTTCGGGCAGGTGATGATCCGTCACGATCACGTCGATCCCGAACTGCGCGGCATGACGAACCACGTCGTTGGCGCGAATTCCGGTGTCGACGCTGACAATCAGCTTCACGCCGTTCGAAGCCGCGGCGTCGATCACCTCGCTCCTCATTCCATAGCCGTCGCGCAGGCGATGCGGAACGTGGAACGACGCGACGCCGCCCAGCAGATCGAGTCCTTTTTTAAGGATGACGACCGCGCTGGTGCCGTCCACGTCGTAATCGCCATAAAGCAGGATCGGCTCTTTCTGTTCGATCGCGCGACGCAGGCGCACCACCGCCTCCCGCATTCCGGCGAGCAGATAAGGATCGAGCAGATCAGCCAGCGTGGGATGCAGGAATTTCCGCGCGGCTTCGGGATCCGAAAATCCGCGGGCACAGAGCACGCGCGCGGCCGGCGCGTGGATCTTCAGCTCCGCGGCAAGCCGCTCGACGGCGCTTGCATCGGAAGGAGCGATGTTCCACTTCATCTAGTTTTTTGAAAAATATCCGCCGCCCAGGGGCTCGTCGTCTTCATCCTCGGTATCGTAGGCGTCGTCGATGCGATAGAGCAGATCGCTCAGATCCTCGAACCATTCGGTGCGCAGGTCGAAGATGTAGACGCGCGGGGCGATGTCGAAGGACAGCTCGATCTGGCACGTAAATCCGGCGAAGGCGCGCATCTCGCGCAGGCGCTGCTCGATGGCGCGGCGCTCCTCGCGGGTCAGGCTCGATTCTTCCAGGCGCTCCTGCGCGTCGTCGATCACTTCCTGGTTGAACTCGTTCGCGAAGATCGTCACCACGCGCGCTCCCGCGGCCTCGGCGGCGGCGAGATAGGCGCGGTAGTCGGGATGCCGCTCCACGTCCCAATAGACCATTCCGGTCTCTTCCGCGCCGCGCGGCGTGCCGTGAAAAACGGCAATTCCATGCGATTCCAGATAATCCTGAATTTCGCCGCGCAACGTGTCGAGATTGGTTTTCATGCCAGGTTGATTTTCACGAAGGACAAAGCCGAATCTTTAACGCTACCATGCGCGGGCTCGAAGCGCATCGCCAAAAGTGGTAATCTTCAACCAGGGAGGGCTCGCAGATGAGAGTCCTGAAGTTCGTCCTGATTCTAGCCAGTATTCCGGCACTTTCCTTTGCACAAAGAGGCGGCGGCGGCGGCCACGCAGGTGGAGGCGGTGGGTTCCACGGCGGAGGCGGCGGTGTGTCGCGCGGCGGCGGATTCAGCGGAGGCGGCGGCATGCGATCGCCTTCCATGGGCAGCTCCGGCGCGTACCGCGGCGGCTCGTTTGGCGGAGGCGGCGCATACCGCGGCGGCTCAGTCGGCGGCGCATATCGCGGCGGCACCTATAACGGCGGAATCAATCGCGGCGGCGCGTTCAATCGCGGCGGATTCAATAACTATCGCGGCGGGTATGGCGGGTATTACGGCGGCCGGTATGGAAACGGCTTCGGCCGCGGCTTCTACGGCTACGGCGCCGGCTTCGGCTGGCCTTACTGGGGCTTTGGCTTTGGCTATGGCTGGCCCTATTGGGGAGGCTTCGGCTGGGGCTCTCCCTATTACGGCACCTACGCTCCTTACGATTCCTACGGCGGCTATGGCTATGGCTCTGGCTACGGCTACGATCCGTACAGTTATGGAAGCGGACCCAGCTATATCGGCGACTACGACTACTCGCCGCAGCAGCAGCCGGTCGTGATCAATCAAGACTTCACGCCGACCCCGCCGCCTCCGGGCAGCTCGACCGAGTCCTACTATCGCAGGCCCGATTACTTCCTGATCGCTTTCGTCGATCATACGATTCAGGCTGCGGTCACGTATCACGTCGAGGGCGACCAGATTTACTTCACCACGCGCGAGCACGAGGAGCGGCATGTCCCGCTCGCCTCCGTGGACCGCCGATTCAGCGAGCAGATCAATCGCGACCGGCACGTCGATTTTCGCCTTCCCTAGCCTCGCATCGCTGCGCGGCCGTGCTAGCTTGAATTTATGCGATGGTTCCCCGCGCTGATCGTGTGCGCCGCAGCGCTCGCGAGCGGACAACAACTTACCCACCGGCGCGCGCCGAGTTTTTCGCTTCCCGATTCAAAATTCACGCAGCACGATATTCTCGATTACCGCGGCCGCTGGCTGATCGTCGATTTCATGAAGACCAACTGCCCGCATTGCACGGCGCTCACGGCGACGCTGGAAGAAGTGAAGACGCGGCTGGGATCGAAGCTCGGGATTCTCGAAATCGTGGTGCCGCCCGATTCCCTCGCCACGGTGGCGAAATATATCGCCGAAACCAAAACCACCGCGCCGGTCGTCTTTGATTCAGGACAGGTTGCGGCGGCGTACTTCAACATCACGCCCGCGAATCAGAAACCGTTCGACACGCCGCACTGGTTCCTGATCGATCCGGGCGGGATGATCGTTCACGAATGGAATCAGGCTTCCGCGGATTCCAAGGATTGGGTGAAACAGCTCGATCAATTCGTCGCGAAAAAATAAGGAGGCGCATGCCCGTGCTGTTGTGGATCGCCGCGGCGTTGGTTGCCGCCGGTGTCGACGATCTCCACACCGCGGCCCGCTCCGGCGATCTGAAACAAGTGCAGGCGCTGGTCGGCGATGGCGTTTCCGTCAACGCGCGCGATTCGCTGGGAGGAACGCCGCTGCACGACGCCGCCTGGTCCGGCCAGCGCGACGTGGCCGAATATCTGATCGCGCATGGAGCCGAGGTCGACGCGCGGCATCCCGACGGCGGCGCCACTCCGCTGCACTATGCGGTGATCACGAACCGTCCCGATGTGGTCGAGCTGCTGCTGGCGCATCACGCGTCGGTGACGGCGATTTACCGGACCGGCGAAACTCCGCTGCATCTCGCCGCCAGCCGTGGGCACGTGCGGATCGCTGAACTGCTGATCGCCCACGGAGCCGACGTCAATGCTCGCGATTCGACGGGGGCGACTCCGCTCGAAGCAGCGGCATGGAAGGGCGAAGAATCCATGCTGCGTCTGCTGATCTCCAAAAGAGCCGATCCGAACTGCGCCAATCCGAACTCCGGAATCACGCCGCTGCACGCCGCCGCCAGCCGTGGATACGTGGGCACCGCAAAAATTCTGCTCGATGCCGGCGCGTCGTTCTCGGTGCGCGATAAGAACGGCGCCACTCCGCTCGACGCGGCGCTGCAATCCCGGCAGATGGAAGTCGTCAATCTTCTGATCCAGCAGCGCATGCCCGCGAGGATCGAGAAATTCGATCTCGGAACCGCGCTGCGCGACGCGGTGCTGCGCGGACAGACCAACGTGGTCGCGATGCTGATCGACCATATGGGACCTCTCGGATCGACTACGCTGCTGCACGACGCGGCGCTCAAAGGACACGTCGATATCATCCTGCTCCTGTTAAAACATCAGGCCGATGTCAATTCGAGAAACGCCCAGGGGGCGACTCCTCTGCATGATGCCGCGCTCGCCGGTCAGCGCGCGGCGGCCGAGGCGCTGCTCGAAAACGGCGCCGATCCGAACGCCCGAGATTCGGAGTCCGGCGCGACGCCGCTGCACCGGGCCGCATCCTGGGGCCGCCGCGACGTGGTCGAATTACTGCTGGCCCATCGCGCCGATCCTTATATCAAGGACAACGCCGGGCATACTCCGCTCGATCTGGCGGAGGCTAATTCGCAAAGTGACGCGGTTGAGGTACTAAAGAGAAGACCCTAGTCTGCCGATCAACACACCGTGCAGACTGCGCAGATCTCGCCTGAACTGGCCGATGCCGCCGACGTATTGAGCGACCAGCTACGCGTTCACCTTCAACGCCTGGCCGTCCTGCTCGATCCGCACGCGGATAAGATCGAGCGGCGCTTCATGAATCGCCTGCGGGAGTTGCAGTTTCAACCCAAACAGCGGCTGGCTCTTTCGGCGATCACCCCGGGCGCGGCCGCGCGCATTCTCGCCAGTGGGCAGACGCCTCTGAAATTTATCGAGCAGGTGGAATACAACGGCCGCCGCCTGGCGAAGCTCAACCTGCCGCCCAGCGCGATTCTCGAAGCCCTCCAGCAGTACGATCATCTGCTGGGCCCGCTGCTGGCCTCGCTCATGCCGGACGAGCATTCCAATTTTCAGTGGGTGCGCGAGCAGTTGCATTTCTGCGTGATTCTGACGCTGAACAACGCGTATTATCAGGTCCGCGAGGCCGAAACACAGGCTTTTTACGACCTGTTTCGCGTCGAGCTGGAATCGCGCAATCTCGAAGAGCTGCTGCGGCGATTTCTGGAATCTCTGCTCCAGGTCACGCGCGCGGATGCCGGACGCCTCTACATGCTCAACGACAAGTCCACGGTGTGGGAGCTCCGCGCCGGCAAACCATTGCCGACCGCGACGTCGGTCCCCAATCGTCCCGGGCTCATCAAGAAACTTTCCAAGCCGCGTCATTTGAACGGCGACGCGCAAACCTCCGGCGTGCTGCTGGATTCGAGTTGGGCGGACCGGTTCAAGTCCTGCTGGTCGATTCCCCTGGCCGCCGACGGCCGGACCGCCGGGGTCATGCAATTCGGGTTTTCAAAACCCTACGAATGGCTGCCGCGCGAGCAGGAATTGCTGGCGGCGGCTGCCGAACGCTGCCTGATGGCCGCGGAAAAAGCGCGGCTGATCGAAGATCTGGCGCAGCGCGAAGAGCAGGTCCGGCGGCTCGCCGAGCACATGCTGCATGTCGAAGAAATCGAACGGCGCCGCATCAGCCGCGAGCTGCACGACGAAGCCGGCCAGAGCCTGCTGTGCATCCGCCTGCAAATGGAGCTGATCGAACAGGCGCTTCCGGAAAAACAAGGCGAATGGAGGGCGAAACTTCGAGAGGCTCGCGATCTGACGGAGCGCACGATTCTCGAAATGCGCCGTCTGATCGCCGCCTTGAGCCCCGCCGTGCTCGAGCAATTAGGCTTGGGAGCGGCGCTGCGGCAATTGGTGAACCGGTTCCAGCGGCTGCACCCGTGCCGCGTGCGGCTGCAGCTTTCGAAGATGGGCGCGCTGCCACAACAGCTCGAAATCATTTCGTATCGTCTTGTTCAGGAATGTTTTAACAACATCGGCAAGCACTCGGCCGCGACGCATGTAAATATTTCTCTCTCCTCCGCCGATGGGATGTTGAAACTCTCCGTAGAGGATAACGGCGTCGGATTCAACATCGCCGAAGCGCTGGAAAAACGGGAATCGTTCGGTTTGTCGGGGATGCGCGAACGCGTAGCCCTGCTGGGCGGAAATTTTCGGGTAGAAAGCCGGACGGAAGGCAGTAAGAGGGGTACAAAGATTTCCATCGAACTGCCGATAGCTAAGTAAGGCGACTCGCGTAGGCGAGCCTAGAGGATAACTGGAGAAAGTCGGGCACAACGTTATGGCCAAGATTCGAATCATGCTGGCGGACGATCACACGCTGTTCCGCCAAGGAATCCGAACGCTGATATCCGCCGAGCCGGATATGGAAGTGGTCGGCGAAGCGTCCAACGGCGGCGATGCCGTCGATAAAGCGAACGAAGCTCGCCCCGACGTGGTGCTGATGGATATCGGCATGCCGGGCCTGTCAAGCTTCGAAGCGACGCGGCAGATCAAGAAGAACCGTCCGGAAACCAAGGTCCTGTTCCTGACCATGTACGACGACGAAGATTATCTTGTCGAAGGCATGGAGGTCGGCGCCAGCGGTTATGTACTGAAGGACAGCCCCAGCCAGCAGTTGGTGGCGGCGGTCCGCGACGTGTGCCGCGGCGGCAGCTATCTTTCGCCGCGCATGCTGTCGCAACTGGTCGACGATTTCCGCAGCCGAATCAAGTCGGCGAATCGCCTGCCGCGATTTGCGACACTGACCACGCGCGAGCGCGAAGTGCTCAAGATGCTCGCCGAGGGAAATTCGGTGAAGGAAATCGCCTGCGACCTGAACCTGAGCGTGAAAACCGTCGAAGCGCACAAGTTCAACCTGATGCGCAAGCTGGACATTCACAACAAGGCTCAGCTGGTCCAGTACGCGATTCAGAAGAAGATCATCAAGATCCCGAACCTGGTTTAATCCGGTTCGATCGCAACGAAGAGACGCAAGGGCTTCGCGCGCTTGCGTCTTTTTTTTCGATTCTCGCGAGCGGCGTTTCGTAGAATTGATCGTGCCGCCAAATTTCCGGGAATGTGACTTGGGGACCGCCAGCCACCACGCTCATGGCCTATAAGATGGGCCGTGTCACCCATACGACGTTGCCATCCGGATCCGCGATCATGAAGTCGCGGTGCCCCCACGGCCGATCTCCGGGCCGTTGCAGAATCCTGGCTCCATGTAACTCTACTCGCCGGAACAACTCGTCCAAATCTGAAGTGATCCAGAACTGCGCTTGCACCGGCGCGCGCAGACCGTAGGGCGCCTCGTCCAGCCGCAATAAGTGCACCCACACTGCGTCGCGATGTAGAACCGCATAGACGGGGACTGCGTCCCCCGGCGGATTCACCAACTGGGGCTCGAAGCCGAGAACCCGGCCGTACCATTCAATTGCCGCAGCCACGTCGGCGACCGGGTAGACAGGGCTGACTCGGTTCCAATCCATAGAGGTTCCAGCGTATACCCTTTAGGTTGGCTTGACGCTGGGATGGACGAAGGTGAAATCGTGATCGATTCCGTCGAGGTCATCTCGCTGCAAGACATCACTTAGGATTTGGCGATCGAATCAGGCTTCGAGAGCCGGGCGGATTTACTGAAGTAGCGAAGCACGGCTCTGGCGATAACGTCTATCTGATACGTTTTCAGTGCATTTCGACCGCAAGGCCTCCTCCACGCAAATCCCATTAGGGGCACTGTGGCGTAGGGCCGTTGATTCGCCGCTTGCGGAACGGTTCTCCATTCCACTCCGAAGAGACGCGGGAGACTCGTGCCGCAGACGGGTATATCCTTTCCTCATATGCGACGCCCGCCGGATCCTCGACTGCTCGGATTTCTCGAAGCCTACGACCGCTCCATCGCCGACCTCGCGTTCGCGCTTCGCGAAATCATACTCGAAGAAGTTCCCGACGCGTCGGAATCGATCTATCAGGTCTATACAGTCGCGATCTGGTTCGGCTTCAGCGGAAAAATGAAGGACATGTTCTGCTACATCGCGACGAATGCGCGGCACATCAACCTCGGCTTTCCGCGAGGCGCGACGCTTCCGGACCCGGATCGCGTGCTGGAAGGCGAGGGCAAGACGATGCGGCACATCAAGATCGCAAATCCGAGCGATCTGGAGCGGTCGCTGGTGCGTCGTTACATCCGCGCGTCCATCGATCAGTTGGGCGATCAGTTGGGTGAGTCCGCGTCGACAGGAGGTCGCGGCAAGAGCGTCATCAAGACGCGAGTCAAGAACACGCCGGCGAAGAAGCGTCCGGTCAAGCGCCGGGGCGTTTGATCGCGAGCATTTTCGGCGCGATCCATAAGCCGCCGTCTATGCGCTGTGGGCGAGCGAGCCCGCGAGCTGGGAGATTTCGCGGATGATGAGGTCCAGCTCTTCATCCTTCGAATAAAAATGCGGTGCGACACGGATGCCGGCGCCGGGGCGGTAGTCGACCAGATAATCGCGGCGCGAAAGTTCCTTGCTCACTTCGTAGCCGTTGGGAACGTCGATGACGACGGTGCCTCCGCGTTCGGCTGGGTTTCGAGGTGAGTTGATGCGGAAACCGGCTTCTTCGGCGAGTTCGATCAATCGTGCCGTTTGCCGCTGCGATTTCTCGCGGATGTTCGGCACGCCGACTTCGTTGACGATCTCGTATCCCGATCGCGCCGCATACATCGCCGGGACGTTCGGAGTTCCGTTGAGAAATCGATAAATGCTGTCCGCATATTCGTGCTCCGCGGCAAACGAAAAAGGCTCGCGATGCGCGTTCCAGCCCGTCGCGCGCGGCTTCAGCGACGGCCACAGATCGCGGCGGACATACAAGTACCCTGCCCCGGGTCCACCGCATAACCACTTGACCGATCCGCCGGTGGCGAAATCGACACCGAGTGCGCGGACGTCGACCGGAACCGTTCCGGCAGACTGATACAGATCAGCGACAATCTTCGCACCGACCTCGTGCGCACGCTTCGTGATCGCGGCGAGATCCTGCACGTACGAACTGCGAAAAAGCACGTGCGAAACGGAGACCAGCGCGGTCTCTTCGTCGATCGCGGCGAGCATACGCTCGGTGGGTACCCTGATGCCGTCGTCGGAAGGAACCGTGTGCAGACGCGCCCCGAGTTGCTGATACAGATACAGGTTCGAAGGAAAATTCATCGCCTCCGTGACGATCTTGTTGCGCCTGGCCGTCCAGTCGAAGCAGGAAAGAATGATCCACTGGCAAATGGACACATTCTGCTGCATCACCACTTCGCCAGCGCCCGCGCCGATGATCTTGCCGATCAGGTCGCCGACGGTGACCGGCATTTCCCACCAGCCTTCTTCCCAGGCGCGGATGCCGCGCATGTCCCATTCGTCGGCGTATTGTTTGAGCCGATCGCGCGTGCGGCGAGGCATCGCGCCGAGCGAATGGCTGATCATGTAAACCGTGCGGTCGAGGATGGGAAACTCAGGACGCCACGCGAGCAGCGAATCAGTGGACATGAATGCTGTATAACACGAATCGCTTCAGGAGCGGCGCCGCACTGCGAACACCACGAGCCCCGCGCCCACCAATAGCAGCGAGGCCGGCTCCGGACTCGCGAAAGACGCGCCCTCCAACCGGATGATATATCTGCCGCTCGAATTTCCATCGTTCGTCCAGCCGTCGAGCAGCGTGTTGGCGACGATCGGGGTAAAATCGGAGCCGGACGTTCCGGTAAGGTCGCCGAAGATCAGCTTGTTCTTGTGATTGATCGGCTGCTGGTTCACGGGAACGATCGCCAGGAAATACAACCCCGGCGTGACGCCCGAGCCGAGCAATAGCGACTGATCGTTGCACGAACAGATGTCATTGTTGCCGACGACCGCGTGCCCGGTTGAGTCGAACAGGTAGAGCGAAGGATCGATGGTCGAGTCTCCGCGCGGCTCCGTGATCGCGCCGAACGTCGTCCCCGTGATCATGATCTCGTAAAGGTCGCCACCGCCGGCCGGATTCACCAGATTGCCGCAAATCCGGTCGAGCGAACCGGACCCGAACGTGACGTTGGCGGTGTCCGGCCTCTTTCCCGCGTCACCCTGGCCGAGGTCGCCCTCGTTCCACACGTTCGGGGCCGCCGAGCACGGACCCGCATGAACCGCTTCAGTGAAGATGCCGCAACTCAACGCGGCGAGCAGGAATAGACGCACAAGAAGCCCCTCCGACAGGACTCGACCGTCGATCGTACCATGTTTGAGTCGAATTGTCGCGTGATTTTCGGAAAAATGCTATGGCGGGCCTTCGGATAATGCAAACAAAGCGAAACTGCCGCCCGACGGTTTAAAGTACATCGAGTACTCATTGCCGCGCGCCTTCCATGTGAACATGTAATCGCCGCTCGGAAGACGCTGCGGTTTTCCGTTGGCGACGGCCCGCTTGATCTCGTCGGTGAAGTAGAAATCAAATTTGCCGACCAGCACGGCGCGGGCCTCGATTTTGCGCGTCGAGCCGTATTCCCAGTCCATGGGAAACTCGGCGCGCTCCGTCACGAAATCGGCGTTGCCCTTGGCGACTGCAGACTGGAAGTGCTGAAACCACTTCGCGAAGCCGTCATCACCGCGGAGCAACAGCACCGACGATAGCAACAGCAGCGCGAGTTTTTTCATTCGGCTCGATCGGCAAGAACGCGGACATGATTGTCGCGAATTTCGACATATCCGCCGGTGATTTTATAAGACTTTGTCTGACCGCCGAACGAGAAAGACAGCTCACCCTCGCCCAATTCGCTGAGCAGCGCCGCGTGATCCGGCAGGACGCCCATGTAGCCGTCCTTGCCCGGAATCTGCGCCGATTCGGCCTGTTCCTGAGCGACCAGCTTCTCCGGAGTCGCGATTTGGATTTCGAATGTAGAGGCCATTTTTACGAGCTATGCCTTCTTCATCTGCTCCCAGGTTTCGAGGACGTCGTCGATGGAGCCCTGCATGTAGAACGCCTGCTCCGGAATTTCGTCGTGCTTGCCTTCGACCACTTCCTTGAAGCTGCGGACCGTGTCAGCCACCTTAACATACTTCCCTTTGCGTCCCGTGAACGCCTCGGCGACGTTGAAGGGTTGCGAGAGGAAGCGCTGGATCTTGCGGGCGCGCGAAACGGTGAGCTTGTCTTCGTCCGACAATTCGTCGACACCGAGAATCGCGATGATGTCCTGCAGGTCTTTATAACGCTGCAGGATCTGCTTCACGGCCTGAGCGGTGTTGTAATGCTCCTCGCCGATGACCCGCGGATCGAGAATGCGCGAGGTGGACGCCAGCGGATCGACGGCGGGATAAATTCCCATTTCCGAAATCGAGCGCGACAGGTTCGTGGTCGCGTCCAGGTGGGCGAACGTGGTCGCGGGGGCCGGATCGGTATAGTCGTCGGCAGGCACGTAGATCGCCTGTACAGACGTAATCGAGCCGGATTTGGTTGACGTGATTCTTTCCTGTAAATCGCCCATTTCGCTGGCAAGGTTCGGCTGGTAGCCGACCGCGCTCGGCATGCGGCCCAGCAGCGCCGATACTTCCGAACCGGCCTGCGTGAAGCGGAAAATATTGTCGATGAACAGCAGCACGTCCTGATTTTCTTCGTCGCGGAAAAATTCGGCGACCGTCAGGGCCGTCAGCGCGACGCGCAGACGCGCCCCGGGAGGCTCCGTCATCTGGCCGTAGATCAGCGCGCACTTCGATTTGGTGTAATCGTGCGGATCGATCACGTGCGATTCCTGGAATTCGAGCCACAGGTCGTTTCCTTCGCGCGTGCGCTCGCCGACGCCGGCAAACACCGAAACGCCGCCGTGCTTCGACGCCAGGTTCGAAATGAGTTCCTGAATGATGACCGTCTTGCCGACGCCCGCGCCGCCGAACAGGCCGATCTTGCCGCCTTTGAGATAGGGCTCCAGAAGATCGATGACCTTGATGCCGGTCTCGAACATCTGCAACTCGGTCGACTGGTCTTCGAACGGCGGCGCCGCGCGGTGAATCGGCATGCGCTTGGCCGCGTTGACCGGACCCATCTTGTCGACCGGCTCGCCGATCACGTTCAGCACGCGGCCGAGCGTCTGCGGGCCTACCGGCACTTCGACCGCATGACCCAGATCCTCGGCGGGCATGCCGCGCACCAGTCCGTCAGTGGGCTGCAAGGCGATGGTGCGGACGCGGCTTTCGCCGATGTGCTGCGCGACCTCGCAAATAATATCAATCGGAGTGGGAACGTCGAAACCCGCGCTGGTGATGCGGATGGCGGTCCGGATCACCGGAATCTGCCCCTCGGGAAACTCGACGTCGACGGCCGGTCCGGCCACCTGAATCACTTTTCCAACAGTCATAAGAACCTCTTAGTCCAATGCGGCAGCGCCGCTGACGATTTCAATAATTTCGCGCGTGATGCTCGCCTGGCGGACGCGATTCATGTACAGCGTCAGCCGGTCGATCATGTCGCTGGCATTCTTGGTCGCCGCATCCATCGCGGTCATGCGCGCGGCATGCTCGGCCGCGTTCGATTCGAGCAGCGCGCTATAAATTTGCAGTTTGACGTACTTCGGAAGAAGGCTGCCGAGCAGTTCTTCGGGCTTCTGCTCGTAGATGTAGTCGACCGGGTGCGACGACTTGGGCACCTCGATGGGCAGCAGGCGCTTGCCGGTGAGCCGGGACGCCATCACGCTCTTGAACTCGTTACCGAACAGGTACACGGCGTCGATTTCGCCCTTGGAAAACAGGTCGATCACGGTTTCGGCGATCTTTTCCGCGTCTTCGTATTTCAGATTGCGATAGAGATCGACGTGCGAGGCGCGCAGCGTGTAGCCGCGCCGGCGGAAATAATCGCGGGCTTTCTTGCCGATCGCTTCGATCTGAATTCCGGCGCCGCGCTTCTCGTCCGCGGCGCGCTGCGCCATCTTCAGGATGTTCGTATTGAATCCGCCGGCCAGTCCGCTATCCGCCGCGACGGTGACATACAGAACCCGATTTTCCGGACGCACCGCCAGCAGCGGATGCTCGCCTGCATCGCTCTGCGAGGCCGCTTCGGCGACGTTCGCCAGCATCTGTTGCAGGATGGTCGCATAGGGACGCGCCGCCAGAGCCCGGTCCTGCGCGCGGCGCAGCTTCGCGGCCGAGACCATCTTCATGGCCTTGGTGATCTGCTGCGTGTTCTTGACCGAGCGGATGCGCCGGCGTAAATCGATTAAGCTTGGCATTGATGAACGCTCGGCATGTTACTTGTGCTCTGCGACGAACCGCGATTTGCACTCCTTGATCGCCGTGTTCATCTTGGCCTTGAGATCGTCGTCCAGCGACTTCTTGGTGCGAATGTCCGGCAGAAGCTGCGGATGCGCGTTCGCGCAGAAGCGATACAGCGCTTCTTCGAACGGACGGCACTGCTCCACCGGAAGATCGTCCAGCATACCCTCGGTTCCGGCGTAGATGATCAGCACCTGCTTTTCGACCGGCACCGGCGAATACTGGCCCTGCTTGAGAATTTCGACCATGCGCGCGCCGCGGGTGAGCTGCGCGGTCGACGCTTTGTCCAGCTCCGAGCCCATCTGCGCGAACGCGGCCAGCGAGCGATACTGCGCCATCGCCAGTCGCAGACTGCCGGCCACCTGCTTCATCGCCTTGATCTGCGCGTTGCTGCCGACGCGGCTGACCGAAATACCGACGTCGATCGCGGGACGGATGTTCGAGTTGAACAAATCGGTCAACAGATAAATCTGCCCGTCGGTGATCGAAATCACGTTGGTCGGAATGTAAGCGGACACGTCGCCGGCCTGCGTTTCGATATACGGCAGCGCCGTCAGCGATCCGCCGCCGTTTTCGGCCGAAAGCTTGGCCGCGCGCTCCAGCAGACGGCTGTGAAGATAGAACACGTCGCCAGGATAGGCCTCGCGCCCCGGCGGACGGCGCAGCAGCAGCGAAATTTCGCGATACGCCGCGGCGTGCTTGGAAAGATCGTCGTAGATGCACAGAGCGTGACGCGCGGTGTCGCGGAAAAATTCGCCGATCGCGCAGCCCGCGTAAGGAGCCAGATACTGCATCGGCGCCGGATCGGACGCGGTCGCGGCAACCACGATCGTGTAATCCATCGCGCCGTATTCTTCGAGCGTCTTCACCACCTGCGCCACGGTCGAGCGCTTCTGCCCGATCGCGACGTAGATGCAGATCACGTCGCCGCCCTTCTGATTGATGATCGTGTCGATCGCCACCGTGGTCTTACCGGTCTGGCGGTCGCCGATGACGAGTTCGCGCTGTCCGCGGCCGATCGGAATCATCGCGTCGATGGCTTTGATACCGGTCTGCAGCGGCTCCTTCACCGGCTGCCGGTCGACCACGCCGGGCGCGATGCGCTCGATCTGATTGTATTGCTTAGACTCAATGGGCCCCTTGCCGTCGATGGGCTCGCCCAGCGCGTTGACGACACGCCCGATCATCGCCTCACCGACCGGAATCGACATGATGCGTCCGGTGCGGCGCACTTCGTCGCCTTCCTTGATTTCCGTGTAATCGCCCAGCAGCACCGAACCCACCTGGTCTTCCTCCAGGTTCATGGCGATTCCGGCCACGTCGTGCGGAAACTCGATCAGCTCCCCGGCCATGACCTTTTCCAGGCCATGGATGCGGGCGATGCCGTCGCCCACGGAGAT
>JAIQFJ010000125.1 GCA_020073325.1 Terriglobia bacterium | reverse complement strand
AAGGAAACACCGGATCATGAGCCTGTTTTCGGCACTCTCGGTCAGCTCCTCCGGTATGTCCGCGCAGCGGTCGCGCGCGGAACTGCTGGTGGAAAATCTGGCGAACGCGGATACCACCCGGACTCCCGAAGGCGGTCCGTATCGCCGCAAGGATGTCGTGTTCACCACGGATTCGGCCGCGCAGTTCGGGTCGATGTTCGAATCGGAAATGAACACGAACACCGGCGTGCGCGTCGCGGGCGTCATCACGGACCAGCGCGATCCTGAAATGCGCTACATGCCCGGTCATCCCGACGCGAATAAGGACGGCTACGTGGCTTATCCGCGCATGAATCCTTCCGAGGACATGGTGGACCTGATGGATTCCTCGCGCGGCTATGAAGCGAACGTCGCGGCGATCTCTGCGGTGAAGGACATGATCAACCGGTCGCTGGATCTTTTCAAGTAAGCCATGAACATTTCCTCCATCCGTCCGCCGGTCGTTCCCGAGCTGAGTCCGATTTCCAGCACGACGCAGTCCGGCGGAGGCGATTTCCGCAGCGTTTTCGAAGGCGCGATTCAGCACGTGGAAAGCGCGAACAGCTCCGCCGAGAAGAGCGTCGAGAATTTCCTGTCGGGCGATGGAGAAGAGTTGCACTCGACGATTCTCGCCTCGCAGCGCGCGGAACTGGAATTCGACCTGATGGTGCAGGTGCGCAATAAAATTGTGTCCGCCTACCAGGAAGTCATGCGGATGCAGATGTAATTTTCAAAAACAATGGAACAGATGAAACGGTTGGTGGGCGCGCTGTCGATGATCCAGCGCATAGCGATTCTGGCGGTGGGCCTGGCGGCCGGCGCCGCGATCATGTTCTTCGCGAAGTTCGAGCGCGAAGCGGGCCTGCGTCCCTTGTATGCGTCGCTGTCGCAGGAAGACGCGTCCGCGGTGATTCAGAAGCTGAAGGAAGAGGGCGTGCAGTATCGCCTGACCGGCACGACAATTGAGGTTCCCGAAGAGAAGGTCGCGGAGCTGCGCCTGGAAATGGCGGGCGCGGGGCTGCCGAAGACCGGGCGCATCGGATTCGAGATTTTCGACAAGACCAACTTCGGCATGACGGATTTCGCCGAGAAGGTCAACTATCGGCGGGCGATCGAAGGCGAGCTGGAACGCTCCGTCATGTCGATGGCGGAAGTGGAACAGGCGCGCGTCCATATTACATTCCCCAAGGAATCTGTTTTTATCGATTCGCGCGAACCAGCCAAGGCCAGCGTGCTGATCAAGCTGCGTCCTTCGATGGCGCTGCCCGATACGGCGGTTCCGTCGATCACGCATCTGGTGTCGAGCGCGGTCGAAGGACTCGCGCCGGAGTCGGTTTCCGTGATGGACATGCGCGGCAATCTGCTGAATAAGGCGCGTCATGCGGGCGGCAGCGACGCCTCGGAGACGGCCCTCGAATACCGGCACTCCGTGGAACAGGACCTGACCGCGAAGCTGGATTCGACGCTCGAGCCGCTCATCGGCTCGGGACGCTTTCGCGCCGCGGTGTCGGCCGATTGCGACATGTCGAGCGGCGAGCAGAACGAAGAAAATTTCGACCCGGCGCATTCCGTCATGGTGACGTCGCAGAAGACGGAAGACAGCAATTCGAACGGCTCGGCCGGCGGAGTTCCGGGGATGGCCTCGAATCTTCCCAACGGCGCGAAGCCGATCACCGGTCCGGGCGGCACGTCGCGCCGCACGGAGAGCATCAATTATCAGACCAGCCGGACGGTGAAGCGAACAGTGCTGCCGCTCGGCGCGATCAAGCGGCTTTCCGTCTCCATCCTGATCGATCACGAAGTTCATTTCGAAGGCGAGGGTCCGAGTCTCAAGCGCGTGCTGGTGCCGCCGGCGCCGGAGCGGATCAAGTCGATTCACGACCTGGCCGCGGCGGCGATCGGACTGAATCCCGCGCGCGGCGATCAGTTGATCGTCGAAAGCCTGCCGTTCGAATCGACGCTCAATCTGGAACCGATGGCGTCGACGCCGGCTCCTGTACGATCGTCGAAGAAACAAATCATTCCGGAGAAGCTCCAGCAGCTCGATCTCAAGATGCAGATCGGGATCGCGGTCGCTCTGATCGCTGTGCTGGCGGGCTTGGTCTTCCTGCTGCGGAAAAAACGAAAAGGTCCCGAGGTGGTGGTCCAGACGCCTAGCGCGATGCTCCCCGCGGCGTCGGCGTTCGAGTATCCCGCCTCGCCGCAGCCTGCTGCTCCGGCCGCGACGGCTCCCGCTGGAGCCCTGGCTGCGGCTCCCCCCGCCGCGCTTCCTCCCGCTGCGGCTGGAAAAGCGGAAGCTCTGGTGAAGGGCCTGCGCGAACATGGGACGCAAAATGCCGAGGTTTTCGCGGGCGTGCTGCGCGGATGGCTGAAGGAAGAGCGAGCCTGAGATGATCGGAAGCCGAAGAATTCTGCGCCGCGGCGACAGCGCCGAGGCGATTCCCGTGCGATGGCTGCAATCCGGAATCGCGCCGCCTGAGATCGCGCCGTTCGAACCTCGACCGCGCGTCGCCGTGACGCAAAAGCCTGGAGGACCCAATCCCGCGAAGGTCACGCTTCGCGAGGCGGAAGCGTTTCAGCGCGGACGAACCGAAGGAATCGCGGCGGGACGCGATCAGGCGTCGGCGGAACTTCAGCCGGTATTTGAAAGATTAGGCCGCAGCATGGTGGAGCTTTCGTCCATGGCCGCGCGCATCCGGCGCGGTGCGGAACAGGATCTGGTGAAGCTGTCGTTCGCGATCGCGCGCCGCGTCCTGCATCGCGAACTGACCATCGATGCCGAATCGATCTCAGGCCTGATCAAAGTGGCGCTCGAGAAACTGCAATCGCGCGAGGTGTCGCGCGTGCGGACGCATCCTGATTACGAAGCCGTGCTGCGCACGCTGCTCGACCGCTTCGGCTCGTCGCAGATTCCGGTGTCCCCCGACCCGTCGCTGCTGCGCGGCGACGTGCTGTTTGAAACTCCGCACGGAACTTTGGACGCATCGATCGAAGCGCAGCTTCGGGAAATCGAGCGCGGTTTTGCCGACCGCATCAGCCGATGAACATGGAAAACATTTCGCTTGCGCGCTACATCGCCGCCGTGGAACAGGCCGACTCGCTTCCGTGGATCGGCGAAGTGACGTCGATTGTCGGCTTGCTGATCGAATCGGCGGGACCGGCGGTCGCGATCGGCGATTTTTGCGAAATCGTCACCGCCGGCGGACGATTCATCCGCACACAAGTCATCGGATTCCGCAACGGTCGCGTGCTGGCGATGCCGCTCGAAGAACCAGAAGGGTTGCATCTGGGGGCTCGTGTCGTCGCGCGAAGCGAAGATGCTCGTCTGGCCGTCGGGCCTGGATTGCTGGGCCGCGTGCTCGACGGATTCGGTTTGCCGATCGATGGCGGGCCCGCGGTCGAGGGCGTCGATTCGTATCCTTTATATTCGCCGCCGCCGAATCCGCTCACGCGCCGCAATATTACCGAGCGCCTGGTCACGGGCCTGCGCCCCATCGACGCACTGCTCGCCTGCGGAAAAGGGCAGAGAATCGGACTTTTTGGCGGATCGGGCGTCGGCAAGAGCACGCTGCTCGGCGCGATGTCGCGAAAGAATTCGGCCGACGTCAGCGTGATCGCGCTGATCGGCGAACGCAATCGCGAAGTGAAGTCGTTTCTTGAAAACGAGCTCGGACCCGAGGGAATGAAGCGATCCGTCTGCGTCGTGGCGACCTCCGATCGTCCGGCGCCGTTCCGCATTCGCGCCGCGTTCGTCGCACTCGCAGCCGCGGAATATTTTCGCGACCAGGGCGCGAACGTTCTGCTGGTGATGGATTCGGTCACGCGCCTCGCCATGGCGCAGCGCGAAGTCGGACTCGCCGCGGGCGAGCCGCCCAGCCAGAAAGGCTACACGCCGTCGGTTTACACGCTGCTGCCGAAGGTCTTCGAGCGCGCGGGAAATTTCGAGAAGGGATCGATCACCGGCTTCTTCACCGTTCTCGTCGAAGGCGACGATTTCAACGAGCCGATCTGCGACGCGACGCGCGGCATCCTCGACGGGCACGTGATTCTTTCGCGCGAACTGGCATCGTCCGGCCACTACCCGGCGATCGACGTTCTCAACTCCGTCAGCCGTCTTTCGTCGAAGGTCAGCGCGAAGGACGAAGTTCTAGCCGCGCAGAAAGTGCGGGAGTCGCTGGCCATGTATCAGCACTCGGCGGATCTGATTCAGCTCGGCGCGCACGTGCAGGGAGCGAATCCGCGGCTGGACACCAGCATCCGGATGCGTCCCCAGATTCTCGATTTTCTGCGTCAGGAGGCGGACGCGTTTTCGCCGATCGAGAAGACTCGCGACGGCCTGATGACGCTGGCGAAACAACTCACATGAAGGCGTTTCGATTTTCACTGCAGCGCGTCCTTGAATGGCGCGCGGTCCAGTTGCGAACGGAAGAGGAAAAGCTTTCGGCGCTGCAGCACCAGCTCGGCTCGCTGCTGATTCGCGATAAGGAATTGCAGGCGTCGCTGGTCAAATCCGAGCTGGAGTTGCGCTCCAGGCCGCTGATTCCGGCCGTCGAAATCGCCGCGCTTTCCGGATTTCGCAAACGGATCGAAGCCCAGCGCCGCGATCTGCGCGTCGCCTGCTTCAAAGTGGAGCGCGAGATCGACGCGCAGCGGAAAAAATTGCTCGACGCGCGGCGCGATCATCGCATGCTCGAAAAGCTGCGCGAAAAAAAGCACGCCGAATGGACTTATTTAAACGACCGCGAACTGGAAAGCGTCGCGGCCGACGCATTTCTGGCGCAATGGGCGAGGCCGGAATGAACCTGCAACTTCGACGAGGTGACCTATGAAATTCAAAGAAAGCGCGCTCGCGCACCGGCTGCTCGATGGATTGAGCGGCGTTGAAATCGGAGGGTCCGCGCACAACGCGTTCGGCCTGAATACTCGCAACGTGGATTACACGGCGAGCATGGACACCGAATTTAAGCGCCAGGAAGTGACGATGTGCGGCGAGGCGATGCCTGTCGACATTGTCGCGCCGGGCGACCAGTTGCCGATCGCCGAGGGAAGCGTCGATTTTCTGATCAGCTCCCACGCCATCGAACATTTTCCCGATCCGATCAAGACGCTGAAGGAATGGCATCGCGTCGTGAAGCCGGGCGGCTATCTGTACATCATCGCGCCGCACAAAGAACGCACCTTCGATAAAGACCGCGACCGCACGACGCTCGCCGAACTGATCGAGCGCCATCGCACCGGGATCGGCCCCGATCCCGACGCCGCGCATTGTTCGGTGTGGATCACCGAAGATTTCGTCGAACTGATCCGCTATCTCGGATGGCCGGTGATGGCGGTGCAGGACGTCGACGATAAGGTTGGCAACGGATTCGCCGTCGTGATCGGCGTCGAAAAAGGCGTCGCGATGCAGCCGATCGAGCCTCCCGCGGAAGCTCCTGCACCCGCGCCCGTCCGGCGACCGAAATCGTCGACGCATCTTTCGATGACGTTCCTGTTAGGTCCCACCGGCAGCGTACGGACTGGCGGCGCCGCGTGCATCCTCGAATATGCGCGTCATTTCCAGCAGCGCGGGCACGACGTGTCGATCACCACCTGGCCGAAGTTTCTGTGGCAGGGCGATTCTCCGTTCCCGGGGCTCGATTTCCGGATTCCGGTTTACTACGACGGCGGCGCCACGGCCGACGCGCTGCCCACTCATTTGCTGAAGCAGACGCCGCGCGACTATCTCGGCGAGCTTCGATTCTTCCTGGCCTACATCAACCTGATCACGGCGGCGATTCCCGAATCCGACCTGATCATCGCCGCGAATTGGGACGGGATCATTCCGGCGTGGCAATCGGGGAGAGGCAAGCCGGTTCATTTTCCGCAGCACTACGACGAGGTCTTCTTCTCGCTCGACGGGAATCCTTCGGCGGGATTGCAGGGGAATCCGCTGATTAAGATGCTATGCCGCAACACGTATCAGATGCCGGTATATCGCATCGCAAACTCGTCGTGGCTCGCGGGAGAATTCAAGCGGCGATTCAACGAGTCGGTGCCGGTGGTGACCCACGGAGTCGACACGAATCGCTTCCATCCGCTTCCGAAACTCAGCGCGCAGGACGGCATCGTTCGCGTCGTGACGTATTCGCGACCCGAAAAATGGAAGGGCTTCCAGGACGCGCTGCCGGCAATGCATGAGCTGATGCGGCTGCATCCGGGCAAAATCGAGTGGCACGTCTACGGCTTCGGCTATCCCGGAATCGAGCCTGAAAACGATTTCGCGCCGTTCCGTTTTCACGGCGCGCTGGGACACGAAGCGCTGGCGAAACTCTACGCCGAAAGCGACATCGTGCTGTGCCCGTCGTGGTATGAAAGTTTTCCGCTGCCGCCCATCGAAGCGATGGCGTCCGGCACCGCCGTCATCACCACGCGCTATGGAACCGAAGATTACGCGATCGACGGACATTCCGCGATCGTCGTCCGACCGCGCGTGATTTCGGATTTCGTGGTCGCGCTCGACGGTCTGGCTCGCTCGCCCGAATTACGCGAACGCCTGGCGCGCAATGGACGGGCGATGGCGGAGAGCCAGACTTGGGACGGCGCGGTCTCGGCGCGTGAAGAACTGCTGTGGCGGATTCATCGCAATCAGATGCCTGCCGATCTGCTCAAAGGATTCGATACCGCGATTCCCGACGGCTTCGGAAATTCGTTCGAGAATCTCATCGCGTCGGTCGGTATGAGCGACGGCGAGCTGCTGCACGGCGAGGACGGCAAACACTACGTGGTCGAATCGGGCCGCCTGCGCCGCGTCAGCCATCCGGAAAACCTGGGCATGAATCCGCACCACGCGCGTCCGCTCGATATTCTCAGCCTGCTGCGCAATGAGCAGGGTCCGGAGATTACGTCGATCGCGAATTATTACGGTCCACTCGCGGGATAGCGTTTAGCCGCGACGCGCACCCGCGGCGGGCATCTCTTCCCAGAAGCGGCGGATCTCGCTCCGCGGATCGTTCTCCACTCGAACTTCGCTGTCGAAGATCATCGTCGCGCGCTTCGATGCATCGTAGCCCGGCCAGTGCGGGATCTTCGAATTGTTCGGATCCGCATTCTTCGCCATCGAAATCCAGGCCGACGCGAAGCGCTGCCACAGCGCGCGCTCCACCGCCGATCCGGTTCCCCCGACGCCGTCTCGATAGTTATAAAACGTCGCCGAAACGTCGGTGCCGTGCACCGCGCCGAATTTCCCGCCGAAGCCCGAACTTTCAAACGTCCATAGATAAAGATAAGCCGGAGCCTTGCCGAGCGCGGCCTTGCGTTCCGCTTGCAGTGTCCCGCTGCGTCGCGCTCCCGCATCCGTCGCGATCTGCGCCTGAATCAGGAACGGCGATTTGTTCGGATACCGGTTGCGATACATGGCGAGCATTTCTTCCGCCTTCGCCCCGTAGCGCTGATTCATCATCGTGCGCAGACCTTCTTCGGTCAGGTCGAAATTCGTCAGCGCCAGCGCCGCGTCCTCCAGCGTGTTTGAAATGATCACCGGTACGTCAGCCGATTCCGGCGGAGCCGCCGGATCGAAGGGATGATGCGGCAGAATTGTTCCGTCGACCACGGGCGTGAACGACGCGCTTGTACCCAGAGCCATTTGCGCTTCCAGGATCCGCTGCCACGGCAATTTCTGGATCTCCGCGATATTCCCCTTCGCAATGCCGAGCTTCGCCAGCAGCAACTCCGCCGATTTGGTTCCCGCTTCGCGCGTCGCCGACCGGATCGTTGAGCCGCTCTGGATTCCCGCGCTGTGGAACAAACCCTTGGCCGACGGGATCGCCAGCATCGTCGACGTTTTCGCGCCGCCGCCCGATTGCCCGAAGATCATCACTTTGGCCGGATCGCCGCCGAATTTCTCGATGTTGTCGCGCACCCATTCGAGCGACGCGACCAGGTCCAGCATGCCGCACACACCCGCGCTGCCGAATTCGGGTGGCGCCCCCATGTCGGCCAGATGCAGATATCCGAAGCTCGCCAGCCGATGATTCACCGTCACCACCACCGCGTCGCCGAATTTCGCAAGCTGCGCGCCGTCGTACTGCGGACCGTTGCCGCTGCCCGTCGCAAATCCGCCGCCATGGAACGAAACCAGCACGGGACGCTTGGCACCGTCGTTCACGCCGGGCGTCCAGACGTTGAGCGATAGAACATCCTCGCCCAGTCCGCCGACGTGCAGGTCCCACTGGATCAGCATCGCGTAATCGCTTGCCAGGCTCGCCGGAGTCTGCGGCGAAATTTGTCCGTACGCCGTGCATTCCCGAACGCCGGTCCACGCGACCGGCTTCCGCGGCGGCATGTAGCGATTCTTTCCCCCGGTCGGCGCGCCGTAAGGAATGCCCTTGAATTCCTTGATGCCGCCATTGGCGATGCCTTGCACTTTTCCGGCGGTCGTCTCGACCGTCCAGAAAAGCTGGCTGCCTTGTTGAGCGAAGGATCGATTTGCAAGAGCGCACCCTGCGCCCAATGCAGTGAGAAAAGAACGCCGGCTGGTCATGAAGGCTCCTTTCCGAATCGTCCCGAGTATATCGCGGCTCCAAACGCTCGTCAGAGCGGCGAGCCGGTTGTCAAACCGGCTTCTCGTGTCCGATCCACCCGAGCCACGCCCTACCGAGCCCCCGCCCGAGCCATTCCATCCTCCGCGCTCTTCAATTGCCGCTCGACATACGCATCCCCCGGCGATTGCTGCAAAATCTTCTTCGCCAGCCGCGCCGTCCGTTGGAACTCCGTCGCCGCGGCGTCGTATTGCTTCATCATCAGCAGCCGGTGTCCGATGTATTCACGCGCCAGCGCCAGCGCGCGATCGTACCGCTGCACACCCGGCGCCTCGCTCGAAAGCGCCTCGAACGTCACGGCGCATTTTCGCAGCGTGGCAAGCGACTCCGCCACCTCCGCCGGACCCACGTCGACGATCGCCATTTTCAGCAGGAAATACGCGTAGTCGAACCGCGCCGCGTGATTTTCCGGATCGTCGCGGTCTAATTCCTCGAGCGGCTGCGCCTTCCTGTAGTACGCGCGCGCAATGTCGGGATGATGCAGGTTGGGACGCTCCGGACTTCCTTCGAGCGCCGCGTAATGCTCGTATGCCAGCCGCTGATAGCGCCGGAACACCAGATCGTTGGGATGCTCCAGGGCCAGCTTTTCGCGGATCCGCATGGCCGCCGTGTAAGGAGCTTCCGCCGCCTCCGGATTTCCCATTTGCAGGCTGACGTATCCCAACTGCGTGTCAGTTGTCGAGAGCAGCACCTGCAGGTCGTTATCGGACGGCGCCGCCGCCGAGGCCACCGTCGCTGCATCCACTGCCTTCTTCGCCCATTCGAGCGCACGCGGCATGTCGAATCCGCCCAGCGCTCGCGACATCGAAAGATATAGAGCCGCGCGATTGCGGTCGCCTGCGCGCGGAGGTTCCACGGTCGCGATCGCAGCGTTCAGAATCGATTCGGCCTCTTTCGGACTTCCCACCTCCGTCAGAACCTTGCCGATCTGATTTTGTAAATCGGCCCACAGCGCGATCTGCTCCGGATCGCCCGCCGCCGGATCGATCAGCGCCGCGCCGGCGCGATAGCTCTTGAGCGCGCCCGGCATATCGCCGGCGTTGGCCGCATCCGGATCGCCCTGCAAATCGCCGAGCTTCAAATAGGCGCGCGCCAGCGCGATGCGGACTCGCGGATCGTCGCCGGCCTGCTTTGACAAATCTTCCAAAAGATCCACCGTGCTGCTGACCAGTTGCTTGCGCGCCGGCATCGCGCCGGGCAGCCTTTCGAGCCGCGCATAAACGTCGGAAAGCGATCGATTGGAAACGCTCACCATCTGCGCCACCCGTCCCTCGGCGCTGCGCTGCGCGCTCACAGCGGCATCTCGCGCGACTCGCGCCTGTTGCGCCTGAAACATCGCCATCACGATTCCGCCGATCAGGCTGAGCACCACCGCCGCCGCGGCCAGCAGCGGGTATCGCCGACGCCGCGCGAATTTCGCCGTGCGATACCACAGTGAATCTTTTCGCGCGATCACCGGCCGCGATTCCAGATAAGCGCGTATGTCATCAGCGAATTGATCCACCGACGCGTAGCGCCGCGCCGGTTCCTTCTGCATCGCCTTCAGCACGATGTTGTCCAGATCGCCCTGCAATTGCTTTCGGCGCTGTTTTTCCGAAACCGCGCTCGGATTCGGAGGCGTCGTTTCGCAGATCGCCTTTTCGAGTTCGCCCGGATCGGTCGATTCGACGCGCTGCACCTTCACGCCCGTCAGCAGCTCGTACAGAATCACACCGAGCGAATACACGTCGGTGGCGGTGCCGGCTGCCTGTCCACGGATCTGCTCCGGGCTCGCATAGTCCGGCGTCAGCGGACCCCCGGATTTAGGATGCAGCGTGTGGCTGTAATCCAGGTCGGGAATCAGAATCTTCGCGACGCCGAAATCGAGCAGCTTGGGAGATCCCTCACGCGTGATCAGAATATTGCCGGGCTTCAGGTCGCGATGAATCACCAGGTTGCGATGCGCGTGCGACACCGCCTCGCACACTTTGAGAAACAGGCGGCAGCGCTCGCCGACCGGCAGCGAGCGCGACGCGCAGTAGCGATCGATCGGCTCGCCGTCGACGAACTCCATCGCGAGGAAGGGACGCCCGTCTTCTGTGCTGCCGCCGTCGATCAGCCGCGCAATATAGGGATGGTCCAGGTTGGCCAGAATCTGCCGCTCCCGGCGAAAACGGCCCAGGACTTCTTCCGTATCCATGCCGCGCTTGACCACCTTGACGGCCACGCGCTTGTGAAACTCGTCGTCATCGCGCACGGCGAGATACACCGCTCCCATGCCGCCGCGCCCGATTTGCCGCAGCGCGCGATACGCGCCCAGCCGCTGTCCGACGATCGACTGCCCGTCGAGCAGCGCGGCGGCTTCTCCCTCCACCGCGCTCGCGATTCCCTGGCCGTGCTTGCGATCCGAAGCCAGCAGCGATTCCACTTCGGCCCGCATCGCGGCGTCGCCATTGCAAGCCCAATCGAGAAAACGGCCCTGCTCCTCCGGCGACAGGTCCGCCGCCGCGAGAAACACTTCCTCGATGCGATCCCAATTATTGGGTTTCATCACGGGCAAGCATCGATTATCCGAAATTCAGCAGGGACGCGATACACGCAGCGGCCCCTAGAGAGACATGCGGAATGAATCGGCAAATTTTGAAACGTTCTAGTATGAGGTCCCGACGATTTCGAAAGCGAACGGGCCCGCTCACTGGCGTTCGCGGTTCAGTGCTCGGCGATGGAGTTGCATTGCAGACCACAGAACCAGGAGCGCCAGCGAGTGGGCAGCGCCGCTTTCGAAATCGCCGCGACATCTTACGATTGTCCGCGGTCGAGTTCGCGCTGCAGCCACGCCTGGGCGACCCGAAGCTCGGCGCGAACGTTTTCAACCGGCACGCCGAGCACTTCCGCCGAATCCTCTGCCGTCAGCCCGCCGAAAAATCGCATTTCGACCAGCTTGGCCTTGCGCTCGTCGATCTTTTCGAGCGTCTGCAGCGCATCGTCGACGGCAATGAGGGCCAGCGGCTGCTCGATCGGCGTGTCCATCACCTCGTTCAGAGAGAAATTCGCCTGCCCCGCTCCGCGCTTTTCCGCATTGCGCGACCGGGCATGGTCTGTGAGGATCTGCCGCATCAGACGCGCCGCGATTCCCATGAAATGCGCGCGGCTCCGGTAATCGGGCTGGTCTTGCGAAACCAGCCGGATATAAGCCTCGTTCACCAGCGCCGTGGGCTGCAGTGTGTGGCCGCTGCGTTCGCGGCGCAGGTAGCTGTCGGCCAGCTTGCGCAACTCGCCGTAGACCAGCGGAATCAGCCGTTCCAGCGCCGATTTGTCGCCGGCCGCGAATTCTTTCAGGATCAGCGTGACGGACAAACCAAACCAGTGTAGCGTTTCTTACGGCTGTTTCTTGACGATGTATATGTAGTTGTTCAGGCCGAAGGCGAGCGTCGAAGGGTCCAAAAAGTGAAAGTCCAGCTCATTGGCGCAGCCGGTTTCGAGCGTTTTCCAACTCGACCCGCGGAAGCCGGCCTTTGCCGCCGCCTTGGCCGGATCCACCGACTTGTCGTTCTCATGCATTTCGCCGAACGCGCCCTGGAACAGCATGTCCGCCGGATAATCCTTCACTTCGAAATGCGGATCCCGGCAGGCGACCTGGCGCGGCCCGGTGATGGACTTCGCGGTGATCACCATGGTCTTGCCGACCAGCGTTTTCATCTCTGCATCGTTTGGTTTCTGGCGCTCCGCCCACCAGGGCCCGACGACTGCGGAGTCGATCTTCCAGGTCCCGACGTAGAACGGATCGGCGGCGAACGCGGAAATGGCGAAGAATGCGAGGGCGATCAAACGCGGCACTTCGCGATCATACCAGTTACGCGGCGCGCCATTCCGGGGCCCGCTCGCGCCGCGCCTTGCCCAGCGCCCGACGGACGCCCGCTGCGTCGTAATCTGAGCTGTACACGGGAGTTCCAGGCTGCTGACGCCATGAATCGTCCAGCCCTCCCGCATCGATTCCATCGAAGCCGAGTTCATCCACCAGCCGGATCACAACGGCCTTCGCGGCGGGATCGTCCCCGGAAACAGGAAGCGCGATGCGGTCTTTTGCTCCCCGCGGTTTGCCGCTTTCCAACAAATGCTGAGCGTAGATATTGTTGAAGGCTTTCACCACGGGATGGCCGATCTGCTGTTCCATCCAGCGGCTTTCGGCGACGCCGTCTTCGATTCCCGCGATGCGTCCGTCGCGCTGGCGCGGGTAATAGTTGCCCGTATCGACCACGACGGTTTGCTTCGGAACATCTCTGAATAAGCCGGCCGGCAGATCGGTGATGTTCTTTTCCGGGATGGTGACGACGATCAGATCCTTGTCGCGCACGGCCTGTTGTACCGTGGCCGGCCTCGCGCCGGTTTCGTTGGCGAGTTCTTTGAGCGACTCGGGTCCGCGCGAATTTGCGACCTCCACTTCGTGCCCCAGATCCCTAAGCTTCCGAGTAAGCGTACCGCCGATGTGTCCGGCGCCGATGATTCCGATTTTCATATGGGATTGGATGCAGCCGGGGAACGAATCCATAGTTGTATCCGCTACAGAATCGCTCACGACCGGCCCGGCTTGTCCTGCCCCAAGCCCCGCCAGTAAGAGTCTGTGTTAAAACTGAACGTTCGCCGCTTCCTGCGGTCGCGGTTCATTGCCGGCATCCCGCTGAATCAGCCGTTTAAGGAACCGCGACCGCAGGAAGCGGCCGACGCCGATCATTTTCACACAGACTCGTCATGGCGTGGGCTGCTCCAAATGAGCAGCGCGTTGTGCCTGAGCGAGAGCCCCGCGCGGCCTCCCGGCTATGCGAGAATCGCGTCGTGCACGATCCCGGCCTTTACAACGAAGACCTGGCGCCAGTGCCGCAATCCCGGCGCAGTTGGGGGTTGTACAGTTACGCCTCGTTGTGGGTCGCGATGAGCGTGTGCATTCCGACGTACATGCTCGCGTCGGGACTGATCGCCGGCGGAATGAACTGGTGGCAGGCCGTCGGGACCATTCTGCTGGGCAATCTGATCGTCCTGGTCCCGATGCTGCTCAATGCCCACGCGGGCGCAAAGTACGGGATCCCGTTTCCGGTGTTCATCCGCGCATCGTTCGGCGTGAAAGGCGCGAATCTTCCGGCGATTCTACGTGCACTCGTGGCCTGCGGATGGTTCGGAATCCAGACCTGGATCGGCGGGCAGGCGATTCATTCCATGCTCCAGATCCTGTGGCCCGCCGCCGCGACGCCCGGAGCCGTGTGGATCTGCTTCGGGGCGTTTTGGCTGCTGAACATGCTCGTGATCTGGCGCGGGATCGAGACCATACGGTTCCTCGAAGGCATCGGCGCGCCGTTCATGCTGGGCGTCGGATTGCTGCTGCTGTGGTGGATCACGCGCAAGGCCGGCGGCTTCGGTCCGGTGCTGAGCGCGCCCGGGAAATTTTCCTCCACCGCGGATTTCCTGCATTTTTTCGTTCCGTCGCTGACCGCGATGGTCGGCTTCTGGGCGACGGTCGCGTTGAATATCCCCGATTTCACGCGCTACGCGACCAGCCAGCGCGCGCAGATGATCGGGCAGGCGCTGGGATTGCCGGCGGCGATGACGCTATATTCGTTCATCGGCGTCGCGGTGACGTCGGCGTCGGTGGTGCTGTTCGGCCAAGCGATCTGGGATCCGGTCACGCTGATCGGTAAATTTCATCAGCCGCTGGTAGCCTTCATCGCGCTGATCGCGATTCTGCTGGCGACGCTGAATACCAACGTCGCGGCGAACGTCGTGTCGCCGTCGAACGATTTTTCGAACCTGAATCCGCGGCTGATTTCGTTTCGCACCGGAGGGGTGATCACGGGCGTGATCGCTCTGATGATGATGCCGTGGAAGCTGCTGGGCGATTACAGCGCCTACATTTTCGGCTGGCTGGTCGGGTATTCGGGATTGCTGGGTCCGATCGCGGGCGTCATGATTGCCGATTATTTTCTGGTGCGGCACCGGCGTCTCAATGTGGACGACCTGTATCGCCGCGGCGGCGTGTATGAGTATCGCAACGGAGTGAATCCGAAGGCTCTGGTCGCGCTCGGGCTGGGCATCGCGATCGCGCTCCTGGGGCTGGCGATTCCCGCGATACGCTGGCTTTACGACTATGCCTGGTTTGTCGGATTCGGCGTATCGGCGGCGATCTATACTGTTCTGATGCGCGGAGCACAGCCCGTTGACTAAGGGCCTGGCCGAACATTTCCCGCCGTTGAGCGCGCACGAAGCACTGGTGGAGGCGAACCGGTGCCTGTATTGTTTCGACGCGCCCTGCACGCACGCGTGTCCGACGCACATCGACGTTCCGCGCTTCATCAAGAAGATCGCCACGGGAAATCTGGACGGGTCGGCGCGCGCGATTTTCGACGCAAACCTACTGGGTGCGACCTGCGCGCGCGTCTGTCCGGTTGAAGAATTGTGCGAAGGAGCCTGCGTGCTCGGCGCCGGGCACCGGCCCATTCGGATCGGACGTCTGCAGCGCTACGCGATGGATCACGCATACCGCAACGGCGGCGGTTTGCTCCGCGCAAGCGAGCCGACCGGAAAGAAGATCGCGGTGATCGGATCAGGGCCGGCAGGATTGTCCTGCGCGGGTGAGTTGGCCCGCCGCGGTCATGCCGTCACGGTGTTTGAGAAGCGCAGAATGGCAGGCGGATTATCGACTTACGGAATCATCGCGCTGCGCGAGCCGGTCCGGGTGGCGCAAGCTGAAGTCGCCATGATCGAGCAGATGGGAGTGCGCATCGAGACCGACGCGGAACTCGGGAGCAATCTTTCCATCGCCGATTTGCAGCGCGATTTCGATTCGATTTTTCTGGCGATCGGGATGGGCGCGACGCCGACGGCCGGAGTCTCGGGCGAGGAATTCATCGCCGACGGCCTGAGTTACATCGAGCAGAGCAAACTGGCTCCCGAAGGCATGACGCCGTATCGCGAAGTGATCGTGATCGGGGCAGGGAACACGGCGATCGATTGTGCGACCATCGCGCGGCGATTAGGCGCGGAGCGGGTGGTGATCGTCTACCGGCGCGGTGACCGCGAACTGACGGCTTAT
>JAIQFJ010000566.1 GCA_020073325.1 Terriglobia bacterium | reverse complement strand
GAAAAAGTGATGCTGAAATTCATGCATCACGAAGCCGACATCCTGGTCTCGACCACGATTATCGAGAACGGTCTCGACATTCCGCTGTGCAACACGATCCTGATCAATCGCGCCGACCGGCTCGGATTGTCGGAGCTTTATCAGCTTCGCGGGCGGGTAGGGCGCTCGAACCGGCGCGCTTATGCCTACCTGCTTCTGCCCTCCGAAATCGAGTTGACGCCTATCGCCCGCCGCCGGCTGGCCGCGCTCAAGGAATTTTCCGACTTGGGCGCCGGGTTCAAGATCGCCGCCCTGGATCTCGAACTGCGCGGCGCGGGCAATCTTCTCGGCGGCGAGCAGAGCGGCCACATCGAAGCGGTGGGATTCGAACTTTATACGCAGATGCTGGAACGGGCCGTCCGCGAAATGAAGGGAGAGGCCGGCGTTGAAGTCACGGAAATTCAGCTCAATCTCGGTCTGAACATCCGTATTCCTTCCGATTACATCAAGGAGGAGAACCAGCGCCTGCGGATGTACAAGCGCGTTGCGGGAGTGGAGACGGAGTCCCAGTTGAAGGACGTGCGCTCAGAACTCACAGACCGCTACGGCGAACCGCCGAGTGCGGTTCGCAATTTGTTGGAGTACGCCTCCCTGAAACTGCAGGCGATGCGAGTCGGCGCGACCGCGATTGAACGCAAACGGGAATTCGTTAACATCAAGTTCAGCCCCACCGCTACGATTGATCCCGGGAAGCTGGCGCGGTTTGTGGCGTCGCAGCGCGGCACGCAGTTTACTCCGGACGGCACGCTGAAGTTTTCCATCAAGATCGACAGCGCCGGAGGGATACTGCAAACCCTGCACGATCTGCTGGAAGAGCTGGAAGCACGCGAGGAAGCAGCGCGCCAGGTATAAACGCCAGCAGTTAGAATGATTCCGCGATGAAATCGACGAAAGAACGACGAACGAGCGAACGCCGCAAGCATCAAGTCGTCCGCAAAGCAATTTTTCCCGCCGCCGGATTAGGAACCCGCTTTCTCCCAGCCACCAAAGCTCAGCCGAAAGAGATGCTGCCGCTGGTGGACAAGCCCATCATTCAATATGGCGTGGAAGAGGCCGTGGCTGCGGGTTGCGACCAGATCATCATTATTACCGGACGCGGCAAGAGCGCGATTGAAGATCACTTCGACGTCAGCTATGAACTGGAGAAGATGCTCGAAGAAAAAGGCAAGCACGACTTGCTGAAGATCGTGCGCCAGATTTCGGACATGATCTACGTGGCCTATGTCCGCCAGAAGGAGGCGCTGGGCCTGGGACACGCGGTGCTCACCGCGCGCGAATTGATTGGCGGCGAGCCCTTTGCCGCGCTGCTCGCCGATGACGTCATCGATGCAAAAGTGCCGGTGCTGAAGCAGTTGATGAACGTATTCGAGGAGAAGCAGTGTTCGGTGATCGCGACTCAGGTGGTCGACGGGCCGGCGATTTCTTCGTACGGAGTGATCAAGGCGAAAGAGGTCGCGGGCTCCGGCGGGAAGCTATTCGAAGTTCTCGACCTGGTGGAAAAGCCGAAGCTGGCGGACGCGCCTTCAAACCTGGCAGTGATCGGGCGCTACATTCTGACGCCGACCGTCTTCGAGACTCTTTCTGATATCAAGCCGGGCGCAGGCGGGGAGTTGCAACTCACGGACGGGTTGCGCGGCCTTCTGAAACGCGAAAAGCTGTACGCCTACGTTTACGAAGGACGCCGGCACGATACCGGCGACAAGCTTGGTTTCCTCAAAGCTACAGTCGAGTTTGCGCTGAAGCGCGAGGATCTGGGAGGCGAATTCCGGAAATATCTGAAAAATTTAAAGCTGTGAGCGGGATTCGCGGCTGGACGGCTTCGTATGCGGTTTCGCTTACTCCTTCATCGTTGCTTTCATCTTTTTTGATTTTTCTTCCACACCGCGCGCAAGTTTCTCTTTGTGAGCTTCCAATTTCTTCGCGACGGACGCGTCGGCTACGCCAATAATCTGTGCCGCGAGTATCCCGGCGTTGGTCGCGCCCGGCCTGCCAATCGCGACGGTCGCGACGGGAATGCCTGCGGGCATTTGCACGGTCGCCAGCAGAGAATCCATGCCCTGCAGCGAAGTGGAAGGGATGGGAACGCCGATGACCGGCAAGGTTGTGTGCGCGGCGATTACGCCCGCCAGATGAGCGGCTCCGCCGGCGCCGGCGATGATCACGTGAATGCCGCGTTGCGCGGCTTTGCGCGCGTAGTCGGCGGTGCGATCGGGCGAGCGATGCGCGGAAGTGACGTCAATCTCATACGCGATCCCGAATTCATCGAGAGCCTTTCCGGCCTCGCGCATGATCTCCAGGTCCGAGTCACTGCCCATTACGATTGATACGAGTGGCTTGCTCATGATTAGCGTGCATCCTTTTTCCGCAAAATCACAAATCTAAATTGTCATCCTGAGCGAAGCGAAGGACCTGCTTTTTACCGACGCTGCGAACAGCAGGTCCTTCGCTTCGCTCAGGATGACAACGCAGATATGTATCAGTTCTTCTTCAGCGCTCGGCCAGCAATGTCTTTGCGGTAGTGCGCGCCTTCAAACGCGATCTTCGCGCACGCTTCGTAGGCGCGCTCCACGGCCGTCTGCAATTCTGCAGCGCGCGCCGTTACCCCGAGCACGCGTCCGCCGGCAGTATAGAAAGCGTCGTCACGGTTTGACGTGCCCGCATGGAAGATTTTTACGCCGTCCAGTTTCCCGGCATTTTCCAGGCCCGTGATTTTCTTGCCTGCTTCGTAAGCGCCCGGATACCCCCCCGAAGCTATGACTACGCATACCGCGGCGTCGTTCGACCATTTGAAATCGCCGTCGCTGGTGCGGCCGTCGATGGACGCCTCCATCGCCTCGACCAAGTCGCTTTCCAGACGCATCAGGATGGGCTGCGTTTCCGGGTCGCCGAAGCGGCAGTTGAATTCGAGCACCATGGGGCCGCGTGCGGTCATCATCAGGCCGCAATAGAGAACGCCCTTGTACTCCGCGCCCTCGACCTTCATGCCTGCCACGACCGGTCGCATGATGTGGTTCACGAGCCAGTCCCGCATCTGATCATCGACGATGGTGGGCGAGGTGTAAGCGCCCATCCCGCCGGTGTTCGGGCCGGTGTCGCCCTCGCCGACGCGCTTGTGATCCTGCGC
>JAIQFJ010000124.1 GCA_020073325.1 Terriglobia bacterium | reverse complement strand
CGTCGAGGAGATCCACGGATTGGAGACCTTGGTGACCGGGCTCGGACGCCTCGCATCGATGGAGTTGTACGGCAAGTAGCAGCACGCTCTCGAAGAGGTGGCTCTGCAGCATCTGCTCGACGAGTTGCGGATCATCATCGAGCCAAGCTGGGCCGAAATCGACGGCGCCGTGATGTGGGATGCGCCTGAGACCACGATTCGCGTTCCGGCCGACCGTTACGGGCTGCTGCAGGTTTTTCTGAATCTCGCGCAAAACAGCCATCGTGCCGTCCAAACCCGTTCCCGGCGCCAATTGGCGATCCGGCTCGCGATCAACGGGGCTGCGGCGAGCGTCGCATTCCGCGATACCGGGTGTGGAATCGCCGATCCGCAAAATCTCTTCCAGCCGTTCCAGAAAGGCGCGGATGTCACCGGTTTGGGACTGTTCGTCTCCCGGGCGCTGGTGCGCAGCTACGGTGGGGAACTGCGTTTTCAGCCGGTCGAAGAAGGCTGCTGCATGATTGTTGAACTGCCGCTCGCGGAAACGCGGAATTCCCATGCCTGATCCGAACGCCGCGATTCGCCTGCTGCTGGTCGACGATCATGCGCTGTTCCGCGAGGCGGTCGCGGAGAAGCTGACCAAGGAACCCGACATGATCGTCGCAGGGACCTGCGGCACGGCCGCGGAGGCGTTGCAACTGCTGCACGCGGGAGCGCGTCCGACCATCATTCTTCTAGACTTCGATCTCGGCCCGGAGCGCGTCATCGATTTTCTTCAAAGCCTGAAGGAGGCAGGCTTTGACGGGCACGTTCTGGTGGTCACCGCCGGCGTCAGCGGGCGCGAAGCGATTCAACTGATCCAGGCCGGGGTCCACGGCATTTTTCACAAACACAACACCCCGAAGAAGTTGTGCGACACCATCCGGCAGGTGGCGCGCGGCGAGGTTTTCCTGGAGACCGCTTACCTGAATCCCGTATTTCACAATCTGAACGCCCCGAAGTCCGGTGAGCCGCGGCTGACCGAGCGCGATAAAGCGATCCTGCGATTTCTTTTCGAAGGTCTGGCAAACAAGGAAATCGCGTCTCATCTTCGGGTCTCTGAAGGCGCGGTGAAGGCCTCCATCAGCCAGTTATTCCACAAACTGAGCGTGCGCACGCGGGCGCAACTGGTCAAGGTGGCGCTGGAGCAATACGGCGACCAGCTGTAGCAGACCGGCTCGACTAGTAAGCTGTCCCGGCGATTTCGAGAGCGGCGCTAGCCACTCGCTGGCGCTCGTGGTTCTGTGGTCTGCATTGCAGCTCCATCGCTGAGCACTGAACCGCGAACGCGAGTGAGCGGACCCGTTCGCTTTCGAAATCGCCAGCTTACTAGGAAAGAGCGACCGTCTCCAGATATCGCGGCGCCTTGCGGGCCTTCGTCGCCTGCTCATAGGCGAAGGCAAACTTGATCAGCTTCGATTCCGTCCGCGGCGATCCGAAGAAGGAAATCCCCACCGGCAGCCCGTACACGAATCCCATCGGCACCGTGATATGCGGATATCCCGCCACCGCCGCCGGCATCGAGGACCCGCCCGTGAAGTGATCGCCGTCGACATAATCGATCGGCCATGCCGGACCGTCCGTCGGGGCGATGATCGCATCGAGCGCGAGCTTCGTCATCACCGTATCGATTCCGTCGCGCTTCGCCAGGCGGTTCAAGCGCGTGACCAGTTCCTGATACGCGCGGCTGGTCACAGGACCCTTCGCCTCCGCCTTGATCATCTGATCCTGGCCGAAATAAGGCAGCTCCATCTTGGGGTTCTTCTCGTTGAACTCGATCACTTCTTTCAGGCTCTTCACGGGACCGTTGCGGGCTTCGAGATACGAGTTCAGGTCGGCCTTGAATTCGTACAGCAGCGCTTCATTTTCCGGTTCGCCCAATTTCGAGTAGGTCGGGATATTCGCCGGATCCACGATCTCCGCTCCCAGTTTCTTGATCGTGTCGATGGCCGATTCCATCAGCTTGTCGACGCGATCGTTGAATCCGAAAATCTGCCGCGCGACTCCGATGCGCGCGCCCTTCAGGCCGTTCGGATCGAGTGCCTTGCCGTAGCTTGCCCCCGCCATCACACCCAGCAGCAGCGCCGCGTCCGCGACGGTGCGCGCCATGGGGCCCGCGGTGTCCTGGCGCCGTGAAACCGGAACGATACCGGCGCCCGGAATCAGCCCGACTGTCGTCTTGATGCCGACCAGTCCATTGATCGACGACGGAGAGACGATCGACCCGTCGGTTTCGGTCCCCACGCCCGCCGCGCACAGGTTGGCCGACACCGCCGCGCCGGTTCCCGAACTCGATCCCGAAGGGTTGCGATCGAGCGCGTAAGGATTTCGAGTCTGGCCGCCGCGCGCGCTCCAGCCGCTGACCGAATGCGAGGACCGGAAATTCGCCCACTCGCTGAGATTCGCTTTACCCAGCAGGATCGCGCCTGCCTCGCGCAGCCGCGCCACCACCGGGGCGTCCTTGCCCGCATAACCGGCCAGCGCCATGGACCCGGCGGAAGTCATCATGCGATCGCCCGTGTCGATGTTGTCCTTGATCAGGATCGGAATGCCGTGCAGCGGTCCGCGGACGCCTTTCGTCTTGCGCTCGTTGTCCATGCCTTGCGCGATCGAGGTCGCGTCCGAGTTCAGCTCGATGACGGCGTTGATGCGCGGACCATTCTTATCGAAGCGATCGATCCGCGTGAAATAGCGGTGCGTCAGGTCGATGGAGGCGATTTGCCCCTTGGTCAGCATCTCCTGCAATTCCGTGATCGTCGCTTCTTCGACCTCATCCTGCGCCGATCCGCTCTGCGCCGCCAGGGCCATGCCGGCCGCCAGCTCGATAAATTCTCTGCGAGACTTCATGGAATTCCAGGATACAGGACGGACACGTCTGGAACAGGACCGGGGGCCGAACCGCGACCCGGAATGCGATAAAAACACAACTTGTAACGAATGTTTTTTGTTCCCGCACCCGTTTTGTAACACGACACTGTTATCAAGGGTGCATGAAATGCGATCTGCACGTCCATACGATTCACTCCGGAATGTGCACGGTTCCGCTGTTCAACCGGATCTGCCGTGAAAGTTATAACGACCCGCACCGGCTCTACGCGGCCCTCAGGCAGCGCGGCATGGACCTCGTCACCGTAACCGATCACGACTCGATCGACGCCGTCGAGCCTCTGCGCCACCACCCGGATTTCTTCCTCAGCGAAGAAGTGAGCTGCACCACCTCGAGCGGCATGCATCTTCACATGGGCGTCTATGGAATCGAGGAGCGCGACCACGTCGAACTGCAGCGCCGCGCCGCCGACATGGCGTCGCTATTGGCGTATCTGGACGAGCGCCGGCTGCTGTTCAGCGTCAATCACGTTTTTTCAGGCCTCACGGGCTCGCGCACCGACGCCGATTTCGAAGAGTTCGCGTCGCGCTTTCCCGCGGTGGAGACCTTGAACGGACAGATGCTGGCCGTCGCCAATCGTCATGCCGCGTCGTTTGCCTCCAGAACGGGGAAGATCGCCATCGGCGGCAGCGACGCCCATACGATGGCGTCGGTGGGACGGACGTACACGGAAGTTCCGGGCGCGCGGACTCGCGCCGAGTTCCTCGAAGGACTCAAGCTGGGACGTGCGCGCGTCGCGGGCGCTTCCGGCGACTACTGGAAACTCACCCGAGCCATCTGGGAGATCGGCTGCTCGCTGATGCAGGAGCGGCGCGGCACAGTGCTGCTCGCTCCGCTGCTGGCGGCCGTGCCGATGATCACGCTGGTCAACCTGGCGCTGGAATACGAGTTCGCCTATCGCTGGGGCCGCCGCATCGAATGGATGTGGAACGGCGCACCTCGACAGGCGACAACCTAGACGCGCGGGAGCGGTCTTAAAATTCCCTATGATGCCCGCTTCTGGCGAGGTTCTTCTTCGTCATCATAAATTGGAACCTGCTCAAGATCGTCGGCTTCAAAGACGTGGTCGCAGTCGAGACAGCGCATGTAGTCGACCCCGTCACGCCGCATCAAGAACTCCGTGCGCTTATGCTCACAGCCCGGCATAGGATACAGATTCACCTATTCTAATGAAGGTGCGAACGTTGTCAAGCCCCTGTTATCAGGCGAAATCGATTAAAAACCTTACTTGTTCTTAACCGGACGCAGGGTATATTGGGAGCAACATGCTCTCTCGCACTCTCAAAGCCATGGTTTTCGCCGCCGCGATCACTGCTATCGCGCAGGCTGCTCCCAATTTTTCCGGCGACTGGAAGATGAACATCGCCAAGAGCGATTTCGGACCCGTGCCCGCGCCTGAAGAGCTGACGCGCGCGATCCAGCACAAAGATCTGAATCTCGCCATCAAGACGCATCAGAAGGGCGCGCAGGGCGACATCAGCACGGAACTGAAATACACCACCGACGGCAAGCCCTGCATGAACAAGGTCAACGGCAGCGACTCCGCCGGCACCGCGAAATTCGAGGGCGACAACCTCGTCATCGAGAGCACTCGGGAATATCAAGGCATGCAGCTTCACACCAAGGAAACCTGGTCGCTCTCCGACGGCGGCAAGACGCTGACGATCCTGAACCATCTTGCCGTCCCTCAAGGCGAGTTCGATTTGAAGCTGGTCTTGGAAAAGCAATAACATTTGTTATAGGCTGATAAAGTAATGAAACGATCCCTCGTAGTACTCGGCCTGCTCGTAGTGTCTCTGCCGGTTGGATACCTTCTCGCTCAAGCTCGCGGCGGTCGCGGCGGCGGAGGAGGCGGACCGCGCATCGAAGGTCCCTATAAGGACGTCCGCTGGCGTCAGATCGGACCGTTCCGCGGCGGACGTGTCGTCGCGGTCGCGGGCGTGACGTCGCAGCCGCAGGTTTACTATTTCGGCGCGACCGGCGGCGGCGTCTTCAAGACCACCGACGGCGGCGCCTCATGGATTCCCGTGTCCGACGGCCAGTTTGACAACGGCGACGTCGGCGCGATCGCCGTGGCGGAGTCCGACCCCAGCGTGGTTTATGTCGGCATGGGCGAGGCCTGCATCCGAGGCAACGCGTCGCCGGGCAACGGGGTGTACAAGACCAGCGACGCCGGCAAGACCTGGAAGCACGTGGGTCTCGAGGATACGCAGCAGATCGGACGCGTGATGGTCGATCCGCGCAACGCGAACGTGGTGTATGTCGCGGCGCTGGGCCATCAGTTCGGTCCCAACGATCAGCGCGGCGTCTTCAAATCGACCGACGGCGGCGCGACGTGGAAACAGGTTCTGACGCGCGGTCCCAAGGCGGGTGCGGTGGATCTTTCGATGGATCCCAACAATCCCAATGTGATCTACGCCGCGTTCTGGGAAGTTTATCGCACCCCCTATTCGCTCGAAAGCGGCGGACCGGGCAGCGGGCTGTGGAAGTCCGTCGACGGCGGCGAAACGTGGACCGATCTTTCGAGCAAGCCGGGCATGCCCAAGGGAGTCAAGGGACGCGTCGGCATCACGGTGTCGCCGGCGAATCCGCAGCGCCTGTATGCGCTGATCGAAGCCGAAGAGGGCGGGGCGTTCCGCTCCGACAACGGCGGCGAGAACTGGATCCGCGTCAGCAGCAGCAACGAAATTCGCCAACGCGCGTGGTATTACACGCACATCATCGCGGATCCGAAGAATCCCGATATCGTCTACTACCCGAACGTGAGCTTCTTCCGTTCGACGGACGGCGGCCGCACGCTGCAGCAGGTGCGCGTGCCGCACGGCGACAACCACGCCATGTGGATCGCGCCGAACGATCCGAATCGCATGATCGTCGGCAACGACGGCGGCGCGACGATTTCGTTTAACTACGGCCAGTCCTGGTCGACCGAAGACAATCAGCCGACGGCGCAGTTCTATCGCGTCGCGCTGGATAACGATTTTCCGTATCACGCCTACGGCGCGCAGCAGGATAACTCCACCGTCCGCACCGCGACGCGCGGCCGCGGCGGCATCACCGAGCGCGACTGGTACGACGTCGGCGGCGGCGAAAGCGGCTGGATCGCAGCCGATCCGCGCGACACCACCATCGTTTATGCAGGCTCTTATGGAAACCTGATCACGCGCTTCGACGCCAAGGCCGGCACGCTGCGCAACATCAATCCCTGGCCCGACAATCCGATGGGCCATCCCGCCAGCGACCTGAAGTATCGCTTCCAGTGGAGCTTCCCCATCGTCATTTCACCGCACGATCCGACCGTGATTTACGCGGGCGCGAACATGATGTTCAAGTCGACCGACGAGGGCCAGTCGTGGACGGTCATTTCCGGCGACCTGACGCGCAACGACAAATCGCGCCAGGGTTCGTCGGGCGGTCCGATCACCAAGGACAACACATCGATCGAATACTACGACACAATTTTCACGATCAACGAATCGCCGACGACGAAGGGGCTTATCTGGGTCGGCAGCGACGACGGTATGATCCACCTGACGCGCGACAACGGCAAGACGTGGCAGGACGTCACGCCGCCGGAATCGATGATTCCGAAATGGGCGCAGATCAATTCGATCGATCCGTCGGCGCACGATCCGGGCACCGCCTGGGTCGCGGCGACGCTCTATAAAGCCGACGATTTCCATCCGTACATGTACAAGACGACCGACTACGGCAAGACCTGGACGAAGATCGTCAACGGAATTCCGGAAAATCACTTCAGTCGCGTGGTGCGCGAAGATCCGAGCCGCAAGGGACTGCTCTTCGCTGGAACGGAATTCGGCATTTATGTTTCCTACGATTCGGGCGATCACTGGCAGTCGATCCAGTTGAACATGCCCATCGTGCCGATCACCGATATGGCGTTCCACAAGCGCGACGACGAACTGGTGGTCGCCACGCAGGGTCGCGCATTTTACGTGATGGACGACATGAATCTGCTGTATGAGATTCGCGGCCAGACGCCGACCGAAGATGCCCGCCTGTTCAAGCCGAAGACGGCACTGCGCGAAACGGGCGGCGGCCGTGGAGGTGGGGGCGGCGGCCGCGGCGGTCCGGTGGGCGCGAATCCTCCGGGCGGCGCGGTGATCGAGTTCTATCTCAAGGATCGTCCTCAGGGCGAGGTGACGCTCGAGTTCCTGGATTCGACGGGAAAGTCCGTCAACAAGTACTCGTCGCACACGCAGGAGCGGGCGGCGCAGCAGGAAGGCATCGCGGAGCAGGAATCGGAGTTCAATCCGTTCGCGACACCGGGTCCGGCGCGCGTTCCCGCGAATCAGGGCATGAACCGCTTCATCTGGGACATGCGCTATCCCGACGCCACCGTCTTCCCGCACATGATCCTGTGGTCCGGAAATACGCGTGGTCCTGTGTCGATCCCCGGCACCTACACCGTGAAGCTGACCGTCAACGGGAAAACCCAGACGCAGACGTTCGACATCGCGCGCGATCCGCGCCTCAAAACGACGCCGGAGCAGTATCGCGCTCAGCTCGCGCTGGCTCTCCAGATCCGCGACAAGCTATCGCAGACCAACCAGACCGTGATCGAGATCCGCGAGGCGAAGCAGCAGCTCAACGGATACGCCACGATGTGGAAGGACAATCCGGCGGCGAAGAAAATTGTCGACACGGCCAAGGACCTGACCGACAAGCTCTCGAAGGTCGAGGCCGAACTCTACCAGGTAAAGAACCAGGCGAACGAGGATCCGTTGAATTATCCGATCCGCCTGAACAATCGCCTGGCCGCGCTCAACGGCACCGTGCAGCAGAACGACGCCGGCCCCACCAAGCAAACCAGCATGGTTTACGAAGAAGTCGCCACGGAAACCAACGCCCAGCTCAACGCCGCGCGCAAGCTGCTCACCGACGATATCGCCGCCTTCAACAAGCTGGTGAAGGAATCGAACATCCCGGCGGTCAACGTCCGGAAAGCGGGGCAGTAGCCTGGAGCTGTATCTACTCCGCCACGGCATCGCGGAAGATCGGTCCGCATCGGGCCGCGATGCCGACCGGCGGCTCACCGACGAAGGCCGCGACAAACTGCGCCGCATTCTGGAGCGGGCGCAGTCGGCCAAGGTGAATCCGTCGCTGATTCTTTCGAGCCCTCTGAAGCGCGCGCTGGAGACCGCGGAGATCGCCGCGCGCGAGCTGGGCTATGAGGGCCGCATTGTTCGCGCCGACGCATTGATTCCCGATTCTTCGCCCGCGAAGGTGTGGGAAGAAATCCGGCTCCACGCCGTGGAGCCCTCGATTCTGCTCGCCGGCCATGAGCCGTTGTTCTCCCATGCCGTCGCATGGATGCTCGGGTCGACGCGCGCCATGGTGCACTTCCGCAAAGGCGCCATCGTGCGCATCGATTTCGATTCCATCGGCGCCGAGCCTCGCGGCGTCCTGCAGTGGATGTTAACTGCAAAGCTCGCCTAAAGGGAAAAACGGGATTCAGCATCGCATCACCACGGCGGGCAGATGCGCCGACACAGAGCCGCGAGTGTCAACGAGCGGATGTCGCATGGTCGATGAACGCCGCGCTCGCTGCCGCGCGCGGCTCTGTATCGATGTTTGCGATCGGAAAGCCGCATCGCATCATCGCAGTGGGCAGATGCGCCGACACAGAGCCGCGAGTGTTAACGAGCGGATGTCGCATGGTCGATCAACGCATTTGCGATTGGGACCGGATGCGGACTATCGTGAAGTTGATGACACGCCGCGAAATCCTTTCGCTTGCCGCCGCCACGCCGCTGCTGCGCGGGGCGGGGAAACACTACCCCATCGGACTGGAGCTGTACTCGGTCCGCCACGAACTCGAAAAGGACCTGGAAGGCACGGTTCGCGCCGTCGCCAAGATGGGCTACGAAACGGTCGAGTTTTATTCGCCGTATTTTTCCTGGACGCCCGAAAAAGCGAAACAGATCCGCAAGCTGATCGACGATCTGGGCGTGAAGTGCCTCTCGACGCACAACGACTCCGGCGCGTTCACCGACGGAATGTCGAAGGCGATCGAGTTGAACGGCATCCTCGGCGCGAAATACGTCGTCTGGGCGAGCCCGGGAGCGATCAAGGATCTCGACGGGTGGAAACGCGTCGCCGACACTTTGTCGAAGGCCTCGGAGCGATTCGCCACGGCGGATCTGCGCGCGGGCTATCACAATCATCAGCACGAATTCGAGCCGCTCGAGGGCAAGCGCCCCATGGAAGTGATTGCCGCGGGAACGCCGAAGAACGTGATGCTGCAGCTCGACGTCGGGCATTGCGTCGCGTCCGGAGCCGATCCGGTGGCGTGGATCAACCAGAATCCGGGACGTATCAATTCGCTGCACTTGAAGGAATGGTCGCCGGAGCGGCAGTTCAAGACGCTCTTAGGCGAGGGAATCGTCCCGTGGAAAAAAGTGTTCGCGGCGGCGGAAAAGACCGGGGGCGCGGAGTTCTACTTAGTCGAACAGGAAGACGCGCCGGACGAGTTCGAGGCCGTCCGCAAATGCCTGGCAGAGTATCGCAAGATTCACCGCTGAGTGCGGCGGAAATAGGTTTGCGCGCGGCCGACATCGCGCAGGATCTGCGCCTTCAACGCCTCGGGACTTTCGAACTTGCGCTCATCCCGAACGCGGCGCAAAAATTCCACCCGAATCTTTTTCGGTGTTTCGCCCGACAGCGGTTCGAGCAGGAATGTTTCGATGCTCAAGGCCTCGTCACCGCCGAACGTCGGGCGGTAGCCGATATTTGTGATCGAGTTCCAGCGTCGATCTGAGTCCAGGTCGTCAGTCCGCGTGATATAGACGCCGCGCCGCGGCAGCACCTCCGCCGCGGTCGACAGATTGAGCGTCGGCACGGTTTGCTTCGCGCCGATGCCGTGCCCGTGCACCACCTCGCCCGAAATTCCGTAGGGCCGATTGAGAAAGCGGCCGGCTCGCGAGACGTCGCCCGAATCGATCAGTTCGCGCACCGCGCTCGACGATACGACGCGGCCGTGGCTGGTCACGGCTCCCACGATGCGCGTCGTGTAGCCGAAGCGCGCGCCCAGGTCAGCCAGCATCTTTGTATCGCCCGCCTGCTTATGCCCGAAGCGGAAATTGTCGCCGACCAGCACCGCCTTCGCGCCCAGTACGTCGACCAGCACGCGCTCGACGAATTCTTCGGGCGACAGCCGCGCGACCTCCGCGTTGAAGGGCAGCAGCAGCACCTGTTCGATTCCGCATTCGCCCATCTGTGCGATGCGTTCCTCCTGGGTCGACAGCAATCGCGGCGCGCGCTGCGGCGCCACGATGCGTGCCGGATGCGGATCGAACGTCAGCACCGTCGGCTTCCATCCTCCGGATCGCGCGGCCTGCACCGTCTCCTGAAACAAGTGCTGATGGCCCATGTGCACGCCGTCGAAATTGCCGATGGTCACCGCCGACGGCGCGAATCCCGCCGCCTCCTGAGTGTTTCGGGCGATGCGCATTAACCGGCGGGCTCCACGTCGATCTCAAGCCCGTCGTAGGCCAGATGCACACCCTCGGGTAGCGAAGCCTGTGTCGCCTCATGCGGCAGGTCGTGGCAGATGTGCGTGAAAAAAGTGCGCCGCGGCTTCAGTTCCTGCGCGGTCGCGATGCTTTTCGCCACCGTCGAATGCGTCGGATGCGGACGATGCCGCAGGGCATCTAAAAACAACACGTCCAGCCCGCGCAGCATCGCTTTCGATTGTTCGGGGATCTCGCTGTGATCGGTCAGATAAGCGGCGTTGCCGAAGCGAAACCCAAGCACCGTCGACTTTCCGTGCAACACCGGGATGGGCGTGAACTCCAACCCGAACAGCGAGAACGCGTCGCCGTTCAACGGCCGCAGGTCGAGCAGAGGTTTCGACGATTCCGACGGCCTCTCGTCGAACGCATAGCGGAAGACGCGCTGGATCGCCTCGAGCGTTTCTCCCATCCCGTAAATCGGAATCGCGCCGCCCTGGCGATAGTTGAACGGGCGCACGTCGTCGAGCCCCAGGATGTGATCGGCATGCGAATGCGTGTAGAGAATCGCGTCGATCCGTTCGAGCCCGGTGCGCAGCGCCTGCTCGCGAAAATCCGGTGTCGTGTCGATGATCACCACGCGGCCTTCATAACGAATCAGGATGGAAGGACGCAGCCTCCGGTCGCGTGGATCGGCGGAGCGGCACACCTCGCACGGGCAGCCGATCGTCGGCACACCCGAACTGGTCCCCGAGCCGAGCACGGTGATTTGAATGCGGCTCATTGGCCCGGCGTGGCGGCTTTCTCGCTCGCCTGCACGAAGCGGAAGCGCAGCTCGGTCAGCGAATTGTCCAGCAGACGCTGTTCTTCCAGCGACAGATTGCCGCGCGTCTTTTCGGCGAGCATCGCCAGCAGATCGATCGCGTGCCGCGCTGCGGGCAGGTCCGGCTGTTCGCCTTCTTCCATCTGGCCGAGCAATCCGAGCCGCATCTCCGCCTGCATCTTCAGCGAAATCACCAGCAGATCGAAGGTGGGGGGTGGGAGAGGAAAATCTGACTCGCTCATTTTTCTCTATTCTAAGTTTAATGGTTCGTGAGGATGCCGCGATACTTCAAATTGGATGAGTGCGATGCGCTTCTGCCCGAGGTGGAGCGCGCCTTGCGCGACGCGGTGTTTCATCGCGCCGAATATCGCAAGGCCGATCAGGAGCTCGACGCGAGCATGCGCCATATCCGCGTCTCCGGCGGAGCGCGTGTGGATCGCACCGGCTATCTCGCCACGCGCGCGCGGCGAGATTCGAGCGGTGCAGCCCTTCACGACGCGCTCGAAAGAATCGAACGGGCCGGGGCGATGGTGAAGGATCTCGACATCGGGTTGATCGACTTTCTTTCGCTGCATCGCGGGCGCGAAGTGTGTCTGTGCTGGAAGCTCGGCGAAGGAAAAATCGAGTGGTGGCATGGCGTGGATGAAGGATTCGCCGGGCGTAAACGGATCGACGACGATTTTCGCCGTAGTCACGGCCCCGATGCCGGCGCCGCGCCGAACTGATCGATCTACCCGCATTTGCGCGTTCCTGATAGACTGATTAGAGAGGGATGCTTCTCGCTCGAGAGTTAGTCGACTACATTTCGCGCCAGATCATTAAGAAATTGACTCCGGTATGGATCGAGACCACCGATTCGGTGGTGGCCTCCGAATTCGTCGCCAACGTCATTGAAGAGGATCTTTCCATCGAAGATCGTCTGAACGACGAAGTCCGTGATCTGCTCAGCCAGTACAGCGATTACATGCGCAAGGAAGGCGTGAGCTATCAGGAGATGTTCCGGCGCATCAAGAACACCCTGATCACGCAGCGCAAAGTGATCCGCGCTTCGGGACGCGACACCGGCGATCCGATGAAACTGTCGCGCGACAAGATCAACGACCTGTCGCACAAGGTGGTGGCGGCGCTGCGCAAAAGCCGCGAATTCCGCCTGAAACGCGACCCCAACGACGTGCGCCTGGAACTGGTCAAGGTGATCACGGAACTGCTGCAGACCGAGGAAAAGGTCGATCGGGCTGCGCGTACCAAGATCCGCTCGCAGAAACGCGAAATCTCGGAAGGCACCGAGGAGTGGGATCTGCTCCACAAGCGCTACTATGCCGAAGAGCTGAAAAAGCTCGGCATCGATCTCAACGCCCGCTAGAAAATCTCTACAGAGCCTTGTGGGGCAGGTCGCCAGACCGGCGAGCCGGTTGCCAAACCGGCTGGGTTTTCGCCTTCCCGGTCAAATGGCCGAACGATCGAAAAAGCAAAAGACCACCCGGTCGGCGTCCGGCTTGCCGGTCTGGCGACCCGCCCAGCAAATGGCTTGACACGATTTTTGTTTTCCGTCATACTCCCATCGATAGACGATGGGAAAAGAAAAACCGTCTGATCTCCTCCCCGGAACGCTGGATCTTCTGATTCTCAAAACGCTCTCGCGCGGCCGGATGCACGGCTACGGCATCGCGGAGCATCTCAAACAAACCTCGGCCGACGTTCTCCAGGTCGGCGAAAGCTCGCTTTATCCGGCGCTGCAGCGGCTGCTGCTGAATGGATGGGTCAACGCGGAGTGGGGCGCATCGGAAAACAATCGCCGCGCGCGATACTACACGCTGACCGCCGCCGGACGCAAGCAGCTTGACGCGGAACGGCGGGACTTCGATCGCATGATCGTCGCGATCCACAAGGTGCTTGAGGCATGAAACTTCTCCGCAGGCTGGATTACTGGATGCATCGCCGGAAGCGCGACGCGGAGCTCGCCGAGGAAATGGAATTCCATCGCTCCATGGCCGGAGCGCCCATCGGCAACACGACGATTGCGCGTGAGGATGCGCGCGCCGTGTGGATCTGGCCGTGGCTCGATAGCATCGCGCAGGATGTCCGCTACGCCATCCGCAACCTGCGGCGGCAGCCGGCGTTCGCGCTGCTTGCGATTCTGACGCTGGGCGTGGCGATCGGCCTCAATACCAGTTTCTTCACCGTATTCGACGCCGTCGCGCTGCGGATGTGGCCGGTTCGCGACCCGAATCGCATGGTGAAAATTCTCGCTCAATCGCCGCGCGTGGGGCGTCCGAGAGGATTTGCGCTCGCCGAATCCCGTTACTTTGTTGAGAACGCAAAATCGTTCAGCGGGATCGTCGCGACGGACGACGGTCCGGTGCGCCTGGGTTTCGAGCCGTTCGGCAAATCGAGCTATGCGATGTTCGTCTCGGCGAACTATTTTCAGGCGCTCGGCGTCGCAATGCAGAGCGGCCGCGGATTCATTCCGGAAGAGGACCGCCTGGATGCTCCGGTGAACGTCGCCGTGCTCAGCTTTGCTCTATGGCGCGATCACTACGGCGCGGACGCGTCGATTCTCGGCCGCGAGATTCGCATCGACGAAATTCCCTTCATCGTAGTCGGCGTCGCGGCGGAGGAATTTTCCGGAACCACCGGCGGCCGCGAAGATTTGTGGATCCCGCTGCCGGCGATGCAGTCGCTTCGCCCCGGCGATGCGTCGACGCGCGAATTTCTGCGCAACCCCCACGACTGCTGCTCCCCGGTCGCCGGCCGGCTCGCTCCCGGTGCGACGCGAGCGCAGGCGCTGGCTGAGCTGACCGTTCTCCACACGCAGTTCGAAAAGCAAAACAAGCTGGACGAATCGCGGATCCTGCTGGCCGACCCCACCATCCTTTCGGGGCATCCCAAGCGCCGCCAATTCATGCCCGTTTTCGGATTGATGTTTGCCGGGCTGGTGCTGGTCCTGCTGCTGGCCTGCGCGAATGTCTCGAATCTTCTGATCGCGCGCGCCGCGGCCCGGCAGCGCGAGATCGAAACACGCCAGGCTCTCGGCGCGAGCCGCCTGCGCATTGTCCGCCAGTTGCTGACCGAAGGATTCGTTCTGGCGGTTCTCGCGGCGTCTTTGGGAATCGCGCTGGCCTGGAAACTTCCCGCATACGTATTCGCGATGGCGGACGACGGACCGAGCGTGAGCCTCACGCCCAACGCGGCGGTGATCGCTTACGCCACGGCTCTGGCGGCGCTGACCTGCGTCGCTTTCGCGCTGGCTCCGGCGCTGCACGGGACGCGCCGCCGCGATCCCCGGCCCACGCTTTCGATGCGCAACGTGCTGCTCGCCGTGCAAGTCAGCATGAGCGTCGTTTTGCTGATCGGCGCGGGGCTCCTGCTCTCGGGCGTGCAGCACGCGCGGACGCGCGACCCCGGCTATCGCATCCACGACATTTCCGTCATCTCGTTCGAACTGCCCGCGAGCGCCTACACCGCCGAGCGGACCGGCCAGTTTTACGCGCAACTAATGGACGGAATCCGCACCATTCCCGGAATGCCCGAAGCCGCCATCACGGCGCGCGAACCGCTTTCGAACGCGCACTGGTTTACGTCGCTGCGGCTTCCCTCGGAGCCGGCCAAAACGCAGCACGACATCGAACTCCATGAAATCTCGGCGGACTTCTTCGATCTGCTGGGCATTCCGCTGGTCGCCGGTCGAACGTTCCGCGCCGGCGAGGATCCGCGCCTGGTCGCGGTGATCAACGAATCCGCGGCGAAGCGTTACCTCGGGGATACGAATCCGGTGGGCCGCCAGGTGGTCGCCAACGGCCACCTTCGGGAAATCGTCGGAGTGGTGCGCGACGCCTATCTTTCTTATCTGGACGGCGTGGGTCCCGCGATGTTTCAGCCGTTCAATCCGGAGCGCGTGCCCAAGCTTCTGGTGCGCGGCGACGCCGCCGCGGCAGTGGACTCGGTTGCGGCGATGGCGCGGCGAATCGACCCGCGCGCGCATGTCGCGCGAGCGCCGCTGGCCGACAATCTCGACCGGCAGCTTGCGGGATCGCGAGTCATGGCGGGAATCGCGGGAGTGCTCGGCGCCTTCGCGCTGTTGCTGGCCGCGATCGGCATCTCCGGCGTGTTCGCCTATGTGGTCGAGCAGCGCACGAAAGAAATCGGAATTCGCATGGCGCTCGGCGCCGCGCCGGGGCAGGTGATTGCACTCGTGATCTCCGGCACGGGACGCGCCGTCATCGTGGGCTTGGCGATCGGATACGCGGTCTCCGCCGTATTCGCGCGACTCCTGGCGCAATATCTGTACGGAGTCAGCCCCTACGATCCGCGATCGTACGCCGCTGTCGCGCTGGCCCTGGCGATGGCGGGCCTCGCCGCGGCGTATCTCCCCGCGCGCCGCGCGACCAGAGTCGATCCGCTCAGCGCTTTGCGTTGCGAATAGAAGTCAGGATTGCGTCGCCGCGGTCTGCGAGGCTGCC
>JAIQFJ010000123.1 GCA_020073325.1 Terriglobia bacterium | reverse complement strand
CGGGTTCGATTTGAAGATTCTGTCGCCGGCGGTGTTTTCGATGATGGTGATGATGGCGCTGATCACCACCTTGATGACGGCGCCGCTGGTGCGCGTGTTTTATTCACCGACGAAGGCGTCGGCTTCGATTTCGAACAACATGTCCTGATGGATGAGGCGCACGACTTCGACCATGGAAGTCGCCGGGCGGATCTTTCCGAAAAACTCGCCGTGAGCTTTGGCGGCTTCTTCCCAGCGCAGGATGTCGGTGACGTACATGCGCGTGCGGACGACGTGTTCGAGCGAGGCTCCGGCTTGGGCGAGCGCGGACTCGACATTTTCGAGCGCCTGGAGGGCTTGGGCGTACATGTCGCCGTGTCCTACGAGATTGCCCTCGTGGTCGGTGGCGGTGGTGCCGCTGACGTGGACGTAGGGGCCGATGCGGACGGCTCGGGAGTAGCCGGCGATGGGTTCCCACTGGGTGCCGGAGGAGATGTTGAGTCGAGTCATTTCTTTATGGTTCACGCAAAGGCGCTAAGCTTCGTCGCAAAGGGCGCAAAGGCGTGAAGCGATCATTTCCCTGGTCCGAAGTTGCTGAACAGGTAGTCGAGGAACCTGTCGCGATCTTCGGGTTTGACCTGGGCGCCCCAGTTGGTCATCTTGGTGATCTCGCGATCCCATTGGGCGCGGGTGAGGTGTTGCTGGGTGATCACGTTCACCTCGTGGCAGGACAGGCACGCGCTGCGGAAGTCACCGGGACCGGCCGGGGGCGCGGACGCGCTTTGTGCGGGACGGGACGGCTCGCCGCCCACGTTCACCGCCACCGACGACGCGACGTTCCAGCCGTAGCCGGACGGGTTCCACTCAGGCTCGAAGGGCTGGGTGTTGCCGTTGGCGTCGTTGGCGCGAGCCATGATGGTGTAGTAGCCCGCATCGCGCGGGACCCACTCGTATTGAAATTGGCGCCAGCCGAATTGGGTGTATTGATCGCGCGCCAGATCCGCGCCTCGCCACGTGCGGCCGTTGTCGACTGACACTTGCACTCCGGTGACGGGCCCCTGATCGCCGGCCCATGCGGTACCGCGGATCGTCAAACGGCTGCCGGGCGCGACGGATGCACCTGCGACGGGCGACCAGATGACGCTCTTCACTCTGAGCGATGTCACAGGGACCATCTGATCGGGCGTCAGCGCGGTGCCCGGCGCGACGGGATGCGTCGGCTGGCGGTAGGCGTTCTTCATCCAGAAGCCGTCCCATTCCTTTTCGAGCACGTTGATGGAGGTCAGCCACTTGACCCACGAATCGCTGGCCCAGCCGGGGACGACGACGCGCAACGGGAAGCCGTGCTTTTGCGGGATCGGCGCGCCGTTCATTTCATACGCGAGTAATGTGTTCTCGTCGAGCGCCTTTTTGATGGTGATCGAGCGGCGAAAATCCTGCATCGTGCCGAGCGGCACGTCGGCGCCGTCGAACAGCGTTTCGACGCCGGACGATTTGACGCCTGCTTTGCGAAGAACGTCGGCGAGACGAACTCCGCGCCAGCGCGCGTTGGCGATGCTGCCGGTGGTCCACTGCAGGCCCGGCACCTGCGGATCGTACAGGCCGCGGCCGTTGCCGGCGCATTCGGTGACGGCGATCAGTTCGTGGGCCGGCATCTTGCGGAGGTCGTCCAGCGAGAGAGTCAGCGGAGTGGCAACGGCGCCTTCCACTTTCAGCGACCAGCTCGCCATGTCGACCTTTGGCTCGTAGACGTGCGTGCGGACAAAAAAATGCTCCACCGGAGTCAGGTAATCCGAGAAGCCGGAGAGCGGCATTTCCAGATCTTCCGGACGCGTGGAGAGGACTTTCATGTCGCGTGGCTGCTGAGCTCGTAACATGCCGCCTATGGCGGCTCCCAAGAATACACGGCGGCTCGTCATTGGCTTAACTCGATGGTCCTTTCCACCAGGGCTCCGTCGCGGATGTCCACGGTGAACTGCTTGGTTCGTCCGTTGTGGCCGACCTGCACCTGATGCTGGCCTTCGGCGAGCACGAGACGTGCGGGTGTTTTCTGCGGCTGTTCCTGGCCATCGATCACGATCGACATTCCGGGCGGATCGGAGATGAGCGTCAGCATTCCAGTAGCGCGCGCCAGGTCGACGATCAGGCCGGTGTCGCGCGGAATTTCGATGATGCGGTGCGCGTCGCGATAACCGGTGTGCCGCGCGACGAAGGTGTGGCGTCCGGTGGAGAGAACCATGCGGCACGGAGTGGTGCAGCGGCGGTCGCCGTCGAAGATGGCTTCGGATCCCGCGGGCGACGTCGTGAGCTGAAAGACGGCGTCGGACGACACGGGGTCCTTCGCAACTTCGGGTTTGGTGACGACGGGAAGCGGGTCTTCTTCGGGAGGCGGTTGTTTCGCTTCTTCCTTCGGCGATTCTTCTTTGGGAGTTTCGGCTTTGGGAGTTTCCTGCGGCGGAGGCGGCACGGGCTTTTCGACCTCGACGGGCGCGGGCGCGGGTTGTTCCACGGCGGCGGCGGGCTTGGGGTGCTCGGTGAATTTCCAGACGACGGCGAAGGCTCCGGCGAATACCAGCGCGACGGCCAGGGCGGAGAGGAACACGTTGCGCGCCACATGGCTCGGCTCGGGCGGCGGCGCGAGTCTTCCTACCGGCTGGATCGCGATCACGGGCGGCACGGCGGGCGCGGCCACCGTTTCAGCGGATTCTTTCGCGGTCAGTTCGTCGATGGTTTCCGACAAGCCGTCGTCCGATCCGACGGTGGGCATGTTGCTGTGCGCGCCGCGCGGCAGCGGAGTCCATTCCTTGGTCGCGTTGCAGGCGGCGGCGAGCGCGTTGACGAATTCGGCGCAGGATTCGAAACGCTCCACCGGATCCTTGTGCATCGCCTTGCGCATCACGGTCTCCACCTGCGGACCGAGGGTCGGGTTGAGGCGCTGCGGGGCGATGGGCTCCTCGCGGACGATCTTGTAGAGGAGCGTCGGCATGTACTCCGCGCTGAACGGCTTTTCGCCGGTGAGAACTTCGTAGGCGATGACGGCGAGGGCGAACTGATCGGTGCGGCCTGAAATCGCGGTGCCCTGGATCTGCTCGGGAGACATGTAGCTGGGCGTGCCCATTATGGTTCCGGCGACGGTCATGGATTGCGAAAGAATTTTCGCGACGCCGAAGTCGGTGACCTTGGCGGTGCCGTCCTCGTGGATCATGATATTGGCGGGCTTGATGTCGCGGTGGACGATTCCTTTTTTGTGCGCGTAGTCGAGCGCGGCGGCCACCTGGCGAAAGATGCTGAGCAGAGTTTCCTTGTCGGGCGTCCGCTCGTGCCTGAGCATTTTTTCGAGCGGGGGGCCGTTGACGAACTCCATGAAGATGTAGGCCAGGCCGTCCTGCTCGAGGATGTCGTAGATGGTGACGATGCCGGGGTGGGAAAGAATGCCGGCGGATTGCGCTTCGCGGAAGAGACGCTCGCGGAGACGGTCGCGTTCGGCTTCGTCGGAGAGATCGTGAAGACGGATGCTCTTGATCGCGACGGTGCGTCCGATCGCCGGGTCCTGGGCTTTATACACGATTCCCATCGCCCCGCGCCCCAACTCCCCGAGGATTTGGTAGCGCCCGATCTGTTCCACGATACGACTGCCATTTTAGCGCACCGCTTTCCCTTGCTTAGAGTCGTGCGCTAAATGTACTCGTGGGCGGCCGCGAGAAAACGTTACCGTGCCGCGTTACGACGTGGAGCGCACGCTTACACTGTGTGACTCGATTCGGCGCTCGCCGCTCCCTGCGGTCGCGGTTCATTCCAATTCCGGGCGGCCCTCAAAAATATTTCAAGCGGCGGGCGCTGGTTTGCGCATTACGGTCGTGCAGTTTTGTGATCGGAGGAACCAAAATTGAAAGCACTGTTGTGTTTGCTTGGGCTTGCAGCGCTCACACCCATCCATGGCGGGATCATTCTGGGAACCAATGCGATTGTGAACGGGGATGCTGAGTCGGGCGTCGGCAGCACGGATGGAAGCGTCGTGGCGTCGATTCCGGGATGGAGCACTTTGAACGGAAACTTCACGGTGGTGCAGTATGGAGCGGCGGGAGGGTTTCCGCTGTCGACGGATCCCGGTCCGGCCGACCGCGGGTCGAATTTTTTTGCGGGCGGCCCGGGAACGGGCCTGGGCAGTGGAGATCAGTTCCTGGATGCATCGAATCTGGCGGCGCAAATTGACGCGGGGTCGGTGTCCTTCGTACTTTCGGCCTATCTTGGCGGCTATTTAACGCAGGACGATTACGCTCAACTGGTGGTCTACTTTCGGGATGGCAGTGATACGATCCTCAACCCGGCGGGCTTCGTCCTGAACGGTCCGAATGCGGCGGGCCGCGGGGATGCGACCGGATTATTTTTCGTTTCCGCAAACGGCGCGGTTCCGGCCGGCACGCGCGCCATCGAGTTCGTCCTGAATGCGAGGATCGTTACAGGGGAATATGTGGACGGATATGCGGACGACCTGTCGTTTGTCGCCAATACCGCCTCGGCCGCGCCGGGGGCGGCGCCGGAGCCGGGGACGATCGGGATGATCGTGATCGGCGGGTTGGCGGTGGCCGCCGGACGGCGCAGAGCGCTGCGCGAAATCTGGGTGCGGCCGCGCGCAGGCAACCGGAATTGACGGAAACAGGCGCGTTTGCGCGGGTCCCAAAATTGCATTTTTGCGGGTGCGAAAGATGAGGCCCGACGACGCTTCGCCATCGTGATCGGGAGACCTGCCAGAGGCAGAACCCACGAGGGCAGCAGTGCGACCTCGTCGCCGAAGAAAGGATCCGGCTGTTTGAATAGATTCATTCTCAGGAATACATAAACTTCCACAAGGGACGATCCCAAATACAGCCCGGGTTCCGCTTCGGTTTGAACAGCGTGACGGCCACCAACGTCACGCTGTTTTCGTTTTGGCACGCGCTTTCAATGCCTTCAAAATCCCCAGAATGGCATGGGTCATAACACCCAGCCGGATGCGCCTACACCCTCAGCGTTTTCCTGTAATCCACAGAAAATAAAGAATGATAGCCTGGGGCAGGACGTGCTTAATATAACGCCGTCAGCATTCAGGGAGTCGAAGTTCAGAACGTTGGCCATTGTGGGGAGGAAAGCTATGAAATGGACTCATTTGGCGGGACGGGCCATCGCGTTGGTTGCGGTGGTCGCGCTCAGCCTGTCCGGCGATACTCAGAAGCATCAATATTCGCCCCGGGACCTGGCGTATTATGCCGATGCGGCGACTGTCAATTTCGTCCGCCCGGGACTGGTTTTTAAAGTTACAAGTGCGCAGATTGCGTCGGATGGAACCATCGCGGCGACGATCTCAGTGACAGATCCTCAAGGACTTGCGCTTGACCGGCTGGGAGTTACGACGCCGGGTGCGGTGTCGATCAGCCTGATCGCGGCGACCATTCCGAAAAGCCAGGAGCAGTATACGGCCTACACGACGCGGTCGCAGAAGAGTCCGATCACGGGCAACACCGCGATTCAGGCCGGTGCGGATTCGGGTGGGACGTTCACACCCAACAGCGACGGAACCTATACGTATACTTTCAAAACCAAGGCACCTTCGGGTTGGGACGCGACGGCGACTCACACGATCGGGGTCTACGGATCGCGCGATTTGACCCAGTTCGGGATGAACATCAATTACGCGTCGACGACGTTCAACTTTGTGCCGAACGGTGCGGCGGTTACGGTGACCCGGGACGTGGTGCGCAGCATGGCTTGCAACAATTGCCACGACCAGATTTCGTTCCACGGCGGATCGCGGCGCGGGGTCGAGCTGTGCATTTTGTGCCACCAGCCCCAGACGGTGGATCCGGATACGGGCAATACGCTGGACGCGAAGGTCTTTATTCATAAGATCCATCTGGGTTCGAGCCTGCCCAGCGTAAAAGCCGGCACGCCGTATCAGATCATCGGGTTCAATCAGGCGGTCAGCGACTGGTCGACGGTGGTTTTCCCCGCCGATGCGCGTCGCTGCGAGACCTGCCACGATCAGAAGTCGGGAGCGGCGCAGGCGAACGCGTATCTGACCAAGCCGACCCGGGCCGCTTGCGGCGCCTGTCATGACGATGTCGATTTCGCCAAGGGCACCGGACACGCCGGCGGTCCGCAGTTTGACGACAATCTGTGCGCCAACTGCCATATTCCGCAGGGCGAATATGATTTCGACGCATCGATCAAGGGCGCGCACGTGATTCCGGCCGAATCGAGCCTGTTGACCGGGATCGCGGTGAATATCACGAATATTCAAAACGGAAGCGCGGGCAAGAATCCGACGGTGACGTTCACGCTGCTGGATGGAAGCGGCGCGGCGCTGCCGCTGTCGAAACTGACCGGCGGAACCCTGAGCTTGTCGATGACAGGTCCGACGACGGATTACGGGCTGACGAGCTTCGGCAGCGACGTGACGACTCCGGGTTATGTGACGGAGAGCGCGCTGACGGTGGCGAGTTGCGGCCCGGATGGAACCTGCACGTACACCTTCAAGCACGCGATTCCGGCCAATGCCGTCGGGACGTACACGATGGGCATGGAAGCGCGGCGGCAGGAGGTAGTGCTGGGTGGAACAACCAGCCAGCAGACGATCAGCTACAGCTCGAAGAATCCGGTGATGTATTTCTCGGTGGACGGGTCGCCGGTGGCTCCGCGGCGCACAGTGGTAGCGACGGCGAGCTGCAACAAGTGCCACGTGTCGTTTACGACGATACACGGTTCGCTGCGGAATCAGACCGAATACTGCGTGATCTGCCATAATCCGAGCGGCACCGATAGTCCGGTGCGAGGGCAGGCGCAGGTGGCGGCGGACAAGGCGCTGCCTCCGCAGGGGATCAACTTCAACCTGCTGGTGCATCGCATCCACACGGGCGACAATCTTCCTCCGGACCGGCCGTATGTGGTGGTCGGGTTCGGCGGCAGCCACAACGACTTCAGCGACGTTCGTTATCCGGCGATGAGCCCGCAGGGCGAGCCTGGGGACCGGCGCAATTGCGCGATGTGCCACGTGAACGGCAGCGAACAGAACCTGCCGGAAGGCAAGAACGCGGTGATGGATCCGCAGGGTCCGATCAATCCGACGATTCAGCCGATCAGCTCGGCTTGCACGGGCTGCCACGTGACGCTGTCGACAGCGTCGCATACGCTGGCGAATACGACGACGCTCGGCGAGAGCTGCACGGTTTGCCATGGCTCGGGCGCTGCATTCGCGGTTGGGCAAGTCCATGCGCAATATTAGGAGCGGGATACTGGTCCTGCTCGCGGGGTGCGTCCTGGTAAAGGGTCAGGACGCACCCGCTTCCAAGCTTCCCGCGGGCTATGCCGGGTCGGAGGCTTGCGGCCTGTGCCACGAAGATATTTCGAAGGCGTTCGCAAGCACTCCGCATCACGGGCTGGACACGAACAAGAAGCGCGGATTCGAAGGCAGGTCGTGCGAAGCCTGCCACGGTCCGGCGCAGAAACACACGGAATCGGCGTCGGCCGAGGATATCCGGAATCCGGGAAAACTGGCGGCCGCGGCGGCGGACAAGATTTGCATGAGCTGCCACCTGAACGAGCCGACGCACGTGGGCCGGCTGCAGTCGAGCCACGCGAAGGACCAGGTTTCCTGCACGAGTTGTCATAAAGTTCACGCGGAGGGAGGCAAGCAACTGGTGCAGCGCGGGGCGCAGGCGATCAATGCGCAGTGTGCGTCGTGCCACACCAATGCGTGGGCGCAGTTCCAGAAGCCATTTCATCACCGGCTGCCGGAAGGCGCGATGAGCTGTGTGGACTGCCACAATCCGCATGGGACGACGCGGCCGGGGAACACGAACTTTTTCGCGGCGAACGAGCCGGGATGTTTTTCGTGCCACGGCGACAAGCGTGGTCCGTTCATGTACGAGCATGCGCCGGTGCGGTTTGAGGCGTGTTCGACGTGTCATGAAACGCACGGGTCGACGAATCCGCGGATGTTAGTCCGGCAGGAAGTGCGGCTGGTGTGCCTGGAGTGCCACTCGAACCTGCCGACGGTGAAAACCGGGGCGCTGGGGACAGTGCCGCCGGCGTTCCACGATTTGCGGTCGCCGCGATTCCAGAACTGCACGGTGTGTCATCAGAAGATCCACGGGAGTCACGTGGACAGGAATTTACTTAAATGACGAGACGAAATTGTGTGGTCGCCTCAGGACCCGCTCGTTGGCACTCGCGGCTCTTTGTCGGGATGGTCGTGATGGCCGGGGTGTCGGTGATGGGGCAGGATCCTGTGAAACCGGATCCGGCAAAAACGGATCCGGTGAAGGGCGAGGAGCAGAAGCCGGCTGCCGCAGCGGCGGCTCCGGCGGCGGAATCGCCGGTGCCTTCGGGGGAGAACTGGCTGACCGGGTCGGTCGATCTGGGGTATCGCTGGATCACGGGGCCGGGCGGGAGCTTCGATACGTACCGGAGCATCGTCAATCTGGGGTCGGGTCCGAAGCTGATCGGCAGCGACTTTACGATTACCGATCCGAAGCATCGGGCGTTCGACACGATTCACGTGCGGGCGTATAGTTGGGGCGACGAGCCTTACGAGACGCTGCATTTCGACATGAAAAAAGCGAAGTATTACGACTTCAACGCGGATTATCGCGACTTCGCGTATTTCAACTTTCTGCCTTCTTACGCCGATCCGCTGATCGGGCGCGGGATCGTGCTCGATGAGCAATCGTTCGATGAGCGCCGGCGGATGGCGTCGTTTTCACTCGACCTCATGCCGCAAAGCCGCTTCATTCCGTACGTGGCTTTCGATCGCGATTCGAACTCGGGACGGGGCGCCACGGCATTCGTGACCGACTCCAACGAATTTCCCGTCCCGAATCTTTTAGGGGACTCGACCAATTTGTATCGCGGCGGAATCCGGATCGAGATGCGCAAGTTTCACGCGACGCTCGAAGAAGGCGGCACGACGTTTAAAGACGACCAGAGCGTGTATCAAAACGGCGGCGTGAATTTGGGGAACAGCTCGAGCAAGGTTTTCGGGCAGACGCTGGATCTGACGAATCTGCTGGCGGCTTATGGGATTCGCGGGACGAGCATTTACAGCAAGGGGCTGTTCACGGCGAGTCCGGCATCGTGGGTGGATTTGTACGGGCAGTTCCTGTACAGCCAGCCGGAGACCGACGTTCATTACTCGCAGACGGACGCGGGGAATCTTTACTTGCAGAGCCAGATCCTGTTCTATACGGGCCAGCAGTATCTGCTGAGTTCGGCGGCGAAGCTGCCGCATACGACGGCGAGCGCGGGTGCGGAGATCCGGCCGCTGAAGCGGGTGCGGATCGTCGAGAGCTGGCTGACGGACCGGATGCACGACAACGGGTCGGCCGTGTCGAATCAGATTTTCACGAATGCGTCGACGGCGTCTTCTCTTTCCATGGCGGCGCTGCTTGCATCGACGCTGGTGACGAACTATAACCAGAACGAAGTCGACATTTACTGGGATCCGCTGAACCGGCTGACGCTGCGCGGAGGGTATCGCTATGTATGGGGCGATGCGAACCAGGCGATTCTGCCGGCGGCGGGATTGTCGAGCTCGGTGACGGGGACGCTACAGCGGAATGTGGGGTTGGGCGGAGTGACGTATCGTCCGAGCCAGAAGCTTTCGCTGACGGCGGAGGCGGAGGCGGCGTCGGGCGACGGCAATTATTTCCGGACCAGTTTGTACAACTATCAGAAGGTGCGGGCGCAGGCGCGGTATATGGCGACGAATTCGGTGACGTTCTCGGCGGACTTTTCGGCGCTGCAGAACCAGAATCCGCTGGCGGGCGCGGCGTACGATTTTTCCTCGGTTCAGGAATCGGCGTCGCTGATGTGGACGCCCAGGGGCGGAAAGAACTTCGATTTTCAGGGATCGTACACGCGCTATGATTTGCATGCGGACATCGGATACCTGGCTCCGCAGGATCTTTCACAGCAGATCGATCATTATCATGAGCGGGCAAACAGCGTGACGGCTCTGTTCGATTTCATTTGTCCGAAGGGTGGGACGCTGGCGCCGAAGTTGTCGGCGGGCGGGTCCTTCTATATATCGTCCGGCAGCCGGCCGACGGATTATTTTCAGCCGCTGGCGCGCCTGTCGGTCCCCCTCGGAAAGCATGTGAGCTGGTTTTCGGAGTGGCGCTATTACGGATACGGCGAAGTGTTCTATCTGTATGAAGGATTCCGGGCGCACCTGGTGACCACTGGATTGAGGTTCACGCGATGAAGAGCTTTTTGAAGAGTACGGGGTTGAACCGCTCGCTTTGGTCGCGGCTCGCTGGCTTCACCGCGATGCTGGTGGCGGGGACGCAGGCTTACGGGGCGGGGGAATTTATTGCCGATTCGACACGCGGGGCCAAGCTGTTCGAGACGCTGCAGTGCGTCCAGTGCCATACGGTCGGCGGGAAGGGCGGCAAGATCGGGCCGGACCTGGGGAAAATTATCGATCGCGATTTCACGCCGGCGAGTCTTGCGGCCACGATGTGGAACCATGCTCCGGCGATGTGGGCGGCGATGAATGCGCGCAACATCCAGCCGGGCGACGTGAACGCGCAGGCGGCTCGGGATTTGTACGCCTATTTCTATTCCACGCGTTTTTTCGATAAGCCGGGCGATGCGGGACGCGGAAAGCGCGCGTTTGCCGAGCGCGGCTGCACGAAGTGTCACGGTTTGACGGAGGTCGCCAAGCCGATGGTGAAACCGGTGAGCCAGTGGGAAGTGATCGACAATCCGGTCGCGCTGGCGCAGGTGATGTGGAACCACCGGCAGTACATGATGGACGAAACGGGCGCCGCGAAGGTGAAATGGCCGGAGCTTTCGGCGCAGGATCTGACCGACATTCTGGTGTACGTGCGGCACTTGCCGAACCCGCCGTCGAAAGCGCCGGTGTTCACCATCGGCACGGATCACGATGGCGTGGCGGTGTTCAATTCGAAGGGCTGCCCGGTGTGTCACAAGCCGGGGTCGGGGCTGGCGGAACGGATTCGCGGCGAGACGCTGACGGCGATCGCGGCGGAGATGTGGAATCATGCGCCGCGGATGGCGGCGGCGGGAGCGAAGCCGGTGGAGTTCGCCCCGGGCGAGATGGAAGAGATGCTGAATTATCTGTGGGCGCGGCAATTCTTCCAGGACGCGGGAAATCCGGGCGCGGGCAAGCGTGTTTTTGAAAACAAGAAATGCGCGGTTTGTCACCGCGACGGCGGCGCTCCGAAGATCGAGGGGCAGTCGCTGACGTCGGCGGATATGGTGTCGGCATTATGGCACCACGGACCGCAGATGCTCGATCAGATGAAGTCGAAGAACATCGGCTGGCCCCGTTTCGAGGGGTCGCAGATGTCGGACCTTTTGGCATTTTTGAATTCCGGCAGCGCCGCGAAGTAGCGACGGCTGCCGGACACCCCAATTCACCCCATGGAACCTGCTAAATCTCTTTTCACGCAAATTCTGGACCGGCTGCGTCCGGTCATCTATCTGGCGAGCAATCCGCTCAGCCTGGTGGGTGTCGTTTTAACGACGCTCGGCGGCGGATTGTGGCTGTTTCTGCTGCCGACGCTGTGGCGCGGGAGCGCGGAGAATCCTTATCTGGGGATTCTTTCGTTCATGATTCTGCCCGGAGTATTTATTTTTGGGCTGATTCTGATTCCGATCGGCATTTTCATCAAGCGGGCGGGCCTGAAAAAGCGCGGGCTGCCGTGGACGGATCTTCCGCCGCTGTCGCTCGATAGTCCGGAGCTGCGCAAGCTGCTGGCCTTTGTCGCGGCGACGACGGTGGCGAATGTCATCATCGCGTCGCAGTGGGGCTATAGCGCGGTGAACTACATGGACAGCGACCAGTTCTGCGGGCTGACGTGCCACAAGGTGATGGCGCCGGAGTATACGGCGTATCAGAACTCGCCGCACTCGCATGTGGGATGCGCGGGGTGTCATATCGGGGCGGGCGCGTCGTGGTTCGTGAAAGCGAAACTTTCGGGCGTACGGCAGGTGTTCGCGGTGGCGCTGAACGACTATCCGCGGCCGATCGCGTCGCCGGTCTCGAACTTGCGCCCGGCGCGCGAGACGTGCGAGCAGTGCCACTGGCCGCAGAGATTTTCGGGCGATATTTTCTCGGTGCGGCCGAGCTACGCGCCGGATGAGCAGAATACAGCCGCGTATACCGTGCTGCTGCTGAAGGTGGGCGGCGTGACATGGCGAGGCGGCGTCGGGATTCACGGGGCGCATCTCGATCCGAAGGCGAAGATGGAGTACACGTCGACGGACGGGAAGCGCCAGGTGATTCCGCAGGTCACCTATACGGCTCCGGACGGCAAGGTTACGGTGTTCACCGCGAACGACGTGAAGGTGACGCCGGAACAACTGGCGGCGGGCGAGCATCGGACGATGGACTGCATGGATTGTCACAATCGTCCGGCGCATACGTTCCAGTTGCCGGAGCGCGCGGTGGACCAGGCGATCAGCCAGGGGCGGATCAGCCCGAAACTCCCCTTTATCAAGAGGGAAGCGGTAGAAGTGCTGAAGCGGGATTACCCAAGTCACGACGCGGCGGTGCGTGAAATCGCGACATCGATGGACAGCTTTTATTCGTCAAAATACCCGCAGGTGCATGAAACGGGGAGTGCGGATCTGAAAAATGCGATTGAGTCGGTGAAGGCGATCTATTTGCAGAACGTCTTTCCGGAGATGAGAGTTAACTGGGGCAATTATCCGAATAATGTCGGACACATGGATTCTCCCGGATGCTTCCGCTGTCATGACGGAAGCCACGTCAGCCCGGACGGACGCGCGATCCCGAACGATTGCGCCACCTGTCACGACGTACTGGCCATGGAGGAGAAAGATCCTAAAATCCTGAGCGATCTGGGATACAAGGGTTTGCTTCAGTAGGGCCGCCGCTTCGAGAAAAGAAATAGCGGCGGGTTAAGGAGGGCCCATGAGGTGGGTCATCGCGCTATTTCTTTCAGCCGGACTGTCGCAATCAGTCCGCGCGGCGGGTCTCGACTGTTTGTCCTGTCACGAGGATAAAGGTCCCGCAACCAAGGCGAGCGTGCACGGAAGCCTGACGTGCAGCTCATGCCATTCCACCATTCAGGCCTATCCGCATACGGAGAAGGCGAAAGTGAGAGTCGATTGCGGCACCTGTCACGAAGGAACGAAGACCGACGTGACCGCCAGCGTGCACGCGCATTCGGGAGCGCAGCCGTGTTTGAACTGCCACGGGAACGCGCACGAAATTCTGGCGTCGAGCAATCCGAAATCGATGACGTACGCGCAAAATCTGCCGAAGACGTGCGGCGAATGTCACGCCTCCAAGCAGGGGAATTCGAATGAGGTGTATTCGAAATACATCGACTCGATCCACGGCTATGCGTTGACCAAGACCGGGCTGCTGGTGGCGGCAAGCTGCTCCAGTTGTCACGGAGCGCACAAGATTCTTTCCAGTAAGGATCCGAACAGCCGCACCAATCATGCGCATGTGGTCGAGACGTGCGGCACCTGTCACGCAGGGCCGAAGGCGGCGTATGCGAAGAGCATCCACGGACAGATGCTCGAAGCGGGTGTCGATACGGCGCCGGTGTGCAGCGATTGCCACACGGCGCACCAGATCGCCAGCATGCGTGAGGTGAGCAGCCAGATGAAGACCACGGCGACGTGCGGAGGCTGTCATAAGGACGAATATTCGACTTATGGCGATACGTTCCACGCGCAGGTTTCGGCGCTGGGATACCGGGAGACGGCGCGCTGCTGGGATTGCCACGGGTCGCACGACATTCTGCCGGCGTCGGAAGCGGCATCGAAGATCTCGACGGCCAATCTGACCAAGACTTGCGGAAAATGCCATGCGGGCGCGAATGCGAGCTTTGTGGAGTACGATCCGCACGCGGATTCGCACAACGCGAAGAAATATCCGCTGCTGCACATCTCGGCGATCTTCATGAACCTGCTGCTGGCGGGCGTGCTCGGGTTCTTCGCGCTGCATACGATTCTGTGGTTCATTCGCTCGCGGTTTGGAGGAGGAGCGGCTGCACACAGCCGGAGTTAATGCCATGACCAATCTCGAGATTCAGAATCAAATTTCAAAAACGGATGGCAGGCCTTCCGGCGCTGTCGTGGAGCAATATTACCAGCGCTTTTAGCTGCCGCAGCGCTGTCTGCACGGCGCGCTGGCGGCGACGTTCCTGGGACTCGCCTTCACGGGATTGCCGCTGCGCTTCAGCGACGCTCCCTGGGCGAGGACGCTGTCGAACGCGGTGGGCGGATTCGGCGCGATCATCTTCTTCCACAAGCTGTGCGCGCTGGTGCTGACGGTCGCGTTCGGGATCCACGTGGCGAACCTGGTGTACCGGATCGTGGCGCGGCGCGAGTTCAGCTTAGTCTGGGGATCGAATTCGATGGTCCCGAATCTGAAGGACATCAAGGATTTCTTCGGGAACTTCAAATGGTTCCTGGGCCTGGGGCCGCAGCCCAAGTTCGACCGCTATGCCTACTGGGACAAGGTCGATTACTGGGCGGTGTTCTGGGGCATGGGGATCATCGGATTTTCGGGATACGCGATGTGGTTCGCCCCGTTCTTTGCGAGGGTCATTCCGGGGTCGTGGCTGAACATCGCGCTGCTGATCCATGGGGAGGAAGCGATACTGGCGGTGGGCTTCATCTTCACGATTCACTTCTTCAACACGCACCTGCGGCCGGGGAATTTCCCGATGGATCTGACGATCTTCACGGGGCGCCTGAGCGAGGAGGAGCTGAAGGAGAAGCATCCGGAAGAATACAAGCGGCTGCTGGCGTCGGGCGAACTGGCGAAGTTCCGGTCGGAGCCTCCGCCGCGCTGGCTGAAAAATTTTGGCCGTGTGATGGGCGGCGCCGCCGTGGTGGCGGGGATTGCGATGCTCGCGCTGATGGTGGTGGCGTTCGTTCGTTAGAGGGGTGTTCGATAGGAGTACATTTAAGGAGAAAGCGATGCGTATTTTGAAATTTTTCTTTCCGGTGGTCGTCGTGACGGCCGGCCTGCTGGTGAACGTTACGGTGAGCTCGGCGAAGCCCGACTACACCAAGAAGGAAAAGAAGTCCTGCACTTACTGCCACACGTCGGCCACTTCAAAGGAACTGAACGACGCCGGCAAATACTACGCAGCACATGACCATTCCCTCGAAGGGTATCAAGCGAAGAAATAAGGAGAGAGAACCTGAATGCGAACGATTTTGATGACCATGACGTTAGCCGCTCTTGGCTCGATGGCCGTGTATGGCGCCGACGCGAAGGCCGGCGCGGCGGTCTATGACAAGTCCTGCAAGTCTTGTCACGGAGCCGACGGCACCCCCAACGCCGGGGTCGCCAAGATGATGAAGGTCGAGATCCACGATCTGAAGTCGCCGGAAGTTCAGAAGATGAGCGACGCGGATCTGAAGGCCGTGATCACGCAAGGAAAGGGGAAAATGAAGCCGATCGCCAGCGTCACCGGTGGTTCCGTGGATGACGTGGTGGCTTATGTTCGCAGTCTGAAGAAGTAAGCGGGCCGGGAGCTTGCGAAAGCTCCCGCCTTTCTGCAAGATCTTTGAGAAAATGCGCCGGCGGCGGGCACTATACTATGTGTCCACGTCTATCGGCATCGCCGGCTTTTTCCGGCGGATTTTCGCCTCCGATTTCATGCCTCACGGCGGCTGCTTTTTCTGGCGGCCGGAACTGCTGTGGCTGCATGCGGTCTCCGACACGCTGATCGCGGCGGCTTACTT